>CAYPSU010000004.1:13524-49391 GCA_964413475.1 uncultured Polaromonas sp. | reverse complement strand
ACAACCTCAAGGGTCTGGCCTACTGGGAAAACGGCTGGCGCGCCTTCACCAACAACAAGCGCCCCGTCACCAAGCCTGAAGATCTCAAAGGCCTGAAGATCCGTTCCACACCCAACCCGTACCACATCCAGGCCTTCCGTCTCCTGGGTATGAATCCATCCCCGATGCCGATTGCCGAACTCTATACCGCCCTGGAAACCGGTACTTTTGATGCCCAGGAGCATCCCATCAACGTGACCTGGTCCTCCAAGTTCTACGAGGTCCAGAAGCATCTGACGGTCAGTAACCATGTTTACTCACCGCTGGTGGTGGCCATGAACAAGGCCAAATTCGACAGCCTGCCAGCCAACTACCAAAAGATCATCGTCGATGCGGCCCGGGAAGCAGCCACCTTTCAGCGCAATCTCAACGCACAGAACGCCAGCAAGGTAGTTGCTGACCTGAAAAAGTCGGGTATGCAGGTGGTTGAAAACGTGGACATGGCCCCCTTCCAAAAAATCGTGTCGGCTGAGATCGCGAAAACTTTTGCTGAAAAGAATGGGCCGGCCTTGCTCAAGGCTATCGAGTCAACCAAGTAAGAAGCTGTGAACCGGTCCGCCTCTCGCCCGAGGCGGCCGGCAGTAACCAGCCATGCAAAAAATCAGCCACCTGTTCTTCAAGGTGGCCGAATTCACACTGGTGATCATGCTTTCGCTCATGGTCATCATGGTCTTCGGCAACGTGGTTCTACGCTACGGATTCAACGACGGATTGATTGCCTCCGAGGAACTCTCGCGCTACCTTTTTATTTGGATCACCTTCCTGGGCGCCATCGTGACCCTGCGGGACAATGCCCACCTGGGGCTCGATTCTCTGGTCAGGCACCTGAGCCTGCGCGGAAAGAAGATGGCTTTTGGCGTGTCCAACGTCTTGATGTTCGGCTGCTGCACGCTCATGTTCTATGGCACTTTCAAGCAGCATGGCATCAATGCCTCTACCCGATCGCCGGTGACTGAAATCCCGATGATCTGGGTCTACGGCATTGGTTACATCACCAGTGTGGCCATGGGCCTGATGATCCTGGCCAAACTCATACGGCTGGCCAGGGGACAGTTTCAAGAGTCTGACCTGATCCAGGTGCAGGACTCTGAAGATACGGCTATCGCGCAGGCAACGGAGGGGCGCAAGTGACGGTCCTGGTCTTCATCGTCTCGCTGCTGGCAGCGATGGCCCTGGGTATGCCACTGGCCTTTTCGCTCATCGTCTCGGGCGTGGCACTGATGCTGCACCTGGACAACTTTGATACACAGATCGTCTCGCAAAATCTGATCAGCGGGGCTGATAACTTCCCGCTGATGGCTGTTCCCTTCTTCATGCTCGCTGGCGAGTTGATGAACGCGGGCGGCATGAGTCGGCGCATCGTCGAATCGGCCATGGTTTGGGTGGGGCACTTGCGGGGCGGGCTCGGGTATGTCGCAGTGTTTGCTGCCATCGTCATGGCCTCGCTATCGGGTTCGGCAGTCGCCGATACCGCAGCGCTGGCTGCGGTACTTCTGCCCATGATGCGCGATGCAGGCTATCGCATGGACCGGTCAGCGGGTTTGATTGCAGCTGGCGGCATCATCGCACCGGTTATTCCGCCATCCATCGGATTCATTCTTTTCGGGGTCATCGGCGGGGTGTCCATCTCAAAACTCTTCATGGCCGGCATCGTTCCAGGCATATTGATGGGACTGGCCCTGATCATCACCTGGTCTATCGTGGCCCGCAAGGACCAGGTCAAGGTGGCCGAGAAGGTCCCGCTGCCTCGGCGGTTAAAAGTGACCCTCAATGCCTTCTGGTCCTACCTGCTGGCTGTGACCATCATCGGTGGCATGAAGATGGGTATCTTCACACCCACCGAGGCAGCCGTCGTGGCGGTGGTGTATTCGCTGTTCGTGGGCCTGTTCATCTACCGGGAGATCAAGCTGGGGCAGCTCTACGGCATCATCCTGGCGGCAGCCAAGACCTCCTCGGTGGTCATGTTTCTCGTCGCAGCGGCCCTGATCAGCGCCTGGCTGATCACCGTCGCACAGATCCCCAATCAAATCGTGGAGATGCTGCGCCCCTTCCTCGACAACCCGACGCTGCTGCTGGTCATGCTGATGATCCTGGTGATGATCGTCGGCACCGCCCTGGACTTTGCGCCCACAGTGCTCATTCTGACGCCGGTACTCATGCCCCTTGTCAGGCAGGCAGGCATCGACCCCGTCTATTTTGGCGTGCTTTTCATCATCAACAATGCTATTGGGTTGCTCACCCCGCCTGTGGGGACGGTACTCAATGTGGTTTGTGGTGTGGGCCGAATACCGATGCATGACGTCATTCGGGGCGTGATGCCTTTTCTGGTGTCGCAGGTGGTCGTGATGGGGGCCTTGATCGCTTTTCCCTCCCTGGTCATGGTGCCTCTGAAATGGATGATGATGCGATGAACAGTCTTGAGAGCTTCAATCTTGCCGGAAGGCGTGCACTGATCACCGGATCTTCAGCCGGAATCGGGCTGGCGCTGGCACAGGCATTGGGCCAGGCGGGCGCCGCGGTCATCATCAACGGTCGAACGCAGACCAAGGTGGAGGCAGCTGCGCAGACGCTTCGCGGTCTGGGCATCGAGGCCAGCGCTGCAGTCTTTGATGTCACCCAGGCTCAAGCCGTCAGACAAGCCGTGGACCAGCTTGAAAGTCAGGGGCCTATCGACATCCTGATCAACAACGCCGGCATGCAGATCCGTGGGCCGCTGCAGGATTACGCCGAGGCTGACTGGCACACGCTTATGCGCACCAACCTCGACAGCGTGTTTTATGTGGGACAGACCGTGGCCCGGGCCATGATTGCCCGTGGGCGAGGCAAGATCATCAACATCTGCTCGGTGCAAAGCGAATTAGGCCGACCGGGTATTGCCCCCTATACCGCCAGCAAGGGGGCGGTCAAGATGCTGACCAAGGGCATGGCCATCGATTGGGGGCCGCTGGGACTCAATGTCAACGGAATCGGACCGGGCTACTTCAAGACCGAGCTGAACCAGAAACTGGTGGATGATCCTGCTTTCAGCGCCTGGCTGATCGGTCGCACTCCCAGCCGGCGTTGGGGCGATTTGCAGGACCTCGCAGGCGCGGCCGTATTTCTGGCCAGCGACGCTTCGCGCTTCGTCAACGGTCATATCCTCTACGTTGACGGCGGTGTGACTGCCACCCTTTAAGATGATTTGTAGATCGCTCAGGAGACTCCCATGAAATCCCTTGTCTGCCATGCTGCCAAAGATTTGCGCATTGAAGAAAGCGCCGTGCCTGAACCGGGCCCCAGGCAACTGCGTGTACGTATCGCCTTCGGGGGCATCTGTGGCTCCGATCTGCACTATTACCAGCATGGTGGTTTTGGCACCGTCCGTATCCGCCAGGCTTTGGCCCTGGGTCACGAGGTTTCGGGAGTTGTTGACGCGCCGGGCGCCGAGGTCACGCATCTCAAGCGGGGACAGCGCATTGCCATATCCCCCTCCCGGCCCTGTGGACAGTGCCGTTTTTGCCAAGCTGGTCAGCACAACCATTGCCTGAACATGCGCTTTTTCGGCAGCGCCATGCCCTTTCCCCACATTCAGGGAGCCTTCAGCGAGCAAGTGGTCATCGAGGCACACCAAGCCCACCCCATCGACGACCACCTGGGCCTGTCGGAGGCTGCGCTGGCCGAGCCGCTGTCGGTGGGACTGCATGCGATCGCTCGGGCCGGCAGTGTGCTGGGTCAGCAGGTGCTTGTCACCGGATGCGGTCCGATCGGGTCGCTGCTGATCGGCGCCTTGAGGCGAGCCGGAGCTGGACGCATTGTGGCCACCGACATTGCCGATCTGCCTCTGAAGTGTGCGCAACAGATGGGAGCCGACGAAACGATCAACCTCAAAACACAAGCCGACCGCATGGAGAGCTACAAGTTGGAGAAGGGGCAGTTCGATGCGGTATTCGAGGCCTCGGGTACCGAGGCGGCCTTAAGGCTGGGATTGGACGTGATCCGCCCGCGAGGTGTCCTGGTCTCCATCGGCATGGGCGGCGATGTCAGCTTGCCCATGACGCAATTGGCGGCCAAGGAGGTTGACTTGCGGGGCACCTTCCGCTTTCACCCTGAATTTGCCACCGCGGTTCGTTTTCTCAACGAGGGGCTTATCGATGGGCGGCCGGTCATTACCCGCGTCATGCCCTTGGATCAGGCGATCGAAGCCTTCGATCTGGCGGGCGACAAGTCGCGCTCACTCAAGGTGCAGATCGCTTTCGCGTAACATCCCTCCGATTTTTTCTCCATCAAGCTTATGAAAAAAGTTGCTCTTGTCACAGGCGCCAGTTCGGGTATCGGTCGCGCCTGCGCCCTGGCCCTGCTCAAGGAAGATTGGCAAGTGGTTCTCGTTGGACGCCGCGATGAGGCTCTGAGCCAGACCCTGGCCCAGGCGGGTGACAAGGCGGCCCATGGACTGCCCATAGCGACCGACGTAGCCGATGAATCGCAGGTTGCCTCACTGTTTACACGGGTCCGCCAGACGTATGGTCGGCTTGATCTGCTGTTCAACAACGCAGGAATCTCGCTGCCAGGCACCCTGCCCGGCGACCTCAAGGCAGACGATTGGCGCCGTGCTGTAGATGTCAACCTCAACGGGGCGTTTTACTGCCTCTCGCAGGCCTTCAAGTTGATGCAGGAGCAAGACCCCAAGGGCGGCCGCATCATCAACAACGGCTCGATTTCAGCCTATGTGCCGCGCCCTGGATCGATCGCCTACACGGCCACCAAGCATGCGATTTCCGGTTTGACCCGGGCCGCATCTCTTGACGGGCGCCCTTTCAACATTGCGGTCGGACAGATCGATATCGGCAATGTGGCTTCGGACATGACCGAGCGCATGGCCAAGGGCATCATGCAGGCCGATGGCAGCATCAAGACCGAGCCGCGAATGGATATGTCGGCGGTGGTCGAAACCTTCATGACCATGGCCAGACTGCCGCTTTCGGCCAATATTCTGTTCACCACTGTCATGGCTACCCATATGCCTTATGTCGGGCGCGGCTGAAGTCACACCTGAAGAACGGCATCTGCCGACCACGAGGGAGAACGCCGACATCGGCCTGATTGGCCTGGGCGTGATGGGCGAGAACCTGGCTCTCAACTTTGAGCGCCGGGGTTATGCCGTCTGTGGCTTCGATACCCTTGCAGCGCGTCGCCACAGCTTCAGTCAGCGCGCCGATGGCCTGCGAGCGGTGTCTTGCGAAAGTCTGGCCGCCTTGGTCGCTCGCCTGCGAAGACCACGGCGTGTGCTGATCATGGTGCCTGCAGGCCCGGCGGTCGATGCGGTCATCCAAAGCCTCGAGCCCTTGCTGGAGCCGGGCGATGTCCTGATGGATGGCGGTAATTCGCACTATCTCGATACCGAAAGACGCTTGAAGCAACTGGAGGGCAAAGGTTTGCTTTATGTGGGCCTGGGCGTCAGCGGAGGCGAACAAGGCGCGCTCTGGGGACCGGCCCTCATGCCCGGTGGCCATCAGGAGGCTTGGGCTCTGATCGGCCCCATGCTGCAATCGATAGCCGCGCGAACGGACGACGGATGGCCCTGCTGCCGCTGGACCGGATCGGGCGGTGCAGGACACTATGTCAAGATGGTCCATAACGGCATTGAATACGCCGAAATGCAGACTCTGTGCGAGGCCTACTGGCTCATGCATCAGATGCTGAGCATGCCGGCCCCTGAGATTGCGGAGGTCTTTGCCCGCTGGAATCTGGGGGACTTGAGCAGCTATCTAGTGGAGATCACCGCGGACATCCTGCGCCGGCGTGACCCTGAAACTGGACGCCCACTGGTCGATCTGATCCTGGATACCGCCGAACAGAAGGGGACTGGTCAATGGACCAGCCAGGCCGCTCTCGATCTTGGCGTCGCCGCCCCCACCCTGACCCAGGCTGTCTTTGCCCGCACCTTGAGCGCGCTGAAGGATCAGCGCTCATCGGCTGCCCAGACCCTGCCCGGCCCAGCCCTCAGACCGGCAGCGGACAAGGCAGAGACCATCGACAAATTGGGCGGCGCGCTGATGGCGGCCCGCATCTGCACCTACGCTCAGGGCTTTGCGCTGCTGCAAAGGGCCGATGCAGACTATGGCTGGCAACTGCAGCCGGCCGATATTGCCGGCCTCTGGCGGGCGGGTTGCATCATTCGGGCGCAGCTCCTCGGGAACATCGAGAAGGCCTACCGGCAGCAGCCCCACCTGGCCCACCTGATGCTTGACCGCGAAATCGCCACCCGACTGGGCGATACGCAACAGGCACTGCGTGAAGTGGTGGCACTGGGGGCCACCTATGGCATTGCGATGCCCGCCCTGATGGGATCACTGGGCTACTACGATGCCTATCGGTCCGCACAACTGCCCGCCAATTTGCTGCAGGCGCAGCGCGACTACTTTGGCGCTCACGGCTACAAGCGCATAGATCAGCCTGGACAGTTCCACACGCGCTGGCAGGACTGAGGGCTGACCCCGAGCTGCTGCAGGCCTCAACTCACCCGCACGATCGCATCAGGGCGTTTGTGCAGGTCAGGCAGCAACTCCAGGCCCAGACCGGGTTTGTCATTAAGGCTGATCATCCCATCCTGAACCCTAGGCAGCTCAGTGACCAGCTCCTTGTACCAGCCGGTGTAGAAGGCGCGAACACTCTCTTGAATGAGGGCGTTGGGCGCATGCAGGGAAAGGTGTGTGGAGGCCGCCCAAACCACCGGACCGGTGCAATCGTGCGGGGCCACAGGCAGCTGCCAGGCATCGGCCATGGCAGCGATCTTGCGGGCCTCGGTCAAGCCACCGCACCAGCTCAAATCGAGCATGGCCACACCAGCCACCCCGGTTTGCAGGTAATCCTTGAACCCCCACTTGTAGCTGAGCGTCTCGCTGGCACAGATGAGGGCCTTGCAGTCCTGGGCATACTGTTTGAGCAGATCCAGGCTGTCCATGCGGATGGCGTCCTCATGCCAGAAGGTATCAAACTCCTGCAGTGCGCGGGAAATCTTGCAGGCCATCGGCAAGCGCCACAGGCTGTGGAATTCGACCATGATGTCCATCTGGTCACCCACCGCCTTGCGAATCTTTCGAAAGGGCTCCAGCGCAGCGTCAAGTTCCTGTGGGCTGATGTACTGACCGTGAGAGCGCTCGGCCGCCAGATCGAAAGGCCAGATCTTCATACCGGTAATGCCCTCAGACAAGAGCGACAAGGCCAGTTCATCGGCGTGATGCAGAAAACCTTGCAAATCCTCGTAGGGGCCAGCGTTGTTGCCCAGGCCCCAGTTCGAACTGGACTGATTGACGTTGCTTCGGATGTATTGATAGCCGGCGCAGGTGTTGTAGATCCGAATGTTGTCGCGGCTCTTGCCACCAAGTGCGGTGTGCACCGGCATGCCCGCCGCCTTGCCAAACAGGTCCCAAAGGGCAATATCCAGCGCCGAATTGCCGCGCGTCTCCACCCCCGAGCCGCGCCAGCCTAAATAGCCGGTCAGGTCGCGGGCCCTCGCCTCGATGGCCAGCGGGTCCTGACCCACAAGTCGCGGGGCGGCCCACTCGTGCAGATAAGCCTCGACGGCCTGGGCGCCCATGAAGGTCTCGCCCAAACCCACCAGGCCCTCGTCGGTATGCAGCCGCACCCAGAGAATATTGGGAAACTCGCCCAGCCTGACGGTCTCGACTTGGGTAATCTTCATTGCCGAATCTCCATGAAAAAAGGCCCCACCACCGAAGTCGTGGGGCCTGTGTCAACGCTGATCAGCTGCCACGCGCCTTGCGCAGCTCGTCCTGAACCAACTTGATGGCTTCCGGGCCAATCGAGTCCCTGTGCTTGTCATAAACAGAGGCTACGCGGGCACGGATGCGGTTCTGCTCAGCAGGGGTGATCTCGTTAACCTGCATGCCCTTGGTCCGCAGGCTGGCCAGCGACTTCTCATTGAGGGCGCGATTGGCTGCACGCTGCACCTTCTGCCCTTCCATGGCTGCCTCGCGCAGCACAGCCTGCTCTTGCGGGCTGAGCTGGTCCCACAGCTTCTTGCTGTAGAGCACCAGGAAGGGCGTGTAGGCATGGCGCGTGACGCTGAGGAACTTCTGCACCTCGTTGAACTTAGAGGTCTCGATGGTCACAAAGGGGTTTTCCTGCCCGTCGATGGTCCGGGTCTCCAGCGCCGTGAACACTTCCTGGAAAGCCATCGGGACCGCATTGGTACCCAGGGTGCGGAAGGTGTCGAGGAAGATGTTGTTCTGCATCACACGCAGCTTGACGCCCTCGAAATCCTCCAAACGATTGACCGGGCGCCTGCTATTGGTCAGGTTGCGGAAACCGTTCTCCCAGTAGGCCAGATTCACCAGACCAGCGGCCTCCAGCTTGGCATTGAAGTAACGGCCGGCGGGGCCATCAAGCACCGCATCGGCCTCCTTCTCGTTGGCAAAGAGGAAAGGCAGATCGAAAACGCCCAATTCCTTGACGATACCGACCAGCGGCGAACTCGAGGTGCAAACCATCTCCTGAGTGCCTGCACGCAGAGCCTGACTGGCTTGTAGGTCACCACCGGCCGAGCCGCCCCAGAAGGCAGTGATCTTCATCTTGCCGCCAGTCTTGGCCGCCAGAACTTCCTGCATTTTTTTGACGCCAACACCAACCGGATGGTCCTCGTTCACACCATTGGTGAACTTGATGTTGCGCTCGGCAAACTGCGCAAAGGCCGAGCCGGTCACCAGCAAGGCACCAGCCATCAGCGTTACAAGATTTCTGCGTTTAAACATGCTTGTCTCCTTTACAAATGAAACACAGGGGTGGGGAAATCAACTGAGGAACCATTTCATCGGAACCAAAACCAAGGGCGGGAACAGAACCAGCAAGAACATGACCACCAGCTGCGCCGTCAAAAAGGGCAGCACGCCGCGAAAAGCGGTGTCCATGCTGATTTTGGCCACGCCGCAAACCACGTTCAACACGGTCCCTACCGGAGGGGTAATCAAACCGATGGCATTGTTCATGATGAACAGCACGCCGAAATAGACCGGGTCAATCCCGGCCTGCTTGACCAAAGGCACGAGCACCGGCGTCAATATAAGCACCGTGGGCGTAAAGTCTAGTGCAGTACCCACTACAACCACCAGGACCATCAGTACAAACATGAGCAGTATCTTGTTGCCCATGAAGGGCTCCATCATCTTTGCAACTTCAGCCGGAATATTGGCCACCGTGATCAGCCAGGCACTGACCATGGCGGCGGCCACCAGGAACATGATGACCGCAGTGGTCTTCCCGGCGGTCAGGATAAGCCGATACAGGGCCGAAAACTTGAGCTCGCGGTAGACGAAAGCACCAATCACAAAACTGTAGACCGCAGCGACCACCGCCGCTTCGGTCGGTGTGAAAACGCCAAATTTCATGCCGCCGATGATGATCACCGGCAGGGCCAAAGCGAGCGATCCTTCGCGTGTAGCCTGCAGACGTCCGGCCATGCTGACTTTCTCCCCGGGCTGCACCTGATCGCGGCGAGCCACCCACCACCAGGCGATGCCGATGGCCAAGCCCATCATGATGCCGGGTACGATGCCCGCGAGGAACAGCTTGGTGATGGAGACATTGGCGGCCACCCCAAAAATGATGAAGCCGATGGACGGCGGAATGACCGGCGCAATGATGCCTCCGGCAGCGATCAGGCCAGCCGATCGCCCCACGTTATAGCCGGCCTTTCGCATCATCGGAATCAGTAAGGCCGCCAGGGCTGCCGTGTCGGCCACTGCCGAACCTGAAAGTGAAGCCATGATGATGGCCGCCATGACTGCCACATAGCCCAGACCGCCCCGGAAATGACCCACCCAGGCCATGGCCATCTCGACAATACGACGGCTCAAACCTCCTGCGTTCATGAACTCGCCCGCCAACAGGAAGAAAGGAACCGCCAGCAAGGGGAAGTTGTCGGCGCCATCCACGAAGCGCTGCGCCAGGATCTGGCTGTCAAAAGCTGCGATACCTCCTGTGGCCGCAAGGTAGCTCATCAAAGCAAGGCCGCACACCAGCAAGGCGTAGGCAATCGGCATGCCCAGGGCCATAGCCCCCAGCAGGCTCAAGATGAAGACGGTTACGGTCACTTGCGGCCCTCCACGCCCACGGCGGTCAGGTCGACCTCGTCTTCCGCATGGACCACCACCAGGTCCGACTCGCTCAATCGTCCAGCCAACAGCTTGTACAGCATGTTCAGATTCATGAGCGCCATCACTGCCGAGGCCACATAGCCGATGCCGTAGATCCAGATCATCGAGATACCGACCACCGGCGAGACATTGGTCACCTGCAATTCATGCATCTTCCAGGTGCCGAGAAAGAACAGGCCATTGCACAAAAGCATCAGGGACTCGCTCAGAAAAAAACACGTCTTCTTGCCCAGCAGGGGCAGTTGCCGCACCAGGGTGTCCACCCCAAGGTGACCCTTCTCACGCATGGCCACCATGGCACCAATGTAGGTCAGCCAGATGAAGCAATAGCGGGACATCTCCTCAGAGACCAAAATTCCAGAATTCATCGTGAAACGCAGCACCACATTGCCGAAGACCATGATCACCATGGCCACCAGGCACATCACGATCAGCACCTCGAGAACCTTAAAAAAGGAATCAATCAACCGATTCATCGGGCATCTTTCAGGCAGGTGCCAGTGGTGTCGCAGCACCGGCCACACGCGGCAACTTGCGACGGGTGGCCAGCACATGATCAATGTCATCGTTGGCAGCCCTGATGAGAACCATCAGGGCACGCTCGGCCCGCGCCGGTGCATGGGCAATCACCGCATCGAGCACCGCCCTGTGCAGGGGCAACGATTCGCGGGGTCCGTTCTTGATGCGAGTGGAAATTTCAAAACTCACGCGCAGCAAGGCGGTCAGAGCGCGCCCCATCTGAACCAGCATGCGGTTGTGGGAGGCCTCCAGCAAGCCCTGGTGAAAGCGCAAATCATGGGTCACATAGTCCCCGCCCTGCTCAATCGCCTGCTTCATGCCGGCATAGGCTTCCTCGATCATCTGAATATCCTGTTCCGTCGCCTTGCTCGCAGCCATGCGCACGGCCGCCGGCTCCACCACCAGACGCAGTTCCTGAAGATCACGCACAAATTCTGGCGTCAGGCCGGTCTGGGCCCTCCAGGCGATGACGTCCGAATCAAACCAGTTCCACAACCCATCGGGCAAGACCCGGGTTCCTCGCTTGGGGCCGGTAATCAGCAAACCTTTGGCCACCAGCGACTTGATGGCCTCACGCACCACCGTCCGACTCACACCGAGCTCCTCGCACAGCAAGGGCTCGGGCGGCAGACTGGCCCCCACCCGATAGCGTCCCGAGAGGATCGCCTGACCCAGGAGGTCCAGCGTGTGCCCATGAATATTTTTGACCATGATCATTGATTTGCAGCGACGAATCATATGATGAATATCCAACTCTCTCCCACTCAGGAAAAACCCTTGAGAGCCTCCTTTCCCTGCCACTTTTCAGGCTGGCGGCATTTACAAGACCAAGGCCAATTCGCTATCATCATATGATTGTCCCTTTTGAAATTCATTCTTCATCATGAGCTCCACCCCCCGAAAGAAACCGCAGGATCTTCGCTCTCAACAATGGTTTGGCCGTCAGGATCGGGATGGCTTTGCCTACCGCAGCTGGGTCAAGGGCAAGGGCGTGCCGCACGACCAGTTTGACGGCCGGCCCGTCATTGGCATCTGCAATACCTTCAGTGAACTGACCCCCTGCAACTCGCACTTCCGGACCCTGGCCGAGCAGGTCAAGATCGGGGTGTATGAGGCGGGCGGCTTCCCGCTCGAATTTCCGGTCATGTCGCTTGGTGAGACACTGCTTCGCCCCACCGCCATGCTCTACCGCAACCTGGCCAGCATGGATGTGGAGGAAAGCATCCGTGGCAACCCGATCGACGGCGTGGTGCTGCTCATGGGCTGCGACAAGACCACGCCCTCGCTGCTGATGGGGGCCTCCAGCGTTGGCCTGCCCACCATTGGTGTTTCAGGCGGGCCTATGCTCAACGGCAAATGGCGCGGCCAGGAACTGGGCTCTGGCACCGGGGTCTGGAGCATGAGCGAACAGGTGCGCGCGGGCACCCTCAAGCTCAAGGACTTTTTTGAGGCCGAGAGCTGCATGCACCGCAGTCACGGCCACTGCATGACCATGGGCACCGCCAGTACCATGGCCAGCATGGTTGAGGCCCTGGGCATCGGACTACCCGGCAATGCAGCCTTCCCGGCCGTCGACGGGCGTCGCAATGTTCTGGCCAGGAGCGCGGGGCGCCGGATCGTCGAAATGGTACACGCCGACCAGACCATCAGCCAGGTGCTCAGTCGCGAGGCTTTCGAGAACGCGATTCGCACGCTGGCGGCCATTGGCGGGTCCACCAACGCGGTGATCCATCTGATCGCAATTGCCGGTCGATTGGGCATCAAACTGACCGTCGATGATTTCGAGCGACTGGGCAGCGAAATGCCCTGTCTGCTCAATCTTCAGCCCTCCGGCGAGCACCTGATGGAGGACTTCTGCTATGCCGGCGGCCTGCCGGTGGTGATGAAAGAAATTGCCGGTCTATTGCACACCAATCTTGTGACGGTCAGCGGCAAGACGGTGGCCGAAAACATTGCCGATGCGGTCAATCATGACCCCAGGGTGATCAAAACCTTGGCCCAGCCCTTCAAGGAAAAGGCGGGGATCGCCATCTTGCGCGGCAACCTGGCCCCGCGTGGCGCTGTGATCAAACCCAGCGCAGCCACTCCTTCTCTGATGATCCACACCGGGCGGGCGGTGGTGTTCGAGGACAGCGACGATTTTCACCGCCGCATCGACGATGAAAGCCTGGATGTCGATGAACACTGCATTCTGGTACTCAAGAACTGCGGGCCCAAGGGCTACCCCGGCATGGCCGAGGTGGGCAACATGCCGCTGCCGCCTAAGGTGCTGCGCAAGGGCATCACCGACATGGTGCGAATCAGCGACGCACGGATGAGTGGCACCGCCTACGGCACAGTGGTTCTGCATACCGCGCCAGAAGCTGCAGCCGGCGGTCCGCTGGCCGTGGTTCGAAACGGCGACATGATCGAGCTCAATGTGCCCGAGCGACGCCTGCAGTTGCTCATTAGCGACGATGAACTCAAAGCGCGCCTGGCCCAGTGGAAGCCGCCCGAGCCGCCACTCAAATCCGGTTACTGGAAACTCTACATCGACCATGTCTTGCAGGCCGATGAAGGGGCGGATCTTGACTTTTTGGTCGGCCAGCGCGGCGCCTTCGTACCCAAGGACAATCACTAATCCGGGACCCAGAAACACGGACCGGGTTCAGCGTATGCTTGCATCTACCATCCCAAGGGAGTGAATCCATGCGCATTCTTGTGACCGGCGGTGCCGGATTTCTCGGCGCTCGACTGGCGCGGACCCTGCTGCGCCGCGGCCAACTCGCGGCCCAGCCCATCAAGGAATTGGTGCTGGTGGATCTGCTCCCAGCCCCCGCCGACCTCCAATCGGACCCGCGCGTAAAAGTCCATGCCGCCCCCCTGATGGAACAGGGCGATCTACTGGCCAGCGGTTTTGACGGTGTATTTCACTTGGCTTCGGCCGTTTCGGGCGAATGCGAGCTGGACTTTGACCTGGGCCTGCGCTCCAACCTGGACAGCACGCGACTGCTGCTCGAGAGCATCCGACGCTCGGGAAAAGCCTCGCGCCTGGTATTTGCCAGCTCGGTCGCTGTTTTCGGCCCGTATGCGGGGCAGCCCATGCCAGCCCTGGTCAGCGACACCACCCTGCCCTCGCCGCAAACCTCTTACGGCACGCAAAAGCTGATGCTCGAATACTTGGTGGCCGACTACAGCCGCAAGGGTTTCATCGACGGCCGATCGGCCCGCCTGATGACCGTGACTGTCAGACCGGGTAAGCCCAACGGTGCGGCCTCATCGTTTTTCAGCGGCATCATTCGGGAACCGCTGGCCGGGCTTGAGAGCGTCTGCCCGGTCGATGCCAGCGTGTCGCATCCTGTTTCATCGCCGGGCACCACCATCAACAGCCTGTTGGCTGTCTTTGAAGCCAGCGCCAGCACGATGGGCAACCGTCTGGCGCTCAACCTGCCTGGCGTAACGGTCACGGTGCAGCAAATGCTCGATGCGCTGGAGAAGGTGGCGGGACGGGCTGTTCGGGCGCGGGTGCGCTTTGAAAGAGATGAACGCATTGCCTCAATCGTGAGCAATTGGTCTCGGGGCGCCTCCAGTGAGCGCGCCCTGCAATTAGGCTTGCGGCCAGACGCATCTTTTGAGGCGATCGTCGAGCAATACATCGCCGACTGCCGAAGCGAGCCAAGCTACCCGGCAGGCTCACTCGGCGGACTTTGATTTAGCGGCTCTCGGCCGGCTGCGGCCTGGGCAAACTGCCAAAAGATTGCGCGACAAACCGCCACCCATGATCCCTGCATCGACCCGCAACTTTGATGTGGTGGCCCTGGGCGAGCCCATGCTCGAATTCAACCAAGTTCAGGATAACCCCCCTCTGTATCTGCAAGGCTTCGGAGGCGACACCAGCAATGCGATCATCGCGGCAGCCAGGGCCGGCGCCCGTACCGCCTACCTCAGCCGCATCGGCCAAGACCACTGGGCCCAACTGTTGATCCAGATGTGGCGCAGTGAAGGCGTGGACGTTCATGCCATCGGCCAAGACCCACAAGCGCCCACCGGCCTGTATTTCGTCAGCCATGACACGCAGGGGCACCATTTCAGCTATGCGCGGGCGGGGTCGGCAGCCAGCCGCATGGGAGCGCAGGATCTGCAAGGCCCCTGGGAGCTATGCATTGCGCAAAGCCGGTGGCTGCATGTCTCGGGCATTTCCATGGCGATTTCAGCCTCGGCCTGCCAGACCGTTCTGGCCGCCTTGCGCACAGCCCGTCAATATGGCACCCGCACTTCACTGGACTCGAATCTGAGGCTGCGGCTGTGGACGATCGATCAAGCCCGGCAAGCTCTATCCGAAGCCCTGACCCTGTGTGATCTTTTCCTGCCCAGCCTCGAGGACATGGTCACGCTGACCGGGCTGGATGGGGCCGATGCCATCGTGGATTGGAGTCATGCCCGAGGAGCCCGACAGGTGGTTCTCAAGCTCGGCGACCAGGGGGCATTGTGCAGCGATGGCCAAGAGCGGCAACGAATCGAAGCCTACAAAGTGCAGGCGGTCGATGCCACCGGGGCGGGCGACTGTTTTGCCGGCAACCTGCTGGCGCGTTTGTCGTGCGGCGACAGCCTGGTCGAGGCAGCGCGCTATGCCAATGCCGCGGCCGCCCTGTCGGTTCAGCAATACGGCGCCGTTGCTGCGCTGCCTTACCCAGATCCAGTGCATGCCTTGATGAAGGGCAGTTCATGAGGGCAGCAGACATGCTGATTGCAGTTGATTGGGGCACCTCGCGGCTGCGCGGAGCGCTGCTGGCTCAGGACGGCACGGTCCTGGAAAGTCGAGCCTTCGACGAGGGGATCCTGCAAGTGCCCAACGGACAATTCCAATCCGTTTTCGAACGCCGCTTTGGTGACTGGCTGGGCCGGGATTCAGCCCTTTGTCTGATTTCCGGCATGGCCGGCAGTCGGCAGGGCTGGCAGGAAGCGGCCTACTGCCCCTGTCCAGCCGATGCAGGCGTGCTGGCAGAACATCTGCTGTGGCTCATGCCACGGGTGGCTTTGGTCCCAGGCTTGCATTGCATCCGAGCCTCGCGGGACGGCGGCACATCCTGTCCGGGTCAGGACGATGTGATGCGGGGCGAAGAAGTTCAGATCTTTGGCGCACTCGAACTGTCCGGACGCAGCGATGCGACGGTCATCCTGCCGGGCACTCACAGCAAGTGGGCGCAGGTGGTGGCTGGCCGTGTCCTGAGCTTTCGAACCTTCATGACAGGCGAGCTGTATGCCCTGATGAGCCAGCACTCCATTCTCTCGCGCACGCTCGATACCCAAAGCGGACTGCATGAGGCAACGTTTACCGATGCCGTCCTGCGGGTCTATCGAGAACCTGGCCTGCTGACCCATCTGTTCGGCAACAGGACCAGCGCTTTATTTGATCGTTTGCCCCAAGCGTATCTGACCAGCCACCTCTCGGGCTTGCTCATCGGCGAGGAGTTGCGAACAGCGCCGATGACGGGCGACCCCTTGCTGCTGGTTGGCAGTCAGGCTTTGACCACCCGTTACGCACTGGCCTTGAAGGCCCTGGGCCACCCCTGCCAGGTTCTCACCGATGAAGCCACCTGGGCAGGCCATGCGACCCTGGCAGAGCGGCTACCGAAGGCCAATAGATAGAAAAACAGGGTCAGACCCCTGTTGTTTTAGACCTCGAATTCCAGGACTGCGCCCGGCCTGGTTCAATCGCCACCCTGCCAATGCCCGCTGGCCACGGGAACCCTCAGACGCAATGCACGACCGACAAAACTCACCAAAATTCCAGCACGCCATTTGTGGCACAGTTCGAACATGATCAGCGACGCGCCCCAAGTCTTTCGAGACGCCCTCACCCGCTGCCCTCTTGTGGCCATCTTGCGGGGTATCACACCCTCTGAGGTTCTGCCCATCGCTCGGGCGCTGATCGAGCAGGGTTTCGAACTCATCGAGATACCGCTCAATTCACCCGATCCGATGCAAAGCATTGCGCAACTGGCGCGAGCGCATCCGCAGCACTTGATCGGCGCGGGCACCGTCAGCACCGCTGATCAGGTCAATGAGGTTCATGCAGCCGGCGGGCGCCTGATCGTCTCGCCTCACTGGGATCCCCAGGTGCTTGAGGCCGCACTGAGAAAGAAGATGTTATGCGTGCCTGGGGTGGCGACGCCGAGCGAGGCTTGGTCGGCCTGGCAGGCGGGAGCCCATGCACTCAAGCTCTTTCCAGCCGAAATGATCAGCCCTGCAGTGGTCAAGGCCCTGCGCGCTGTTCTGCCACACAAATTGCCGCTGCTGCCGGTGGGCGGCATCAGCGCAGACAACATCGCCGCCTATGTGCAGGCCGGTGCAAGCGGGTTTGGCATTGGGTCGGCGCTCTACAGCCCCGGTCGACCGGTCGATCAGGTGGCCCAGCGCGCCGCCGCCTTCGTGCAAGCCTGGCGGACGGCTGTAACTGGCTAGGCTGGCACCGTATCCGTCCAAGCCCCGTTCAGCGCTTGAAAGCCACAACTTTCTGACGCTGCTGCCCCAGGCCCTCTATGCCCAGGCTCATCACATCTCCGCGCTTGAGGAAGACAGGCGCGCTCTGCCCGTTCTTCTTGATGCCCATGCCCACGCCGGGCGGGGTACCTGTGGTGATGATGTCACCGGGCTCAAGCGTCATGAACTCGCTGACATAACTGACCAGCTTGGCAACCGAGAAAATCATCGTCTTGGTCGATCCGCTTTGCATGCGATGACCATTGAGGTCCAGCCACATGCTGAGCTTCTGCGGATTTGGGATTTCATCGCGGGTAACCAGCCAGGGGCCTACTGGCCCGAAGGTATCGCAGCCCTTGCCCTTGTCCCAGGTGCCACCACGCTCAATTTGGTATTCGCGCTCGCTCACATCATTGACCACGCAGTAGCCGGCCACGTGCGCGAGCGCCTCTTTTTGGGTGACATAGCGGGCCCGGGTACCGATGACCACACCCAGTTCAACTTCCCAATCGGTTTTCTTTGAGCCGCGGGGCAGCATGACGTCATCATCAGGCCCCTGAATGGAGCTGAGCGTCTTCATGAAGATGATCGGCTCTTTAGGGATCGGCAGGTTCGATTCAGCGGCGTGGTCGGCATAGTTCAGACCTATGGCCACAAACTTGCGCGTACCGGCCACGGGCGATCCCATGCGCGGAGTGCCACGCACCAAAGGCAGGCGATCGGTCTTGAGCTTGGCCAGCCGCGCCAGCGCCTTGTCGGAAAGCTGATCAGGGGTGATGTCGGTCACAACGCCACTGAGATCGCGCAGGTGACCCTGAGCGTCGATAAGACCCGGTTTTTCTTTGCCGGGCTGACCATAACGAACGAGCTTCATAGTGTCCTTTCGGTGTTATCAATAAGTGGACCGTCCGCCGGAGAGGTCAAAGACGGCGCCGGTTGAAAACGAGCAGTCCTCCGTGCAGAGCCAGGTTACCAAGGCCGCGACTTCCTCCGTGGTGCCAAATCGACCCATCGGAATCTTCGACAGCATGAAGTCTATGTGAGCCTGAGTCATCTGCTCAAAGATCGCGGTTTTAACTGCCGCCGGCGTGACACAGTTGACCCGCACACCGGTCTGCGCGAGTTCCTTGCCCAGCGATTTGGTCAGGCCGATCACCGCCGCCTTGCTGGCGCTGTAAGCGCTGGCATTGGGATTGCCATCCTTGCCTGCCACTGACGCAATGTTGACGATACGGCCCCAGCCCTGCTCGCGCATTTTCCCAGCCAATTCGCGGCAGCAATGGAAGGTGCCGTTGACGTTGACCCGCATCACCTGGTCCCAATCAGCTACCGGATAGTCCCACAGGGTGGTATTCGGACCGGTGATGCCAGCACTGTTGACCAAGGCATCGACCGGCTTGGCGGTTTGCGCAACCGCCTGCACAACGCTCTCGTGCACGGACACATCGACCTGCACACCCCGGGCCTGATCGCCCAGAATCTTGCAGGCCGACTCCAGGGTTCTCGCATCCCGGTCCCAAAGGGTGACCGACGCACCTGAAGCCATCATGCGTTGGGCAATAGCCAGCCCCAGCCCAGCCGCCCCGCCGGTGATCACCGCATGGCGTCCACGCATGTCGAGTTGGTTCATATGGTCATACCCCCATCGATCGAATACGCCTGTCCGGTGACGAATTGCGATTCGTCGCTGGCCAAAAATACCAGGATGGGCGCGATTTCTTGGGCCTGTGCAATGCGACCCATAGGCTGTCGCGCGACAAAAGCCTTACGGGCTGCCACTGGATCGTCGTGGGCATTGATCCGGTCAGCCAGCGAGGGGGTGTCCACCGTACCAGGGCAAATGGCATTGCAGCGAATACCCTGACCCACATAGTCGGCAGCAACGCTCTTGGTCAACCCGATGACCGCTGCCTTGGTGGTGCCATAGACGCAACGGCTGACGATGCCCCGCACGCTAGAGGCCACGCTGGCCATGTTGATGATGCTGCCGCCACCTTTGGCGATCATGCCAGGCAGAAAGGCCTGGATCATGTGCAGATGCGAGCGAACATTGAGCCGGAAGGCAAAGTCAAGATCCTCGTCCGTGGCCTTCAGCGCGGTGTCGCTGTGCACAAAGCCGGTGCAATTGAACAGGACATCGATCGGCCCCACCCGGGCTGCGATGGCAGAGATGGCCGACTTGTCCAGGGCGTCCAGCACCGCAGTTTGAACGCCCGGGGTGCCGGCCAGCGATTGCAGCAGTTGACCATTGACATCGGTGGCCCAGACTTTGGCGCCCTCAGCTGCCATCGCCAGTACGCTGGCCCGTCCGATCCCAGCGCCCGCCGCTGTAACCAGAATCGTCTTACCTTCCAATCGCTTCATTTTTTGAACTCCATATTCACTGATTGTCTTGCCGCTATGGCTTTCCAGTCCCAGGCAATGCCCAGCCCCGGCTCGTCAGACGGCACCGCATGCCCGTCCTCCACCCGCATCCCGGTGAGCGTGATGTCATCGAGTTGCGGAATGTATTCCACCCAGGGTGCATTGGGCACGGCCGCGCAAAGACTGACATGCAATTCCATCAGAAAGTGCGGGCACACCGGGATATCAAAAGTTTCCGCCAAATGCGCCGTCTTTATCCACGGCGTGATGCCACCGATGCGGGCCACGTCAGGCTGCACAATGGAGCAGGCGCCCTGCTCCAGATACTCCCGGAACTGCATCGGGTGGTACAGAGACTCCCCCACAGCCACCGGGATGGCGGTACTTTGCCGAAGGTGGCGATGGCCGCTCACATCTTCAGCCGGCATAGGCTCTTCAATCCAGGCCAGGTCCAAACCGTCGAATGCATGTGCCCTTCTCACCGCCTCGGGCCGATTCAAGCCCTGATTGGCGTCGGTCATCAGTTCAAAGCCAGTCCCCACCGCCTCGCGAACGGCGCTCAGACGAGCGACGTCCTCGCTGACATGGGGTCGCCCAATCTTGAACTTGGCCCCCTTGAAGCCTTGTTCGCGGGCCCGCAAAGTTTGCTCCACCAGCTCCTGCGCAGACAGGTGTAGCCACCCTCCCTCGGTGGTGTACATCGGTACGCGCGGCTTGGCGCCGCCCAGCAGCTTCCACAAAGGCAGGCTCTGGCTGCGGGCGCGCCAATCCCAAAGCGCGGTGTCCACACAGGCCAGCGCCAGGCTGGTGATGGCACCGACCGCCGTTGCATGGGTGTGATAGAACAAGTCCTTCCAGATCGCCTCAACGCAAACTGGGTCGCGGCCCAGCAGACGGGGAACCAGATGGTCCTTGAGCAAAGCAATCAAAGAAGAGCCGCCGGTGCCTATGGTGTAAGCATAGCCGGTGCCCGACAGGCCATCGCTGGTGTGCAGGGTCAGGATCACCGTCTCTTGGGTCACAAAGGACTGAATGGCATCTGTACGGACGACTTTGGGCGGCAAGTCGACCTGACGCAGCGCGACGCGTTCAATCAGGGGGCGCATAGAGGACATTGAAAAAAATTTACCGTGGGCGAGCGCTAGGGGTTTCCTCGGGGACCGATATCCTTGACCCTGCCGAGGCGACTATGGGAAGATTATCAACTGGTCAGACCACTTGTCCAGTTCGCGTAATCCCTGATCACCATGCCCCTGCAAGCCATCGAGTCCCAGCGCCTGTACCGGCAAATTGCCGACCAGTTGCGCGATCTGGTGGCCCGTGGCGAATTCAAGGTGGGAACTCGATTGCCCGCTGAGCGCGATCTGGCGTCACAGCTGGGCGTGAGCCGCCCATCCGTTCGCGAAGCCCTGATTGCGCTGGAGGTCGAGGGCATGATCGAGGTGCGCACCGGCTCGGGCATTTATGTCAAACAGTCGCAGATCGGGCGTAGCGTATCTGACGAGGCTCAGGCCGACTGGGGACCTCTGGAGGTCATCAGTGCGCGGCTGGTCATCGAGGCCGAGGTGGCCGCCATGGCGGCCCAGCAAGCCAGCAAGACACAAATACGGGCAATGCATAGCGCCCTGAAAAAAATGCAGCACGAAGCCGATGCCGGCGAGGCTCCGCGCTGGGGCGACGAAGCCTTCCACGAAGCTATTGCCAAGGCGTGTGGCAACAGCGTGCTGCTCGATACCGTCAAGCGCCTCTGGCAGGCCCGTAACGGTCCGCTGTTCGAGCGCCTCGGCGCGCACTTTGAACACCCCGCTTCATGGCAGGCGGCAATCACCGAACATCAGCAGGTGCTCGAAGCCATTGAAAGTAGAAACAGCCCAGCAGCACGCCGAGCCATGCACAAACACCTCAAGCAAGCCCACAAGAGGTACAGCGCGAGTTGGCGCCGCGCGCCGTCCTCTTAAACCAATCCTCAGAGCGTCCGTTTTTTCCACCCCCAAAAGGAGACTTCCATGAGCAAACGAGCAAGTATCAAGAAATTGGCGGCAGCCGGCGCGATCGCGATCGGTGCGCTGGCCACCCTGGGCAGCGCACCTGCCCTGGCCCAGCAAAAACTCAAGTGGGCCCACGTTTACGAAACCAACGAGCCCTTCCACACCGAATCGGTGTGGGCCGCCGAGGAGATCAAGAAACGCACCAACGGCAAGTTCGAGATTCAGGTCTTCCCGGCCTCTTCTCTGGGCAAGGAGACCGACATCAACCAGGGCCTGACGCTCGGCACGGTGGACATGATCATCAGCGGGCCATCCTTTGCGGCCCGGACCTACCCGCGCCTGGGTATTGCCTACTACCCCTTCATTTTCCGTGACGGCGATCACCTGGTGGCCTACTCCAAGAGCCCAGTGTTCCAGGAGATGGTCAATGAGTTCCGGGCCAAGACCGGCATTCAGATCACGGCCTACGCCTACTACGGCGCCCGCCACACCACCTCCCAGAAGCCCTTTACCAACTGTGCCGGCATGAAAGGCTTGAAGATCCGGGTGCCCGATGTGCCAGCCTACCGAGCCACACCGGAGTCCTGCGGCGCCAATCCGACACCCATCGCCTTTGCAGAGGTGTATCTGGCCCTGCAAAACGGGACTGTGGAGGCTCAGGAAAATCCCCTGACAACCATCGAGGCCAAGAAATTTTTCGAGGTCCAAAAGGCCATCATGCTGACCGGCCACATCGTCGATGGACTGGTCACGCAAATCGCGCCTCATGTCTGGAACAAACTGACCGATGCCGAGAAGCGAATCTTCACCGAGGTAACGCAGCAAGCGGCCGTGCGCACCACCGCACAGATCAAGAAGCGCGAGGCCGAATTGGTCGACGAGTTCAAAAAGAAGGGACTGCAGGTCGTTCAGGTTGATCGCAAGAGCTTTGTCGATGCGGTGCTCAAGAACAAACCGCTGGAATCTCTGGGATTCACCCGGGCTGACTACGACAAGATTCAGGCAGCCAAGTAAGCAAGGGACGGCGCGGATGCCTGCCGGTGGCGGGCATCCGCCCTTTCAAGTTCAATTCCTTCAATCATGAGCCAACTACCCGACATTGACAGCGGCCCCAAAGTCATGGGGGACGACGGACAGTTTCATGCGGTCGATGAAGAGGTGGACCTGTCTGGGACACCCGTGGAAGGATGGGTGTCTCTGCTCTTTTTTTGGGCTCTGGGATCAACCGTCTTCTACCAGTTTTTTACCCGGTATGTCCTCAACGACTCGGCCGCGTGGACCGAGGAGATTGCGCGCTACTTGCTCATTGCAACGGTCTTCACCGGCGCGGCCATTGGCGTGGCCAAGAATAACCATATACAAGTGGATTTTTTCTATCGCTTCATGCCAGCAGCCCTGTCACGCTCGATGGCCCTGTTTGTCGATGCGATACGCATCGCCTTCTTCGGTGCCGCCACTGTACTGACGCTTCAAATGATGCAAAAACTGGGCAGCTACAAAATGACCATCATCGACCTGCCGATGAACATCGTCTATGGCGTGGTCATGGCGGGCTTTGCCGCCATGTTCCTGCGTTCCATCTGGGTGTTGCGCATCCACTGGCAAAGAGGCTACACCGTGCTCGAACGGCCCGGCACTGAAATGACAGACCGCTAAACCGGACACAGACCCCAATGCTCAAGATCCTTTTCCTTTTCCTTATGAGTGGCGGTATTCCGGTGGCCATCGCCATGGCCGGAGCCTCTCTCATCTACCTGTTCTTCGTGCAGAGTTCACCGCCTTTCGTGGTGATACACCGCATGGTCTCGGGCATCGACAGCTTTCCGCTGCTGGCCGTTCCTTTCTTTATTCTTGCCGGCAATTTGATGAACAACGCTGGCATTACCAACCGCATCTACAACTATGCGCTGGCGCTGGTGGGCTGGCTCAAGGGCGGTCTGGGCCATGTCAATGTGGTCGGGTCGGTGGTGTTTGCCGGCATGAGCGGTACGGCCATTGCAGACGCCGCCGGTCTCGGCACAGTGGAAATCAAGGCCATGCGTGACCATGGCTACAGCAAAGAATTTGCAGTCGGAGTGACTGCAGCCTCAGCCACACTCGGACCGATCATTCCGCCGAGCCTGCCTTTCGTCATCTACGGCATGATGGCCAATGTCTCGGTGGTCGCCGTATCATTAAAAAACATCTTGCCGGGCGTCATCATGGCTTTGCTGATGATGGTGACAGTGGCCTATTTTGCGCACAAGAACAACTGGGGTTCGGATGTCGGCTTTGTCTGGTCCCGCGTACTCAAGGCCCTGATCGAAACCGCGGTCGTGGTCATCTGGCCCGTCGTGCTGTGGTGGCTGGTGACAAAGTGGGAGTGGCCGGCGCAGATTACAGTCATCTCAGCCATCGCATTGCTGTTTGCCGCAGACCGCATTTTCAAGTTTCAGGCCGTCCTCCCCATCATGACGCCCGTTCTACTGATTGGCGGCATGACCACCGGAGTGTTTACGCCGACCGAGGGAGCCATTGCAGCGTGCGTCTGGGCTCTGATTCTTGGCTTTTTCTGGTACCGCACCCTGAGCCTGAAGATGTTCGTCAAAATCTGCCTGGACACGGTGGAGACGACCGCCACAGTGCTGTTCATTGTGGCGGCTGCCAGTATCTTCGGCTGGATGCTCACGGCTACCGGTGTGACCTCGGCCATCAGCAGTTGGGTACTGGGCTTCACACGCGATCCCCTGGTTTTTCTGCTGTTGGCCAACCTGCTGATGCTATTCGTTGGCTGCTTCCTGGAGCCGGTGGCCGCCATCACCATTCTGGTGCCGATTCTGGTGCCCATCTGCCAGCAGCTCGGCATCGATCTGGTTCACTTCGGCCTGGTGATGGTGCTCAACCTGATGATTGGCCTGCTGCATCCGCCTATGGGCATGGTGCTGTTTGTGCTTGCACGCGTGGCTCAACTGAGCGTGGAGCGAACGACGATAGCCATCCTGCCCTGGCTGGTGCCCCTGCTCGGCAGCCTGCTCGTCATCACTTACGTTCCCTCCCTGGTGCTTTGGCTGCCCAAGATGTTTTATTGACAAGCGATGAGAATCCATCACGGACTGCTGGAGAGGCTGGTCAAAGAGATCTTCGTCGCCGCCGGGTGCATTCCAGTGGAAGCGGGCCAGATCGCCAGCCATCTGGTCCAAGCCAATCTCGCCGGGCACGACTCGCACGGCGTGATCCGGGTGTCGGCCTATATCGACTGGCTGCGAAAAGGCAAGGTGAAAGCCAATCGCCAGATGCGCATCGTTCATGAGACGAGCGTCTTGGCCGTCGTCGACGGCGAGCAGGGCTTTGGACAGGCTATCGGCATCGAGGCCACGGACCTTGGCGTGAGAAAAGCACGCCAGGAAGGCGTTGCTGTCATCGCTCTGCGCAACTGCGGTCACCTTGGGCGCATTGGCGCCTGGCCGCTTCAGGCTGCCCAGCAAGGCGTTGCTTCTGTGCACTTTGTCAGCACCTCGGGTGGCGGCATCCTCGTAGCACCTTTCGGTGGCCGCAACCCCAGGCTCAGCGCCGACCCGATTGCCGCGGGCATTCCGCGCTCCGACGGACCACCGGTCATCCTGGACATGTCCTGCTGCACCATCGCCGAAGGCAAAATCAAGGTGGCGCTTAACAAAGGCACCACGGTACCGGAAGGCTGCATCATCGACGCCGACGGTCGGCCGACGAACGACCCGCGGGTCTTTTATGCCGACCCACCGGGCTCCATCCTCTCGATCGCCGGCCACAAGGGCTACGGCCTGGGCGTGATCACTGAACTACTGGCCGGTGCAGTCACCGGCGGTGGCGCCAGCAATCCAGCCCACGCCGGCCAAGTCCTCAACAACATGTTCTCGATCTATCTGAGGCCCGATGCCTTTGGGGACGATACGGCGTTCAACCAGGAGGTCGAGCGCTTCGTCGAGTGGGTCAAATCGGCCGAGCGCATCCATCCGGATCAAGACATTCTGATGCCGGGCGAAATTGAGCACAGAACGCGCATCCAGCGGCTGCGCGATGGTATCCACGTCGATGACGCCACCTGGGACGCGCTGGCGGGCACGGCTCGCTCCCTGGGCCTGGACCCTGAAACGGTGACCGCATGAACCGCCGAGCCATCGAAGCCCTGCGCCGCCGCCTGGCCTCGGGTTCACCCGCCCTCGGCCTGTGGGTCACGCTGGAGAGCCCCAGCATCACCGAAATTGCGGCTGCGCTGGGCCTCGACTGGGTTGTCATCGATGCCGAGCACGGTCACCTGGACTGGAAGGACATCATCGAACACCTGCGCGCCCTTTCGCGTTCAAGCACGGTCGGGCTGGTTCGCATCGCCACGCTGGAAACCGGGCTGGTCAAGCGGGCGCTGGACATCGGAGCCGATGGTGTGGTTGTGCCCTGGATCGCCTCTGCGGCCGAGGCCAGACAGGCCGTCGCAATGGCCACCTATCCGCCGCAGGGCCACCGTGGCATCGGCGGCGAGCGAGCCACGGGCTGGGGTAAAGCCTTTGCAGAGCACACCGCCGAGGCCAATGACCATGTGCTGGTGGTGCCGATCATCGAGACCGCCGAGGGTGTGGCCAGTGCCGCCGACATCGTGGCCGTCGACGGCATTGAGCTCATCTTCCTAGGACCGGCCGACCTGTCTGCCTCATATGGACACCGGGGGGCATGGGAAGGTGGGCCAACCGCCGAACGAATTCTCGCAGTCAAGGATCTGGTGCGGGCGGCGGGGAAGAGCTGCGGCATCATGTGCACCAGCGCAGATGACCTTGGCCGCCGGATCTCCCAAGGATTCCGTGTGCTTGGCATGGCCAGTGATGTGGGACTCATCGCTGGAGGCTTGCAATCGCTTGCGCAGACGACCGGTCGCTCGCTCAACATCCGAGCCAGCCTCGAGCCGGAGCATGCCGCAATCTGAGCGTGCCGGCCATTAGCCGCCTGCTCGAAACCCGAACATTTAAAAAACCATGTTGCAACCTGCAGCAGCCCTATAAGGAAACCATGATGGTGAACAACTACCTGCGATTACACCCAGTCGACGATGTGGTGATTGCCCGCAGCCAGATTCTGGGCGGTGCCGTCATCGAAGGCGTCCCCGTGCGCGGACTGATACCGCCCGGTCACAAGATTGCCCTGCGCGCTATAGAAGCCGGCCAACCGGTGCGGCGTTACAACCAGATCATCGGCTTTGCCAGCCGGCCGATCGCGATGGGCGAGCATGTGCACACCCATAACCTTGACATGGGGCCGGATAAGGGCGGCTTTGCCCGGGACTACGCGATCGGGCAGGATGTCAAGCCCCAGCCCTCCCCCCTGAAGGCCCATTTCATGGGTATCCAGCGCCCTGACGGTCGGGTGGCCACGCGAAACTACATTGGGGTGCTCTCCAGCGTAAATTGCTCGGCCACCGCAGCCCGGGCGATTGCCGACCACTTCTCGCGCCAGATCAATCCGCAGGCGCTGGCCGACTATCCGCAAGTCGATGGCGTGGTGGCACTGACCCACGGCACCGGATGCGGTATGGACAATGAAGGGCTGGGCATGCGCTTGCTCGAGCGCACCCTGGCCGGCTATGCCACCCACGCCAATTTCTGGGGGGTGCTGGTGGTCGGACTGGGCTGCGAAACCAATCAGCTCAACACCTGGCTGGCCCACAGCAGTCTGCGCGAGGGGGAGCAACTGCGGGTCTTCAACATCCAGGATACCGGCGGTACCCGTCAGACGGTCGAAAAAGGCGTAGCCCTGATCCGAGAGATGCTGCCCAAGGCCAATGCAGTCCAGCGCACCCCTTGCAGCGCCGAACACATCACCGTCGGCCTGCAGTGTGGTGGATCCGATGGCTATTCGGGAATCAGCGCCAACCCAGCGCTGGGTGCGGCGGTAGATCTGCTGGTCGCCCATGGCGGCACGGCCATCCTGAGCGAAACACCGGAAGTTTATGGGGCTGAACACCTATTGACCCGTCGCGCGGTCAAGCCCGAGGTGGCCCACAAGCTCATCGAGCGCATACGCTGGTGGGAGCAGTACACCTCCTCCAACGGAGGAGAAATGAACAACAACCCATCGCCCGGCAACAAGGCCGGCGGCCTGACCACCATTCTTGAAAAATCCCTGGGTGCAGTCGCCAAGGGGGGCACAGGCAATCTGCAAGCCGTTTATGAATATGCCGAACCGGTCAGCGAGCGCGGCTTTGTCTTCATGGATACCCCGGGCTATGACCCAGTCAGTGCCACTGGACAGGTGGCTGGCGGGGCCAACCTGATCTGCTTCACCACAGGTCGGGGCAGCGCCTATGGGTGCGCTCCCTCACCGAGCCTCAAGCTGTCGACCAACACCATGCTGTGGAAGCGTCAGGAAGAAGACATGGACATCAACTGCGGCGAGATCATCGACGGCCGCAGCAGCGTGGCCGAGATGGGCCAGCGCATCTTTGAACTCATACTCAGAACTGCCTCGGGCGAAGCCACCAAGAGCGAACGGCACGGTTATGGGCAAAACGAATTCGTGCCTTGGCAGGTCGGTGCAGTGATGTAAACCCAATCGACCCACGATATCTGCGGGGCACGCGTTGCGCCCGTGCCCGTCCCCAAACTTTCAAACACATCATGAGCCACACCCTTCCCGCGACGGATCTGCAAGCCTGGGTCACCCGAATCCTGGAAAAGGCCGGCAGTGCGCCTGACGAGGCCCGCCAGGTGGCCGAAAACCTGGTCATGGCCAATTTGAGCGGGCACGATTCACATGGAGTGGGCATGGTGCCGCGCTATGTCGATGCCGTACTGGAAGGCGGTCTGATCCCCAATACCGGGGTCAAGGTGCTGGTCGATGCCGGTACGCTGCTCAACCTCGATGGGCAGCAGGGTTACGGCCAGATCACCGGAGCCCAGGCCATGGCCCTGGGGATTGAAAGAGCGCGTCAACAGGGCAGTTGCATCGTGAGCCTGGCCCGCTCCCATCATCTCGGCCGCATAGGCCACTTTGCGGAAATGGCTGTGGCCCAGGGCCTGGTTTCGCTGCATTTCGTCAATGTGATCTCGCGGCCGGTGGTAGCGCCTTTCGGCGGCGGCGACGGACGGTTTGGGACCAACCCCTGCTGCATCGGCATCCCCCTGAAAGGGCGCGAGCCCTTCCTTCTGGACTTTGCCACCAGCCGGGTGGCCCAGGGCAAGATGCGGGTGGCGCACAACAAGGGGCAGCAAGTGCCCGAGGGCTATCTGATCGACGAGCTCGGACAACCCACCACCGACCCGGGTGTGGTGGTGGTGCCCCAGTCCAACGGCCTGCTCGGCGCGCTCCTGACCTTTGGTGAACACAAGGGCTACGGTCTGGCAGTGGCCTGCGAGTTGCTCGGCGGCGCACTGACCGGTGGCGGCACCTGGCACCATCCGGCCGACAACCGTCGTGCGGTGATCAACAGCATGCTCACGATTCTGATCGACCCCGTCAGACTGGGTACGCAAGCCATCTTTGAACAGGAGGCACCTGCCTTTGCCGACTGGTTGCGGCAAAGTCCGAGCCGCACCGGCGGCGTACGGATCGCCGGCGAACCGGAGCGCGCCGCCCGCGCTGAACGCGCTCGCACCGGCATCACGGTTGATGCGGCAACCTGGTCCGAACTTCAGGCTTCGGCCGCCAAGGTGGGGCTGTGACCCCAGCGCGGCTGGGACTGGCCAGCCGGTCCATCTGGGGACCGCGGGCGCAAACCCGGGCCGACTACCAGCGAAACGGGCCACCGGGTGTGGTGCACCTCGGTCTGGGCGCTTTTCACCGAGCCCACCAGGCCATGGTCTTTGATCGTCTGCTGGCCGGCGGCGACCCCCGCTGGGGCGTGCATGGCGTTGGCATGACACAGCCCACGCTGGTTGAGGCTCTGCGCGCCCAAGACGGTCTTTATGCGGTGCGAGTGGCCAGCGCACAAGGTGCGCACTGGGAGGTGCCGGGCGCCCTGTGGACCTTCAGCGTGGCGGCCAAGGAGCGCGCCCGCGTGGTCGAGGCTCTGCGGTCGCCCCATACCCGATGGCTGACGCTGACCGTGACGGAAAAGGGCTACACCCCGGCCCTGGCGCAACTCATTCTGGAAGGCCTGCGATGGCGCCAGAGCCAAGGTCTTGAGGGACTGACGGTGGCCTCTTGCGACAACCTGCAGTCCAATGGTCACCGACTCAAGGCCCTGCTCATGACGCAGTCGAACGATGATGCGCTCAGATACTGGATCGATACCCACTGCGCTTTTCCATGCAGTATGGTGGACCGCATCGTGCCAGCCACCCACGAGGCCATTCAAAGAGCGGCTATCGAACAACTGGGGGTGCAAGATCCCACCGCGCTGGGCGTCGAGGCGTTCTGGGAATGGGTCATTGAAGACCGGTTTGTCGATCCGGCCGATGGCCCCTTACTGGCGGCTCAAGGCGTGCGCGTCACGGCAGAAGTCCACGCCTATGAAGAGGCCAAGCTGCGCATGCTCAACGGCAGCCATACCGCCATGGCCCTGATGGGTGCGATCACCGGGCGAGCGCACATTGCCGACTGCATTGGCCATGCGCCGATCCGACGCTTTATTGAGCGGCTGATGGATCGCGAGGTGGCGCCGCACCTGGCCCGCAAGGATTGGCCCGCCTACCGAGATGCGCTGATAGAGCGCTTTGGCAACCCCCATCTACGCCATGGCGTGCACCAGATAGCCACCGACAGCTCGCTGAAAATTCCACAACGCTGGCCAGCTTCGATCCTGGCGCAGCTTCGCCGCGGCGGCGGTGTGGATCATCACGCCCTGGCTGCGGCTGCCTGGTTGCGCTACGGTCTAGGCGTCGATGAATCCGGCATATCCTATGAAATCAGGGATCCCGATGCGGATCGCCTCCGAGCGCTGGCGGCCGACCAGGCGACTGCGCCCCAGACCAGCGTGCGCGCCCTGCTGTCACCGTCAAGCTGGTGGGGGGATGAGCTCGCTGGCGATGCAGCCTGGATCGAGCGGGTCGGATATTGGCATCGAAGTATCCTGATCCGGGGCATGGATGGAGCCGTTGAGCATTTGTTAGAGGAGCTGCCGTGAAGATCGTGCAAGCCCGCGTTATCGTCTGCTGCCCCGGCCGCAACTTTGTGACGCTCAAGATCGAAACCGATCAAGGTCTGTCCGGGGTGGGAGACGCCACCCTCAACGGCCGCGAGCTGGCCGTGGCCAGCTACCTGCAAGACCATGTACTGCCTTGCCTGATCGGACGCGACCCGCAGCAGATTGAGGACATCTGGCAGTACCTCTACAAGGGCGCCTACTGGCGACGTGGTCCGGTCACCATGAGCGCCATCGCGGCCGTCGATACGGCGCTGTGGGACATCAAGGCCAAGATCGCTGGGCTGCCGCTCTACCAGCTGCTGGGCGGACGCAGCCGAACCGGGGTGATGGCCTATGGTCATGCCACCGGCCGCGATATCGCCGAAACGGTCGAGGAGGTCTTGCGCCACCGCGAAGAAGGCTACCTGGCCATCCGCGCTCAAAGCGGCATACCAGGCCTGGAGAAGGTCTACGGCGTCAGCCCCCAAGGCCGACTCTACGAGCCCGCCGACGCCGCCCTGCCCTCCGAGCACCATTGGGACAGCAGCAAATACCTGCGCCACACCCCCAAGCTCTTCGAGGCGGTCCGACTTGCGGTTGGAGATGAGACTCACCTGCTGCACGATGTGCACCACCGGCTCACGCCCCTAGAGGCCAGCCAGCTCGGCCGCAGCCTGGAACCCTACCGCTTATTCTGGATGGAAGATCCCACCCCGGCGGAAAATCAGGAAGCCTTCCGGCTGATTCGCCAGCACACCACCACGCCGATCGCGGTGGGGGAGGTATTCAATAGCATCTGGGACTGCAAGCAGCTGATCGAAGAGCAGCTGATCGATTACATCCGCACCACAGTCACCCACGCCGGCGGCATTACACACCTGCGGCGAATCGCCGACCTGGCCGACCTCTACCAGGTTCGCACCGGCAGCCATGGCGCCACCGATCTTTCGCCCATCTGCATGGGTGCGGCTCTGCACTTTGACACCTGGGTGCCCAATTTCGGGGTCCAGGAATACATGCCGCACAGCGAGCAAATGCTCAGCGTTTTTCCACACGACTGGCGGTTTGAAAAAGGCATGCTGCACTGTGGAGAGTCAGCGGGCCACGGCGTGGACATTGACGAAAAGCTGGCTGCCAAATACCCCTATCAGCGGGCCTATCTGCCGGTCAATCGCCTGCAACACGACAACAGCCTGCACAGCTGGTGAACATCCCCGCAAAGAAAAAGCCGCCCGAAGGCGGCCTTTTCGTCGGAAGCAAAAAAATTACTTCTTCTCGGGTGCTGCAGGTGCTGCGGGGGCTGCAGGTGCTGCGGGGGCTGCAGGAGCCGAAGCGTCAGCGGCCGGAGCAGGAGCCGGTGCTGCAGCGGGGGCAGGAGCCGGAGCCGGTGCCGGAGCGGGTTCTTTCTTGCCACAAGCGGCCAGGGCAGCTGCGGCAACGATAGCTGCCAGAACGAGAGACTTGTTCATTTTTTGATTCCTTGATGAATAAGAAAAATATTTTCCATTGTCTTCAAAGGCACCGACCCGATGGACCTGCACCTTCGCCAGCCCAGGCTGCTCGAGCTCGCCTGGACCAGCCCGCTAGTATAAGCCCTAATAAACAACCCAACACAGCCCCCCCAACTGGCGCCAGCCCTTGGCGCAAGGACCGGCTCAGGGATCAGGCTGATCCACTTCAAGCCAACCGTCAGCCAGCCATTGCATCACGATGGTCCGCGCCTGCAGGCTCAGCCGTCGCACCGCCTCCGGCCGCAGCGCACGGGTATCGGCCAAACCTCTCAGAAGTCGCGCATCGACCCCGGTGGCGACGAACTTTTCACCATTCAAAAAAAGAGATGAGCCCTGGTAAAGCATGCGGGTTCGACGGCTTAAGCGAAGACCCAGTCCGGGCCGCCAAGCTGTCGAGGCCGGCTCAAACCACACGCCGGGCTTCGGTTCGCTCAGGTACTGCCCCAAGGCGCCGACCAGTGCTTTGGGGTCTCGGGACACCTGATCTATCGCTCGACGGGCAAACTCGATCAGGCCCGCGGGCAACTGGGCCGGATTTGCGCAGGCAGGCTGGGCCGCGTCCCGGTAGAGCCGGGCCGGGCCATCAGCGGCCGTTTCGTCCAGGCTCTCGGCCAGACGTACCAAGAGGGCCGAGGCCAATTCATGCTGGGTCGGCGCACGAAAACCGATGGAGTAGGTCATGCACGGAGCCTGTTCCCCCTGGGCGGCCACGGCCACACCCTCATGTGCGTAGCCGGGCGGCAGATAGAGCATGTCGCCCGCTTCAAGCACAAATTCCTGCTCAGGCACAAAGCGGCGCAGGATCTTCAGCGGCACGCCTTCTTGCAGACTCAGATCGGTTTGGGCGCTGATCCGCCAACGGCGCGAGCCGCTGGCCTGCAACAGAAAAACGTCGTAGCTGTCGAAATGCGGACCCACACCGCCGCCTTCGCTGGCGATGGAGATCATCAGGTCGTCGAGTCTGGCATCGGGCAGAAAGCGAAATCGCTGCAACAACTGGTGCACACCGGCATGATGCAGGTCCACCCCTTGCACCAGCAGCGTCCATCCGGGGCGCTTGAGGGACGGCAGACCACGGCGCTTGAACGGCCCACGGCGCAAACGCCACGGGGCCGGCCGACGGTCACTCCCGCCAGACTCCTGCAAAATCAGCCGCGACTCTATACCCTCGAGGCCAGCCAGTTCGAACAACTCGGCAGCGCTGAGCAATGGCCTGAAGGAATCGATGGCCTGCCGCACCAACAGGGGCTTTTTCTGCCAGTGCCGGCGCATAAATTGCTGCGGACTCAGGCCGCCCAGCAGTGGCAAAGGCTTTGAAGTATCCATGGGACAATTGTGCGATGAAAATCTCTCCTCCCTGCGTGGTTGGACTGACCTGGGTGATGAAGGACAGTCTGGGTGAACTGCTCGACGAACTGGACGAGCCGGTCGAGTTTTTGCTTGGGGGGCGTGATTTGCTGGAAGCAGTCGAACGCGGTCTGATCGGCAAAGAGGCCGGCGACCGGGTTGACCTCCACCTGGAGCCCGAGCTGGCCTTCGGCGAATACGATGAAAACCGGGTCTTCCTTCAACCGCGCCAGCTCTTTCCGGCCGATCTGGAGGAAGGCATGCTGTTCGAAGGGAGCGCCTTGGCATCAGTTTCTAAGGAGCCTTTGCCCACTGCTCTGACGTACACGGTGACAGACATCTACCCCGACCATGTGGTGCTCGATGGCAACCATCCACTGGCCGGGATCGCCATCCGGCTGCACATCCGGGTGGCATCGGTACGTGAGGCGCTGGTGGAGGAAATCGGAGCCGGTACGCTGGGCACCGGCTTCTTCAGGCTTGAATCGGCGCCAACGGCGCCGGACCCCAGACCTTTGCACTGACACGCGGGGGGCTTGGGGAGCCCAGAAGGGGCAAGGTCGTCGCCCTCACTCAATCCCCACCCAGCGACTTACGGTTCAGCCTTTGCCGGTGGATCCGTAGCCGCCCTCGCCTCGCTGGGTAGCCACAAATTCATCGACCAGATTGAAACTGGCCTGCACCACCGGCACGATCACCAGTTGGGCAATTCGCTCCATGGGCTCTATGGTGAAGGCCTGCGGGCTCCGGTTCCAGGCGCTGACCATCAACTGGCCCTGATAGTCGCTGTCGATCAGCCCGACCAGGTTGCCCAGCACGATGCCGTGTTTGTGCCCCAGACCGGATCTGGGCAGGATGAGCGCTGCAAAAGACGGATCCTTCAGGTGCATGGCCAGCCCAGTGGGAACAAGTTGCCAGGCCCCAGGCTGCAGGGTCAGGGGGCTCTCCAGACAGGCCCGCAAATCCAGCCCGGCACTGCCAGCGGTGGCATAGCTAGGCATGGCCTGCCGCAACCGTTCATCGAGGACTCGGACATCAACCTTCATGGCGCATTTTCTTCAGTTCCAGAGCGATTCGCTCGACGAGACGAGCGGCCAGCACAGACTTGGGGGCTCTGGGCAACTCCTCAGTGCCGTGAGCATCGACGATGACCAGGGCGTTGTCATCCCGGCCGAAGGTCTGCGGTCCGATATTGCCCACCAGCAGCGGCACCCCTTTGCGTTGCCGCTTCTCGCGGGCCTGGGCCAACAGGTCATGGCTCTCGGCCGCAAAGCCCACGCAGTAGAGCCGGCCTGCAAGGGCGCGCTCGCTGCGGGCCACACTGGCCAGGATATCGGTGTTCTGCAAAAACTCAAGCTCTGGCGCTCGGCCTTCCTGCGTCTTCTTGATCTTTTGCTCAGCCACCCGGGCCGGCCGCCAATCGGCCACCGCAGCCGCCGCGATGAACACGCTGGACTGAGCGGCCAAGGGCTCAACCGCGCGCCACATGTCTTGGGCCGATCTCACATCCAGGCGACGCACACCGCGCGGGGTCGGCAGGCTCACCGGGCCAGCCACCAAGGTCACCTGCGCACCGGCGCGCCAAGCCGCCTGCGCCAGGGCAAAGCCCATCTTGCCGCTGGAGAGATTGGTGATGCCCCGCACCGGGTCCATGGCCTCGTAGGTGGGCCCGGCGGTGATCAAGACCTGCTGGCCTGCCAGCGCCTTGGGAGTGAAAAAGGCGACCACCTCCTCCAGCAGTTCCTCGGGCTCCAGCATGCGACCGTCACCCGTCTCGCCGCAGGCCTGATCGCCTGAACCGACGCCGAGCACCCGGGCGCCATCGGCCTGCAGTTGAGCGATATTGCGCTGGGTGGCCGGGTGGGCGTACATCTCGCGGTTCATGGCCGGAGCCAGCAGCAGCGGCACCCGTTCTAGAGGGCGGGCCAGACACATCAGGCTGAGCAGGTCATCGGCTCGGCCATGCACCAGCCGAGCCATGAAATCAGCGCTGGCCGGGGCGACCACCATCGCATCGGCCTGCCGCGACAGGTTGATGTGCGCCATGTTGTTGCCTTCGCGGGCATCCCACTGATCCATGAAGACCGGGCGCCCGCTGAGGGCCTGCAGGGTCACCGGGGTGATAAACCGGCCGGCCGATTCGGTCATGACCACCTGCACCGTGGCTCCGGCCTTGATCAAGGCGCGACAAAACTCCGCCGCCTTGTAGCAGGCAATCCCCCCGCTCAGGCCCAGCACAAGGTGGCGCCCGGCCAGCGGGCCAGCTTGGGTAGTTTCATCCATGGGCAAGACTGTAACGGATCGATGGACGGGCGGCGCTGCGGCACAGATTTATCGCGGCGGTCACCCAGGACGACCTTTATAATTTGTTTTTCACCACCTCAAGGAACCGAAAGTTCCTTCCTGACATGACCAAATT
>CAYPSU010000004.1:0-13502 GCA_964413475.1 uncultured Polaromonas sp. | reverse complement strand
AGGGAATCGCCTCAGCCTCCCTCGCAGCGATCCTGGAGTCGCGGGGCCTGAAGGTCACCCTGATCAAGCTCGACCCCTACATCAACGTCGACCCCGGCACCATGTCGCCTTTCCAGCACGGCGAGGTGTTCGTCACAGACGACGGCGCCGAGACCGATCTGGATCTTGGCCACTACGAACGCTTCATAACCACCCGTATGCGGCGTAGCAACAATTTCACCACCGGCCAGATTTACAAGAGCGTGCTCGAAAAAGAGCGCCGCGGCGATTACCTGGGCAAGACCGTACAGGTGATCCCACACATCACCAACGAAATTCAGGAATTCATCAGGCGCGGCGCTGGCGTCGATAGTGCGGATGCGGTCGATGTGGCCATCGTGGAAATTGGCGGCACCGTCGGCGATATTGAATCCCTGCCCTTCCTGGAGGCCGCCCGGCAGATGAGCCTCAAGCTGGGGCCCAACAATGCTGCTTTCGTGCACCTCAGTTATGTGCCCTGGATTGCTGCGGCCGGTGAACTCAAGACCAAGCCCACCCAGCACACCGCGCAGAAGTTGCGGGAAATCGGTATTCAGGCCGATGTACTGCTGTGCCGGGCAGACCGCCGGATCCCCGATGAGGAGCGCGCCAAAATCTCCCTGTTTTCCAACGTACCCGAGTGGGGTGTCATTTCCATGTGGGATGTCGACACCATCTACAAGGTTCCGCGCATGCTGCACGAGCAGGGCTTAGACGGGCTCATCTGCGACAAGCTCAGGCTCAACACCCCGCCGGCCAATCTGGCCCGCTGGGACGAATTGGTTCACGAAACGGAGCATCCGGCGACCGAAGTCCGTATTGCTATGGTTGGCAAGTATGTGGATCTGTCTGACAGCTACAAGTCGCTCAACGAGGCCATTCGCCATGCAGGCATGAAGAACCATGCGCGGGTGATCATCGACTATGTCGACTCAGAAACCATCACGACCCAGACTGTCCCGCAGTTGGCGCGGTTCGACGCGATCCTGGTGCCCGGTGGATTCGGCAAGCGCGGTATTGAGGGCAAGATTTGCGCGGCGCGTTTTGCCCGCGAAAACAAGGTGCCCTATTTGGGCATCTGCCTAGGCATGCAGGTGGCCACCATCGAATTTGCCCGCCATGTCGCCGGCCTGGCCGACGCCAATTCCACCGAATTCGCCCCCGACAGCCCGCACCCGGTGATTGCGCTGATCACCGAATGGAAGGACGCTGACGGCACCATCAAAACCCGAAATGAAAAATCCGATCTGGGCGGGACCATGCGTTTGGGGGCGCAAAGCTCAGACGTGGCACGCGGCACGCTCGCGCATCAAATTTACGGTGATGTGGTGACCGAGCGCCACCGCCACCGCTACGAGGCCAACGTCAACTACCTCGACCGCCTGCGCGAGCACGGTCTGGTCATTTCGGCACTGACGCAGCGTGAGCAACTGACCGAAATCGTGGAACTGCCGCAGAGCCTGCATCCGTGGTACATGGGCGTGCAATTCCATCCCGAATTCAAGTCGACGCCCTGGGACGGCCATCCCCTGTTCAACGCCTATATCAAGGCGGCGATGGATCATCAGGGTACTGGCCGTTCACTGAAAGTTGCGGCATGAAGCTTTGTGGCGTCGAAGTTGGACTGGATCGACCTTTCTTTCTGATTGCCGGTCCCTGCGTGGTCGAGTCGGAAACCCTGCAGATGGAGACGGCCGGCACCCTGCGCGAAATCTGTCAATCCCTGGGTATCACCTTTATCTTCAAGTCCAGCTATGACAAAGCCAATCGCTCCTCGGGCAGCAGTTTCCGGGGGCCCGGCATGGACAAGGGACTGGAGATTTTGGCCAAAGTGCGCCAGCAACTGCAAATTCCCGTCCTGACCGATGTTCATGCCGAAGCCGAAATCCAATCGGTGGCGGCAGTGGTTGACGTGCTGCAGACACCAGCCTTTCTGTGCCGACAGACCGATTTCATCAGGGCTGTGGCCCAGAGTGGCAAGCCGGTCAATATCAAGAAAGGTCAGTTTCTGGCGCCGCACGACATGAAGAATGTCATCGAGAAAGCTCGCTCTGCCGCCAGGGAGGCTGGACTCGACGAGGATCGATTCATGGCCTGTGAGCGTGGCGCAAGCTTTGGCTACAACAATCTGGTCTCGGACATGCGCAGCCTGGCCATCATGCGGGAAACTGGCGCACCAGTGGTTTTTGATGCCACTCACTCGGTGCAGTTGCCTGGCGGCCAGGGCACCCATTCCGGCGGCCAACGCGAAATGGTTCCCGTGCTGGCCCGTGCAGCCGTGGCTGTCGGCGTGGCCGGGCTGTTCATGGAAACACACCCCAATCCCGACCAGGCCCTGAGCGACGGGCCCAATGCCGTCCCGCTCAAGCATATGCGAGCCCTGCTGGAGAGCCTGACCGCGCTCGATGCAGTCACCAAGCGCTGCGGCTATCTGGAACAGCATTTCAACACCTGAACCCCAACTGTTTCGCAACCAAGAAAGAAAGAGCAATGAGTGCAATCGTCGACGTCGTAGGCCGTGAAATTCTGGACAGTCGGGGCAATCCCACGGTCGAATGCGATGTGCTGCTGGAATCGGGGGTCATGGGACGCGCTGCCGTTCCCTCGGGCGCTTCCACAGGCTCGCGCGAGGCCATCGAATTGCGAGACGGCGACAAATCGCGCTATCTGGGCAAGGGCGTGCTCAAGGCCGTCGAACACATCAACACCGAAATATCTGAGGCGGTACTGGGCCTAGACGCTTGCGAGCAAGCTTTCCTGGACAAGACTCTGATCGATCTGGATGGCACGGACAACAAGAGCCGCCTCGGAGCCAATGCCATGCTGGCGGTCTCGATGGCAGTCGCTCGGGCCGCTGCTGAAGAAGCGGGCTTGCCCCTGTACCGGTACTTTGGCGGCTCGGGTGGCATGCAGATGCCGGTGCCGATGATGAATGTGGTCAACGGCGGGGCGCACGCAAACAACAATCTGGATTTGCAAGAGCTGATGATTATCCCGGTGGGTGCGCCCAGTTTCCGGGAGGCCGTTCGCTACGGTGCCGAAGTTTTTCACGCGCTCAAGAAGATCATGCATGACAAGGGCATGAGCACCGCGGTCGGCGATGAAGGCGGTTTTGCCCCGAATGTGCCCAACCATGCAGCGGCCATCGAGATGATCCTCCAGGCCATTGATCAGGCCGGTTATGTGGCCGGCGAGCAAATTGCGCTGGGCCTGGACTGTGCTGCCAGCGAGTTCTACAAGGACGGTCAGTACCACCTGGAAGGCGAAGGTCTTGTGCTGTCGTCAGCCCAATGGACCGACATGCTGGCCAGCTGGGTCGACAAGTACCCGATCATCAGCATCGAGGATGGCATGCATGAGGGCGACTGGGAAGGCTGGAAGATACTGACCGAGCGTCTTGGAAAGAAGGTTCAGCTGGTCGGCGACGACTTGTTCGTGACCAACACCAAGATTCTCAAAGAAGGGATTGAAAAGGGCATCGCCAATTCCATCCTGATCAAGATCAACCAGATCGGTACCTTAACTGAGACCTTTGCCGCTATCGAGATGGCCAAACGCGCCGGCTACACCGCCGTCATCAGCCACCGATCCGGCGAGACAGAGGACGCTACCATTGCAGATATTGCCGTCGGAACCAACGCCGGGCAAATCAAGACCGGCTCCCTTTCGCGATCGGATCGTATGGCCAAGTACAACCAGTTGCTGCGTATCGAGGAAGACTTGGGGGAAATCGCCAGCTATCCGGGCCGAACGGCCTTCTACAACTTGCGTTGAGGCAGCGAGACACTTCAAATGACAAGGCGCCTGGTCACCGCGATTTTGCTGGGTCTGCTGGTTATCCTCCAGGCGCAGCTGTGGTTCGGCCGAGGCAGCATCCCCAATGTCAAGCAGATGCAGGGCCGAATCGAGGAAATGAATCTCGAGAACGGGAAGGCCCAGCTTGAAAATGAGCGCCTGACCGCAGAAGTGCGCGATCTCAAGGAAGGGCTGCACATGGTCGAGGAAAAGGCGCGCAGCGAATTGGGTATGGTCAAGCCCAATGAGATCTTCGTCCAGTACGACATGGTTCGCAAGTAGATCGGCACGCGATGCAGTCGCGCCCGCCCCCCGGCCACGGCCTGAAAATCACGGTGCTCAGCCACCGCCGGCAGCGGGCTCAGCAGCTGGTTCAGGCGCTCCAAGAAGCCGTTCAATCCAAACCGGGAGCCGATCCATCGGCCCTGCTCTGGCAGGTCGGATCTGAGGCGCAGGCGGCCATCGGCAGTGATGTATGCCTGCTGCTGCCCTGGGAAGACCGGGATACCCCAGAGACGACGCTGCAAGACCTGCAGGCCCATCAAAGTCTGCGCCAAACCCTGCACGAAAGAGGTCTGCCATTCGAGGCTCTGCGGGGCGGCCTGCCCCGCTTGATGCACCAAGCGCTGTCTGCCCTGTCGCGTTGGCAGCCCGCGCTCAAGCCCGAGGGTGCGCAAACCCTGGCTCGACCGGGCTGGAGATCTGTCTGCGAGAACTGTGACGATCCAGACTGTGAATTTCGTCTGCTCAAAACCGCCGCACGGCCTGTCCCGGATGGGTCGCTCGGCCAAATGACGGGCGGGCTCGAGCCCCCCGTGCAACCCGGGCCTATGCCCTACTGAATGCCCGAGGGGCCAGGCGCCCGATCGGCCCGATCGGTGAACAACTGCGCGGAATCAACGGCATCAAAACGGTATTTCACCCCGCAAAACTCGCAGGCCACCTCCACCTGCCCCTGCTCGGAGAGGATCCCATCAATCTCAGACTGACCGAGTCCACGCAGCATGGAGCTCACCCGCTGCCGCGAGCAACTGCAGACAAAGCGCGGCCGCAAGGGTTCAAAACGGGTGACCTGCTCCTGCCAGAAGAGCCGATGCAAAAGCTGATCGACCCCAAGGTTGAGTAATTCATCGGCCTGCAAGGTGCCCGCCAACATCGCAATACGCCGGTAATCTTCGTTGCGGCCCAATTCGTCCTCTCTGGCATCGCGGTCAAGCTGGCCGGCCAGATTGCCTTGCCCCAACACCGGCAGGCGCTGGATCAGCAGGCCAGCGGCCACCTCGTGATTGGCCGCCAGAATCAGGCGGGTATCAAGCTGCTCGCTCTGCAACATGTAATGCTCGAGCACCTCGCTGAGTTTTTCCAACTTTTCCCGCTGGTCTCCGAAGAGCGGAACCACGCCCTGATAAGGCTGCTGGCCAGGCAGACGATCCTGAGGATCCAGGGTAATCGCACAACGCCCGCGATTGCTGACGTTCACCAGTTGACTCAGGCTGGCCCCGGCAGGTATCGCCTGTGGGCCCTGCGCGCCGAAAGAGGCGGTCGCGCGAAAGCTCAGATCTGAGCGCACCTCAGCGACCGCCAGCTTCAAGGGGCCATCGCCCGAAATCTGCAGGACCAGCGCACCCTTGAACTTGATATTGGCCTGCATCAGCGTCGCGGCAGCGACCATCTCTCCCAGCAGATGCTCAACCTCGGCAGGATAGGCATCGCCCTCCCGACGGCGTTTGAGCATCTCCTGCCAGCCATCGGTCAGTCGGACCAGCATGCCCCTGACCGGCAAGCCCTCAAAGATAAATTTGTGCAGTTCCGACATCGCAGAACACCATCCTTCAAAAACAAAGGCCGGACGCCAGCAAGCGTCCGGCCGGAGTCACGCTCGCCCCTTCAACCGATCTTGCGCAGTCCCAAACGAAAGCGACGAGCGTTTTCCACATAGGACGCAGCGCTACGCTTGAGTCCTTCGATCTGCTCCGGTGTCAGTTGACGTACCACCCGGGCCGGACTGCCCATGATCATCGATCCATCGGGAAACTCTTTGCCCTCGGTGACCAGTGACCCGGCGCCGACCAAACAATACCGGCCAATGCGGGCGCCGTTAAGCACCACCGCCTGGATGCCGATCAAGGACCCATCGCCAATCGCGCAGCCATGCAGCATGACCTGATGGCCAACCGTGACCGACTCGCCTACGGTTAGCGGCTGCCCCACGTCGGCATGCAAAACGCTGCCATCCTGAACGTTGCTACCCTTGCCTATGCGCAGGGTCTCGGTGTCACCGCGCAAGACAGCCCCGAACCAAACACTGGCATCGCTCTCAAGCGTGACAGCGCCAATCACCTGGGCACTATCGGCCACCCAGGCGGACTCATGCACCTGGGGTTGAACGCCGTCAAGCTGATAAAGCGCCATATCGATTCAGAAAGGATTGGGAGGCAATTGTAAAGTGGCCCCAAGACCGCGTCTCTCAGCCGCAGCGGGCTTCAAGGCGCAGCGCCTTATGATGCCAAGATGACCTGCCTGCGAAGTCACGCGCTCCAGACCCTGCTCATCACCAGCGCCGAAGAAAAGGCCCAGGCCCTGCTCAATTGGCCCGAGGCCCTTGCGCTGCAAGTCGATACACGCTGGCCCGAACCCCAAGGGCTGCCGGGGCGAAGCGAGCGACCGCGGCTGCTGCCCCCCCAACGGGTGCCGATGCGCGGCGTGGGCAGCCTGCAAGGACGCGCCGGACTGATCCATGCTCTGGCCCACATTGAGGCCAACGCGATGGATTTGGCCCTCGATGCGCTCTGGCGTTTCCCGCACATGCCGCAAGGCTACTACTTGGACTGGCTCAAGGTGGCGCGGGAGGAGGCCCTGCACTTTCGGCTGCTCCATGAACATCTGCAAGGCCTGGGCTTCGCGTACGGCGATTTCGATGCCCATGAGGGACTCTGGGACATGGCCCGCCGCACCCGATCCGACTTGCTGGCGCGATTGGCGGTCGTGCCGCGGGTGCTAGAAGCGCGCGGCCTCGATGCTTCGCCGGCCATAGGCCACAAGCTCAGGTCAGCCGGCGATCGACGAGGCTCAGAGATCATTGACCTGATTCTCAACGATGAAATCGGTCATGTAGCCATTGGCAACCACTGGTTCGGCTGGCTGTGCGAGGTCCGCGGTCTCAATCCGATTGAACAGCACAAGCTGTTGACCATGCAGTACGGCGCCCCGCATCCCAAGGGCCCCTTGAACAAGGCGGCACGGCGCGCCGCGGGATTTAGCGAGGCTGAACTGGCCGAGCTCGAGCGTCAGGGCTGAACCTGCGCTGGCGACACTTCCAGGGCAGGCGCAGGACAAAGCGCTGCATCCCTGCACGCCCAATGCCCAAAAGACAGGAAGCCGCATCTGCCGCGCTTGCCAGGCCTCGGGCCTGACCTGTAGCCTTCAAGAGCCGCGCCCGCAGAGACTCAACCCAGCCCAGGGCCAGAGCTCAGCGGGGATCCCCGTTCCGAGCTCCAAGTCCTTACAAGCCATGCCAGCTGTCTCCCTCAGCCTTCCCATACCCGAGCAGATACAACTGAAACTACCCTCAGGCCAGACGCTAGGACAGAACCAGGCACCTGTGCGCCTGCACCTGCAGAGCTGGTCAAGCCTGAGAAGGCTGCACAGCGCACAAATTGGCGCCTTGGCTGAGGACTATGTCGAAGGACGGCTGAGCCTGCAAGGCAATATGCGCGACATCATGACGGCCGTAGTGGCCATGCTGCCCCAGGGTGCTCCACCGGCCCAAGCGGGCTGGGTTGACCGATGCTTTGGCCGGTGGCTTTCGCGTCAAGCCCACACCCGCAGAAAGGACAGCGCGCAAATCGAGTTTCACTATGACCTCAGCGATGCCTTCTACGCCCTGTGGCTCGATCCGCGCCGCGTTTACTCCTGCGCCTACTATCGACAGGAGGAATTTGACCTGGCGCAGGCCCAGGAGGCCAAACTCGACCATATCTGTCGCAAGCTCATGCTCAAGCCGGGCGAACGCTTTCTGGATGTGGGAGCTGGCTGGGGCGCCCTTCTGCTATGGGCGGCCGAACACTACGGCGTCGATGCCACCGGCATCACCCTGTCGAAAAATCAACAGGCCTATGTCCAGGGCCTGATCGAAGAGAGCGGATTGCAACATCGGGTTCGTATCGAGCTGCGGGACTACCGCGATCTGGAAGAGGCTCAGCCCTACGACAAGATCGCATCGGTGGGTATGTTTGAACATGTGGGCCGCGCTCATCTGCAAGAATACTTTGCAAAGCTGAGTCGCTTGCTGCGACCCGGCGGGCTCCTGATGAACCACGGCATCACCGCGGGCGCACCCGACCATCATCATCTGGGGGCCGGGCTGGGCAGCTTTATCGAAAAATACATCTTCCCTGGCGGTGAGCTGATGCACACCAGCATCGCACTGGCCGGCATGGCCCATGCGGGCCTGGAGATGGTGGACACCGAGAACCTCAGACCGCACTATGCCCGCACGCTATGGGCTTGGTCGGATGCACTCGAGTCCAAACTCGATGCGGCCGAAGCCGCTCTGATCCATCACAAAGGTCCAAAGCTGGGGCCTAAGACTTTGCGCGCTTATCGGCTCTATCTGGCCGGTTGTGCGATGGCCTTTGAACAAGGCTGGATCGCGCTGCACCAGATGCTGGCAGCCCGTCCCTCAGGCCAGGTCGGCGGCCATGGGTTGCGGGGCGCCCAGTCAGACTACCCCTTCCGACGCGACCACCTCTACGCCCACTGAATCGGGCCGCTAGGTTCCTCGCGGATGATGCTGCGCATGCAACTGCCGGAGCCGCTCCCGAGCCACGTGGGTGTATATGGTGGTGGTTGAGATGTCGGCATGACCGAGCAACATCTGTACGGCCCGAAGATCGGCACCATGATTGAGCAGATGGGTGGCAAATGCGTGACGCAGGGTGTGGGGCGAAAGAGGCACATCAATGCCCGCCTTGGTCGCATACTTCTTGATAAGCATCCAGAACATCACCCGGCTCATACCGCGTCCGTGGGCTGTGACGAACAGGTCTTCGGTCTGTCGGCCCGCGAGAATCTCAGAACGTGCGCTGCCCAGGTAAGTTTGCAAATGCGTCCGGGCCACCGCACCGAATGGCACCAGACGCTCCTTGCTGCCCTTGCCCGTGACTCGCAGCACGCCTTCATTCATGCCCAAATGAAAAGTCTTGAGCCCCACCAATTCGCTCACGCGCAGGCCACTGGCATAAAGCAGTTCAAGCATCGCCCGGTCACGCAGGCCCAAGGCTGTGTCCGAGTCGGGCGCGGCGAGGAGTTGATCGACCATGGCCTCGCTCAAGTTCTTGGGCACACGCAGCGCTTGCCGCGCCGACTCCAAGCGCAGGGTGGGATCGGCGCTGATGCGCCCCTCGCGCAGGGCCCAACGGAAATAGCGCTTGAACACCGACAGGCGCCGGTTGGCCGAACTCGCCCGGGTGGACGCATGACGGAGGACAAAATAGCCGTGTAAATCGGCTTCTTGGGTGTCCTCCAGCTTCTTCGATTGCCCAGCCAGCCAGTCAGCGTACTGGGTCAGGTCGCGACGATAAGCGGCCAGCGTGTTGGACGACAACCCGTCTTCGAGCCAGAGGGCATCGATAAAAAGATCGAGGGATGAACGATCGACCGGCTTCATGAAAGGCCTTACGCCCCACGGACACCATTAAAAAACCGCTGCGGCGCGAGCGCGGCAGCGGTTGCAAATGGCGAACAAAAGATCACTCGAGGCGCAGCTTGGCGCTGTCGACCACTTTCTTGTAGACCTCGAACTCGGCCTTCATCTGGGCAGCAAACTGCTCAGGCGTATTGCCAATGATGATAGAGCCGGTGTCCTCGATGCGCTTGCGCACTGCCGGGTCCTCCAGGGCCTTTCGGGTGGCGGCATGAACCTTGTCCACCACCTCCTTAGGCAGCCCCTTGGGGCCCAGGATGCCGTAGTAAGCCATCCGGTTGACCGGCTCAAGGCCAACTTCCTTGAAGGTGGGTATGTTGGGTAGCGCAGCCAACCTTTGAGGCGCTGCCACCACGATAGGCACCAAACGTCCCTGCTGAATGAAAGGCAGGGCGGAGGGCAGATTGTCGAAAATGATCTGGACCTGTCCGGCCACAGTGTCATTCAAGGCGGGACCCGCTCCGCGGTAGGGAATGTGGGTGATAAAGGTGCCAGTCAGGCTTTTGAACAGCTCTGTTTGCAAATGTCCAATGCCGCCAGTACCCGAGGAAGAGTATGAATACTTGCCGGGATTTTTCTTGACCACTTCCAGAAAGGTCTTGTAGTCCTTGGCGGGAAAACTGGGGTGCACCGCGATGATGTTGGGCGTGGCAGCAATGTTGATGATGGGCGTGAAGTCCGTCAGAACGTTGTAGGGCATCTTCGGATTGATGGCCGGATTCGCAGCGGTCGTGGAGACCGTGGCCATACCCAGGGAGTAACCGTCCGGGGCGGACTTGGCTGTCTCGTTGGCCCCTACCACCCCGCCTCCGCCGGCCCGGTTCTCCACCACCACACTCTGACCCAGGGCCTTACCGAGAGGCTCGGAGATGACGCGGGCAATGATATCCGTCGTACCGCCGGGCGCAAACGGGACCTGCAGTTTGACAGCCTTGCTGGGATAGGCTTGGGCCACGGCAGTCCCCGAAAGGACGGCCATTGAAGCCATGGAAATCAACGACAACAGAACACGGCGCTGGGGCATGATGACGACCTTTTTTTAAGATGGCTTGCGATAGGAAACGCAATTTAGATTTTAGGGGAGCCCGGGTCGAGTGGCATCCGGAGAACCCCGCAAGGGGAACGGTTATTCTCAGCGCGTGAGCTATCTTCAACTCCTGCTGCCCGACTTCACCCTGATCGCCTGTGGCTTCCTGATCTGCCGCTACACGGCATTGGATCGTCCCTTGTGGGAGCAGGTGGACAAGCTGGTCTATTTCTTTCTCTTTCCGGTCCTGCTGTTTTACTCCATCGTTAAAAGTCCGCTTCAACTGCAGGATGCCTCCGGCCTGGTGGCCGGGGGATTGATGCTGGCAGCCACCGGAATTGCGGCGACCTACCTGTTGCCATACCTGCCGCTGCTGGGGCCACAAATGGACCGTCGAGCCCACGCGGCTGCAGCCCAGATCGGCTTTCGCTTCAATTCCTTCATCGGATTGGCACTGGTCGAAAGGTTGGCCGGCGCACAGGGCTTGCTGCTCATGGCGGTGCTGATTGGCCTGTGCGTCCCCCTCTTCAACACCGCCGCCGTCTGGCCCATGGCTCGGCAATCACAGCGGCACTTCGGACGCGAACTGCTGAGCAATCCGCTCATACTGGCCACACTGAGCGGCCTGCTGGCCAACCTGCTGGGCTTTCGCCTGCCGGCCTCCATCGAACCGGCGGTCAGCCGCATCGGAGCTGCCTCACTGGCTCTGGGCCTGATGGCTGCAGGGGCCGGCCTACAGTTCTCGTCGCTGGCGCGCGCCAAAGTGCTGGGCCTGTGCGTGATCAGCATCAAACACCTGCTGCTACCCCTGGTGGCCTTCGGCTTGACGCGACTGCTGGATCTGGAGCCGACGCAGGCACTGGTCCTGATGGCTTTTTCCGCCTTGCCCACCGCATCGAGCGCCTATGTGCTGGCCGCTCGTATGGGCTACGACGGCGCCATGGTAGCGGCCCTGGTCACCGTATCCACGATGATGGGGCTGGTCAGTCTGCCGCTGGCGATGACACTGGCCGGGCGCTGACAATCGCGCGGGACCGCCACTCTTCGTGCGGCTTCCAGCCCTACAGGAGTGAAGAGAGAAATTGCTGCAGCTCAGGGGTCTGTGGGTCGGCAAACAGCGAACGGGCTGGACCCTGCTCATGCACTCGGCCCTGATGCATAAAAATCACCCGATGACTGACCTTGCGCGCAAATCCCATTTCATGGGTCACCATGAGCAAAGTCATGCCTTCACGCGCCAGCGACTCAACCACCGCAAGAACTTCTCCCACAAGTTCGGGATCAAGGGCCGAAGTAATCTCATCGCAAAGAAGAATGCCGGGCGACATCGCCAGAGCCCGCGCGATCGCCACACGCTGTTGTTGCCCCCCTGAGAGTTGATCCGGATAGGCACCGAACTTATCGGCCAAGCCCACCCGCTCCAGCAATGACCTGGCTTTTATTTCCGACTCTTGTCTCGAAAGACCCTTGACCAAGCCGGGTGCCAACTGGATGTTGCGACCGACGTTGAGATGCGGGAACAGGTTGAAGGACTGAAAAATCATCCCAACCTGTTGCCGCAGCAATCGCATGGCCACCGGATCCCCAGGCACCAGGGGCTTTCCCATCACCTCCAAAGTTCCTCTGTCAAAGGACTCCAGACCGTTGATACACCTGAGTAATGTGCTCTTGCCAGAACCACTGCGTCCGATGATCGCAATCACCTCGCCCTTGGCAACCTTCAGGTCGATGCCTTTGAGTACCTCGTTTGCAGCAAACGACTTTCGCAGCTGACTTATTGAAAGCGCCGGGATATCAAGATCTTCGGACATGGAGCCTGCCTTCAAGAGATCGCGCATACAAGCTGATCGGATAACAGATCAAAAAATACAAAACAGCCACACAGCTGTAAACCAGAAAGGGCTTGAACGTGGCATTGGTGATCATGGTTCCCGCTTTGGTCAGTTCAACAAAGCCAATCACAGAGGCCAATGCGGTGCCCTTGACCACCTGAACCAAAAAGCCAACTGTTGGCGCAACAGCCACCCGCGCCGCCTGCGGAAGAATGACGTGCCGAAGCTGCTCCCCAAAGGTCAGGGCCAAACTCTGCGCCGCTTCCCATTGCCCTCGAGGAACCGAACGCACACATCCATGCCAAATCTCAGTCAAAAAAGCACTGCTGTACAGCGTCAGGGCAAAGGCGGCCGCCGTCCAGGCCGAGGTTTCAAACCCGATCGCAGCCAGACCAAAATAAGCCAGAAACAGTTGCATCAGGAGGGGGGTGCCCTGGAACAGCTGCACATAAGCCGCGACAGCCCTCTGGAGGGCCGTCACTGGCATCGTACGCAGCACCAGCAGCAACAATCCCACAACGCCGCCGCCCACAAAGGCGATCAAGGACAGCGCCAAAGTCCAGCGGGCCGCCAGCAGGAGATTGCTGACAATATCCCATAGGCTAAATTCAACCATCGCGCCTCCCAAACACAAAACGTTCCCCAATCCAGTTGAGGACGCTGCGTGTGGTTATGGCAAGCAGCAAGTACAGGAGCGTCGCAATGATGAACGCCTCGAAAGCCCGGAAATTGCGGCTTTGGATCAGGTTGGCAGCGTAGCTGAGCTCCTCGGTAGCGATTTGACCGCAAACCGCTGAGCCCAACATCACAATGATGATCTGGCTAACCAGCGCCGGCCAGATACGCTGAAAAGCCGGGGGCAAGACGACATGAATAAAAGTCTGCGTTCGGCTCAGCGCCAGACTCATGGCCGCCTCGATTTGCCCCAGAGGCGTAGCCTGGATGCCCGCACGAATAATTTCTGCAGAGTAGGCGCCAAGATTGATCACCATCGCAATGACCGAGGACCACTCGGGGCTCAATCGCAAACCAAGAGCAGGCAGGCCGAAAAAGATGAAAAACAGCTGGACGATAAAAGGCGTATTGCGGATCGACTCCACATACGCCGCCACGATCGCACCAGACC
>CAYPSU010000003.1:43282-63915 GCA_964413475.1 uncultured Polaromonas sp. | reverse complement strand
TCAAAACGTCCCTGGATACGCCCCGCCGTCGAGCAGGATGTTCTGGCCCGTCAGGTAGCCGGCCTGGGTGCTGCACAGAAAAGCGCAGACCTGACCGAATTCTTCAGCGCTGCCGAAACGCTGGGCCGGTATTGCCTGACGACGGGTGTCGGCAACCTCGTCAACGCTCTTGCCCATCTTGGCAGCCGAAGCGGCCTGGGTGGCACGCAAACGGTCGGTATCAAATGCACCGGGCAGCAAATTGTTGATCGTCACGCCCTTGGCAGCCAGCGAGCTACGGGCCAATCCGGCCACAAAACCAGTCAGGCCACTGCGAGCGCCGTTGGACAGGCCCAAAATATCGATAGGGGCCTTGACTGAACTGGAGGTGATGTTGACGATGCGCCCAAAGCCACGCGCAGCCATGCCGTCGACCGTGGCTTTGATCAGTTCAATCGGCGTGAGCATATTGGCATCGACCGCCTGTATCCAAGCCTGACGGTCCCAGGTGCGAAAGTCACCCGGCGGTGGTCCGCCCGCATTGGTGACCACAATATCGAAGTCAGCGCGCTTGCCAAAGATGGTCTCGCGACCGGCGACAGTGGTGATATCGCAGGCCAGAGCCAGCACCTGGGCGCCGGCCTGTGCACTGGTGCGCAACTGCGCAGCTGCAGCCTCCAGCGCAGGGCCTCCGCGGGCCACGACCACCACATGAACCCCTTCGCGCACCAGAGCCTGCGCGCACCCAAAACCCAGGCCCTTGCTGGCACCGCCGACCAGGGCCCATCGACCCGCTATACCCAGATCCATGACCTTTCTCCTTTTCTGACAACTCTTCCCAAGAATCAGCCCAAGGTCCGACCGGTGCCGGTCCTTATCCGCGCTGGCGGGTCACCACATACACCCCCGACACTACCAGCGCCGTGCCCAGCATCACCCAGGCAGTAACAGCCTCTCCGAGTATCCATGCACCGAGCACCAGCGTGACCATGGGTCCAATCATGCCCACCTGCGCACTCAGGGCTGCGCCTATGCGCTCGATGGCCATCATGACCATCAGCACCGGGGCCACCGTACAGACCAGCGCATTGATCACCGAAAGCCAAAGCACAGGCGCCGGAACATCGGCCGCCGAGAGCGGTCGCAGCAAGAGGAACTGCACCATACAGCACAAGCAAGCCACCGTTGAAGCCAGTCCCACCAGACGCAGCGAGCCCAGCTTTTTCACCAACTCCCCGCTATAGACCAAGTACAGCGCATAGGTGAACGCGCTGCCAAAAACCAGCACGCTGCCCATCAGCACCTCCCCGCCCTGGGTGCGAAGCTCTTGCCCAAACACCACCACAATGCCCGCATAGCTGATGCACATACCGAGCAATTGGCCGGGCCCGACGCGCCGGCGGTAGAGCACCAGCGAGATGAGCATGACCAGCGTGGGGTTGAGATAAAGAATCAGCCGCTCCAGCGATGCGCTGATGTACTGCAGCCCCAGGAAATCCAGGAAACTGGCCAGGTAGTAACCGGTCACCCCCAGAAAAACAACGCCGCGCCACTGGCGCCCGTCAAGCGGCTCTTGGCCGCGACCGGCCCACCAGGCCATCAGCAGAAACAGTGGCAGGGCAAACATCATGCGGTACATGATGAGGGTGACCGCATCAACGCCATAGCGATACCCAAGCTTGACGATGATGGCCTTGCCGCTGAAAGCCACCGCGCCAGTTGCAGCCAGCCCAAGACCCAGAGCCAGCCGCGAGGCGTTCGATACAGCGACCTCAGAAGCCAACGGCCTGCCCGTCGCGACGCGCATCGCTGGCCGCGACATAGCCCTCTACCGCCGGATCGCCCGCCCGCCAGATGAATTGGCCAGCGCCGAAATCCTGATACGAGTCATTGATGACATCGAGCTCATGGCCGAGCGCCTGCAAGCCACGCACCGTATCAGCCGACATGCCGGCTTCGGCATTGATGTTCAAGCCCTCATTGAAGCGCCAGCGCGGCGCATCGCAGGCTGTCTGCGGGTTTTGCCGATAGTCAAGCATGCGCACCAGCGTCTGCAGATGCCCTTGAGGTTGCATATTGCCGCCCATCACCCCGTAGCTCATGACCGGCTGACCGTCCTTTGTCAGAAAAGCCGGAATGATGGTGTGGAAGGGCCGCTTGCCAGGCCCCACCAGATTGGCCGTATTGGCAGCACTCGCATCGGCGCTGAAGCCATGGCCCCGATTCTGCAGACTGATGCCAAAACCGGGCTCCACCACCCCGGAGCCAAAACCCATGTAGTTGCTCTGAATGAAGCTGACCATCATCCCGTTCTCATCGGCAGCGGTCAGATAGATCGTGCCACCCTTGACCGGATTACCTGCCTTGAAGTTTTGCGCGCGTCGTGGATCGATCAAGCGGGCGCGGCCGGCCAGGTAGGCATCATCGAGCATCTGCTCGGGCCCCAGGTCCATGCTGCGCGGCTCGGCCACATAGCGATAGACATCTGCAAACGCAAGCTTCATGGCTTCGATCTGCAAATGCTGGGAGGCCACACCATCGACCGGCAAGCTGGCCAAATCGAAATGGGACAGGATGCCCAAAGCCATCAGGGCGGCAATGCCCTGCCCGTTGGGCGGGATCTCATGCAAGGTATAGCCCCGATAAGTTTTGGCGATGGGTTCCACCCACTCGGGCCGGTAGGCTGCCATGTCCTGCACGGTGAGGCTGCCTCCGTTTTGGGCTGAAAATTTCTCCAGTGCGTGAGCGATCTCGCCTTCATAGAAAGCGCGGCCCTTGGACTGCGCAATCGCCTTCAAGCCCCGCGCTGCAGCGGGAAAGCGAAACAGCTCACCGACCTGCGGCGCCCGCCCCCAGGGCAGAAAACTTTGTGCAAAACCTGGCTGCGGCTGCAATTCAGGCGTGACAGCCAGCCACTTTTGCTGCACCACCACCGGGATCAGGTATCCGCGCTCGGCCACCTCAATGGCCGGCTCCAGCAGGTCGGCAAATGGCAATTTGCCATACCGTTCGGATAAAGCCACCCAGGCAGCGACTGCGCCGGGCACTGTGACCGAGTCCCAGCCGCGCTTGGGCGGCGTCTTCAGCATGCCGTACTTGCGTTCAAAGTAGGCTGGTGTCCAGGCGGCCGGTGCCGGCCCGGAGGCGTTCAGACCCTGCAGACGCTGGCCATCCCACAAAATGCAAAAAGCGTCGGAGCCCAGGCCATTGCTCACCGGCTCGGTGATGGTGAGGGTGGCCGCTGCCGCAATGGCCGCATCCACCGCGCTGCCCCCCTTGAGCAGCATGCGCAGGCCCGCCTGCGCTGCCAGCGGATGCGAGGTGGAGACCAGGTTGCGGGCAAACAGGGGCAGTCGGGTGCTGCTGTAGGGATTGCCAAAATCGAAGTGCATAGCCCTCATTCCAAGGTGATCTTGCGATCCTGGATGATCTTCTTCCACTTGGCCGACTCAAGGGCCATCATGCGGGCAAACTGTGCCGGTGTACCACCCACCGGTTCTATGCCCAACCGAGTCAAGCGGTCGATCGCATCGGGGTCACTGAGCACCTGACTGGTTGCTGCGTTAAGCCGCTGCACCATCTCCGTGGGCAGGCCCCGGGGCCCGAACAGGCCAAACCAGGTGACCGACTCATAGCCGGGCAGCACGTCAGAGATGGGCGGCAGGTCCGGGGCCAACGGCGTTCTTTTGGCCGATGTGACCCCCAGGGCGCGCAAGCGGCCGTCCTTGACGTGGGGCAAGCCGGTGGGCAGGGAGTCAAACAGCACATCAATCTTGCCACTGACCAGATCGGGGATGGCCAGCGCCGTGCCCCGATAAGGGATGTGCAGCACGAACAGATTGGCCTGCGATTTGAAAAGCTCCGCCGTCAGGTGAACGATGGTGCCATTGCCGCTGGAGGCATAGTTGAGCCGACCCGGATTCTGCCGCGCGTGGTCTATCCATTCCTTGATGGTCTTGGCCGGTGATGTATTGGGCACCAGCATGATGCTGGGCGCATTGCCCAGATGCGAGATCGGCGTGAAGTCGCGAACCGCATCGTAGGGAATCTTGGGGTTGAGGTTAGGACCTATGGAATGGGTGCTGCTGGTCGAGAGCAACAAGGTGTAGCCGTCAGCCGGCGCCTTGGCCACGATGTCCGAACCCAGAGTGCCGCCTGCCCCTGGCTTGTTGTCCACCACCACCGGTTGTCCCAGGCGGTCAGCCAGTTTCTGCGATACCGTCCGGGCAAAAAGATCGGTGGCGCCCCCCGGGGGGAAAGGCACCACCAGACGGATGGGCTTGGTGGGATAGGTCTGCGCCCCTGCGGGCGCAAAAGCCAGAGCAGAAATGAGTCCCGCAGCGGCGAAGCTTAGAAAATGACGCGTATTCATAACTGGTATTTTGGCAGAGCCCTCGTGGCGCAGGGGGAACCCGGTCGCATCACCCACTAAGGCCGTGAGAATTGAAAACGGCCCCCGAGGGAGCCGCTCAATCGACCCGTTCCGGGCAGACTCAATCTTCGACGAAGGTTTCCTCGCGCTTTTTCTTGACCGATGGCAGAAGCACGATGATCAGCATCAGGAGGGCCAAGGCCAGCAAGGTGGCCGATAACGGCCGGGTGACGAAGACAGACCAATCCCCTCGCGAGAGCAGCAAGGCTCGCCTGAGGTTTTCTTCCATCATAGGCCCCAGGATGAAGCCCAGGAGCAAGGGCGCCGGCTCACAACCGAGCTTGATGAAACTGTAGCCAATCACCCCAAACAGGGCCACCATCCACACATCCCAGGTGTTGTTGTTGGTGGAGTACACCCCAATGGCACAGAACAGCACGATGGCCGGGAACAGATACCGATACGGTACGGTCAGCAACTTGATCCAGATGCCTATCAGCGGCAGGTTGAGAATCACCAGCATGGCGTTTCCAATCCACATCGAAGCAATCAAGCCCCAGAACAACTGCGGGTTGCTGGTCATCACCTGCGGCCCGGGCTGGATGTTGTGGATGGTCATGGCACCGACCATCAGCGCCATCACCGCGTTGGGCGGAATGCCCAGGGTCAGCAGCGGAATAAAGGAGGTCTGCGCCCCGGCGTTATTGGCCGACTCAGGCGCAGCAACGCCGCGGATATTGCCCTGCCCGAAAGGGACTTCCCCCGGCTTGATGCCAATCTTCTTTTCCAGGGCATAGGCGGCAAAGGCCGCCAGCAAGGCACCGCCGCCGGGCAAGATGCCCAGGAAGGAGCCCAGGGTCGTGCCACGCAGCACCGCAGGTGTGATGCGCTTGAAATCCTCCTTGGTGGGCATCAGACCCGTGACCTTGGAGGCGAAAATCTCCCGGCTGTGCTCGGGCTGAGACAGGTTGGCAATGATCTCACCGTAGCCGAAGATGCCCATGGCCAGAACCACGAAACCAATGCCGTCGGTCAGCTCGGGCACATCAAACGAGAAGCGGGCCACGCCCGAATTGACGTCAGTGCCCACCAGACCCAAAAGCAGTCCCAGCAAAATCATGGCGATGGCCTTCAGCAATGAACCTGAAGCCAGCACCACCGCACCAATGAGGCCCAGCACCATGAGGGCGAAGTACTCGGCTGGACCGAACTTGAAGGCCACTTCGGTCAGGGGGGGGGCAAAGGCAGCCAGGATGAGCGTGCCCACCGACCCGGCAAAGAAAGAACCCAGGCCGGCCGATGCCAGCGCGGGCCCAGCCCGGCCCTTGCGTGCCATTTGGTAGCCATCGATGCAGGTCACCACCGAAGACGATTCCCCCGGCAGGTTGACCAGTACCGCGGTCGTGGAACCACCGTACTGGGCTCCGTAGTAGATGCCGGCCAGCATGATGAGTGCCGAAACCGGCGGCAAAGCGTAAGTGGCCGGCAGCAGCATGGCAATGGTGGCCACCGGGCCAATGCCCGGCAACACCCCGATCAGCGTCCCGAGAACGCAACCGATAAATGCATACAACAGGTTGATGGGCGTAAAGGCCACATCAAAACCCAGCGAAAGATTGGCAATGAGATCCATGGACTTGCTTCCTTGCGAGGGTTCAGGCGGTGAAATAGGCCGGCCAGACCGGGAACTGCAGATTCAGCAGTTTGATGAAAGCCAGATAGCTGATCACGGCCAGCGCAGAGGACAGGATGAAGGTGTTCAAGACTTTCCAGCCCGCCTCAGCCATGCTGGCCACGAAGGTCAGGGCGTAAATACCGACGATCAGACCCAGCGGTTTGAGCCCAATGGGCGGGATACCGCCCAGGCAGACGCCAAAAATCACATTGGCGCCGATGATGAAGCACAGGGGTTTCCAGGCCCACTTGCCGATTTTGTCACCTCCGAGACGCTCAAACACCAAGGCGTTGAAGGTGATGGCCATGCCCAAAATGGCCAGCAGAGAGCCAAGCATCAAGGGAAAGTACCCCGGCCCCATGCGGGCCGCCGTGCCAATGTTGTACTTGGTAGCACCCCAGGCGAACGCAGCCCCGACCACCATGAACATCAACCCGGATGCAAAGTCTTTTTGACTCTTGATATTCACGAGAACAACTCCTCAATAAACCAAACCTGCCGATTGTGCACGCGCTGGCGGGGTCCGGGATATGTGGCTTACACCTAGGCCGCAGGCCTCAGGCGTCAGGGTCGACCGCCCCCCAGGGCTCTTTGATGGGGCTGCAACCGAAAGGGCCTCAAGCTGCGATCGGACGCAAAAGTCGAAGCCACTTACCCGCTGGAAGCGACCAGCGCGATTCGATCGCCTGGGCGCGCTGCACCAGCACGGGGCGTGGCGGCCGCGTGGGGTGCCGCTGAACCAGGACCACGGTGTTGCCTTCGCGGGTGGGGCTGAAGCACCAGATCGCGGCCTCACCGAAAACCTGGGACATCCGCGCCAGAGACTGGTCGAAGCTCGCATCGCGACCAAAAAGGTTAACCGTCATGAGGCCCTCGTCGCTGAGCAGCTGCCGGCACGCCAGATAGAAGTCGGCGCTGTCCAGCACGGGGGCTGCAGCCTCCTGGTCGTAAAGGTCCACCTGCAGAACATCAACCTTACCCAGATGCTCAGGCCGACGAATTTCCAGCCCCGCATCGGCCTGTACGATTCGAAGGCGCTCTGACGGCGGCGGCAACTTGAACCAGAGCCGACAGGCCTGAATCACCCGTTCATTGACTTCGACCACCGTGGTCCGCATGCGCAGGCGCCGAAAGCAGAACTTGGTCAGGGCGGCCGCGCCCAGCCCCAGTTGCATGGCATGCAAAGCCTGGACTGATGCCGGCTCATGGAAAAGCAGCCAGGCCATCATGCGCTGCACATATTCCAGTTCAATTTCGAAGGGCGCCTCCAGCCGCATCGAACCCTGAATCCAGGGCGTGCCCAGATGCAGATGCCGCACCCGTCCATCTTCAGAAAAGCTCACTTCGGGCCCATGGGCCGACCGGTCTTTGGATGAAGGGTGGGAAGTCATGCAGCGCAGTGCCGTTCAAGAGGCTTCAGGCCAGCAAGCGCGAGAGCCCCGGCAATGCCTGCTGCGCATTGTGTCGCAACTGCCCAGCCAGCTCTTGCACCGCAAGGCCACGAAGCGCCGCCAGATGCGCTCCGATACGTGCAAGCTCGGACGGCTCATTGCGTGCCTGAGGCAAACCCTGTTCGCGATCGCGTGCGGTGCGGTAGAGCCACTGCGGGGCCATGTCCGGCGCGTCAGTCTCCAGAACCAGCGCGTGCAGCGGTAAGCGAGTGGCCAGCCGCTGCAATTGCAAGGCCCGCGGGAAGGTTAGCGCACCCCCAAAGCCGAGCTTCAAGCCCAGCTCAATGAAGCCCAGCGCCTGCTGCTCACTGCCGTTGAAGGCATGCGCAATGCCGCGCCATCCAGCCGCCGGCGCCAATTCGCGCAAATGCTTGAGCAGGCGATCGGCCGATCGGCGCACGTGCAGAATCACCGGCAGGTTCAGCCGCCGCGCCAGAAGAAGCTGAGCCCGGTAAACCGCCTCCTGATGAGCCCGCAGGGCGGGCGTACAAAGCTCGGGGACGAAAAAGTCCAGACCGATCTCCCCGAGCGCCAGCAGTCTGGGGTCACTGCAGTTTTGTATCAGGGCGCGCTCCAGCTCTGCCAGATCCGCATCGGTCACCTGGGCGACGTAAAGGGGGTGTATGCCCAACGCGTAGCTGTCACCCAAAAGGTGGGCCAAATCACGCACCGCCGCAAAATGGGCGGGAGCCACGGCGGGAATGATGCAGTGGTCCACGCCGGCCTGGCGGGCGCGATGCCGAACGGCCAACACATCACCCGCAAATTCCGCAGCATCGAGGTGGCAGTGGGTGTCAATCCATGGCATAGGAACCTCATCCTAAAGCCAAGCTTGGAAACTGGCCAAGCGGGCCGCCGCCGGACCGGCCCGCAAGGGGCTCCATCAGGCTCTCTGTGCTCAGGCCTGAAGCCTGATCGGAGCAGGGCACTCAATTGTCCGCCTCGCGCAGTGCAAATCCGGCCTGAACGTGATACCGTGACATCCTCCCAGGGGGTGGTTCGTGGAGAAAAAACCGCCCTTACCCCAGCGAGGTGATCCGATGCGCAGGTCAGCCCTCTACAGCAGTTCGCAGGCTCGTCAGAAACAGAGTCTGGTCGAGCCCCAGGCTCAGACGCCCAATCCTGGCCGCTTTGGCAGGCTGAGGCGGTGGCTGGCCGGCCCAGCCTGGACCGACCCCCGTCTGCTTTGGGGCGTGATCGGCACCTTCTTCCTGGCCACGGCCGCCAGTCTGTTTGCGCTGCTCGGCCAGATGCCGCGCCACCTGTCCCAAAAAGACATCGACGCAGCGGTGCTTAAAACCCTGGAAACCGTGCCCCTGCCCTCCAAGGCAGCCAAGGCCTTCGAAGCCATTGCGCCTTCGGTGGTGCGGGTGACTGGATTTGATACCGACAAGAAGACCGGCGAGCTGGTGCAGCGCAGCGTAGGCTCCGGCGTGGTGATTGTCGACAAGGGCATTATCCTGACCAACCTGCATGTGGTGCAGGGGGCCAGCGTGATCCGGATTGAGTTCAGCGACGGCCTGGAGACCACGGCCACCGTGACCGGCGCCCAACCAGAAAACGATCTGGCGGTATTGCAAGCGCACAAGATTCCCGATGATCTGAATGCAGCCACCCTGCGATCGACTGCCGACCTGATGCCCGGAGACGAGGTGGTGGCGGTGGGCTTTCCCTTCGGCATCGGCCCCTCGGCCTCAGCTGGCGTGATCTCGGGGCTGGGCCGATCCTTCCGCTCGCCCGAGGGCCAGCAGGAAATGCGCAATCTGATCCAGTTCGACGCGGCCGCCAACCCAGGCAACTCCGGCGGCCCACTGGTCACTATGGACGGTCAGGTCGTGGGCATCGTGACAGCCATCTACAACCCCTCGCAGCAACGCACCTTTATCGGCATCGGCTTTGCCGTTCCCATTGAAAGCGCAGCCTCAGCCATCGGCATTCCCCCCTTCTAAGATCCATCCCGAACGCAGGATTCACCATGAACAGCACACCAGAAGTCAGCCCTGAAACCGCGCAACTGATGGAGCGTATCCTCTATGAGGTCAAGCGTGTGGTGGTCGGGCAAGACCGCTTCCTCGAGCGGGTGATGATTGCCACCCTGGCGCAGGGTCACTTGCTGGTCGAGGGCGTGCCGGGCCTGGCCAAGACGCTGACCGTCAAGACCCTGGCCGAAGCCCTGCGCGGGCAATTCAAGCGCATTCAGTTCACGCCCGATCTGGTGCCCGCTGACTTGGTGGGCACCCGCATCTACAACCAGAAAACAGGCGACTTCAGCACCTCGCTCGGACCGGTGTTCACCAATCTCCTGCTGGCCGACGAAATCAACCGTGCGCCAGCCAAGGTGCAGAGCGCCCTGCTCGAAGTGATGCAGGAACGGCAAGTGACGATCGCCGGCCAGAGCCATCCGGTGCCGCGTCCCTTTTTGGTCATGGCCACGCAAAACCCGATCGAGACTGAGGGCACCTATCCGCTGCCCGAAGCTCAGGTCGACCGCTTCATGATGAAAGTGGTAGTGGACTACCCGACCGACGAAGAAGAATATGTCATCGTCGAACGCATGATCGGCCCCAAGGTGGATGTGACCGCAGTGGCCAGCATGGACCAAATAGGCGAGCTGCAGCGGCAGTGCCGGCAGGTGTACGTGGATCCCTCATTGATGCACTATGCGGTGCGGCTGGTCTCGGCCACCCGTCACCCTGAGCGCCACGATCTGGCAGACTTGAAGCCCATGATCACCTTCGGGGCGAGCCCACGCGCCACCATCGCGCTGACGGAAGGCGCCCGCGCTCTGGCGCTGCTTCGCGGCCGCAGCTATGTGCTGCCCGAGGACATGAGCGATCTGGTGCCCGACGTTCTGCGTCACCGACTGGTCCTGTCCTATGAGGCACTGTCCGAAGGCATGACCAGCGATGCCGTCATCGAGCGCATCATGGCCCGCATTGCGGCTCCTTCCAAGCCACTCGAGCATGAAAAACTGGCTGCGTGACCTGTGGCGCCGCCAGGCACTGCCATCGCCACCCCTGGAGGCAGCACCGATCAGCGCCCGCGCTGAGGAGGTGCTCAAGCGGCTCGAATGGACCGTGCTGCGTCGACTCGATGGACTGCTGCAGGGCCACCACAGAACGTTAATGCGGGGCAACGGCCTGGATCTGGCCGATCTGCGCGAATATCAGCACCATGACGATGTCCGCCACATCGACTGGAACCTCACCGCCCGCATGGATTTGCCACATGTGCGGGTCTACACCGAAGACCGCGAGATGACCGCCTGGTTCCTGCTGGACCTCAGCGCCTCGGTGGACTTTGGCTCGGGGCAGCAACGCAAAAGCGAGCTGGCCCGCGATTTCGTGGTGTCGCTGGCACGGATGATGACCCGAGAGGGCAACCGCATCGGTGCCATCCTTTATGGCAGCCATGTCGACACCATGCTGCCGGCACGCAGCGGACGCCGGCAGGTGCTGCAGTTGCTCCATCACCTGCAAACTCGACGCTCGCCAGCCCAGCAAAGTCACGCCACACGACTGAACCACCTGCTGCAGGCCGGTGCGCAAACCGTGCGGCGCCGATCCACCCTGTTTGTGGTCTCGGACTTCATCAGTGAGCCGGGCTGGGAGCGCACACTGGGTCTGCTGGCCCAGCGTCACGATGTGGTGGTGGTGAGACTCTTTGATCCACTGGAGCAGCAACTGCCCGATCTGGGCCTGCTGCCCATGCGCGATGCCGAAACCGGCGACTATCTGATGGTCGACACCCACGACAAGCGCTTTCGCCAGCGCTTTGCCCAGTTGTCTGAAGAACGAGAGCAGGCCCTGCGACAGACCCTGACACGCAGCGGCGTCGATGCGCTGGAGCTGCGAACCGACGACGATCTGATCGATGCATTGGTGCGCTTCTGCCACCTGCGTCGCCAGCGATTGCGGGGACGCATCGGCAGTCCGGTGGCCGCCTGAAACCCGAGGCAACACGATGACCTTCCTCTGGCCTGAACTTCTGTGGCTGATGCTGGTACCGCCGGCCCTGATCCTGCTGTACCTGTGGTTGATACGACGCCGGAATAAGCTGGCGGTGCGCTACGCCAGCCTGACCATGGTGCGCGAAGCCATGGGCAGTTCTCAGCGCTGGCGCAGGCATTTGCCGGCGCTGCTGTTCCTGCTGGCAGTGACCGCCATGCTGCTGGCCTCGGCTCGGCCCTTCGCCACCATCCGCCTGCCCTCGCAACAGGAAACCATCATGCTGGCCATGGATGTCTCGGGCAGCATGCGGGCTACAGACGTCGAGCCCAACCGACTGGTAGCGGCGCAAAACGCAGCCAAAGCCTTTCTGGCCGAGTTGCCACGCCACGTCAAGGTGGGGATCGTCGCCTTTGCGGGCACGGCTTCGGTGGTCCAGCCGGCCACCGTCAATCGCGAGGATCTGGTCACCGCGATCGATAAATTTCAGATGCAGCGCGGCACCGCCATCGGCAATGGCATCGTGATGTCACTGGCCGAACTGTTCCCCGATGCAGACATCGATCTGGCCAAGATGCAGTACGGCAGTCGTCCCCAGGGCAGCAGCCTTGATGAGAGGGCCAAGGCAGGCAAAAAGGTCTACGAGCCAGTGGCACCAGGCTCCAACGGATCGGCGGCCATCATCTTGCTGACCGATGGGCAGCGGACCACCGGCGTGGAGCCCATGGAGGCAGCCAAGCTGGCGGGCGACTACGGAGTCAGGGTCTATACCGTCGGCATTGGCACGGTCACAGGCGAGACCATAGGCTTTGAGGGCTGGTCCATGCGGGTGCGACTCGATGAGGAGACCCTCAAGGCCATCGCCGCCAGAACCCAGGCCGAATACTTCTACGCCGGCACAGCGCAGGACCTCAAAAAGGTTTATTCCACCCTGAGTTCCAAGCTAACCATGCAGAAGAAGGAAACCGAAATCTCTGGGCTGCTGGCCCTGCTGGGGGCTGCCCTGGCCTTGTTGTCGGCGGGCCTGTCCATGCTTTGGTTCAACCGCATACTCTGAAGGCGCCGCTCCTGCTGGCCGCTATTGATCGCCGGCCATGGGTAAATTCGGGAGGTCTGCGGCAGGCCGATCCGTCCAGACCCCACGCGACCCTACTGAGCCGGCTGCAATCGGCCCTGTACCAAACGCAAGCAGCGATCACAGCGTCGCGCCAGGGATTCATCGTGGGTCACCAGCACAAAGGCCATGCCCAACTCACTGGCCCGCTCCAGCATCAGGTCAAAGACCTTCGAGGCCGAGGCTCGATCCAGGTTGCCAGTCGGTTCGTCGGCCAAAACGCAGGCCGGCCGGGTGACCAGTGCGCGGGCCATCGCCACCCGCTGACGCTCGCCGCCCGACAACTCCGCCGGGCGGTGATGCAGGCGCTCGGCCAGGCCAACCTCAGCCAGCGCCGCAGCGGCAGCCTGTACGGCCTGATGGCGCACCTGCCTGCGGATGAACAAGGGCATGGCGACGTTCTCAAGCGCAGTGAGCTCGGGCAACAAGTGATGGAACTGGTAGACAAAGCCCAAATGCAGATTTCGCAAGCGCCCTTGCTCGGATCCGGACAGCCCCGAGAAGTCCTGCCCCATCAGCAGCACACGTCCGCTGGTGGGCAGATCGAGCCCTCCCAACAAATGCAGCAGGGTGCTCTTGCCGGAGCCGGAGGCGCCAACAATGGCCAAAGTCTGGCCAGCCAAGATCTGCAGGTCGATGCCGTTGAGCACCTGCACATCCAGGCCGCCTTCAGTGAAGCGGCGGGACAGCCCACGTGCTTCGAGCACCGGCGCGCCCGGCGCCGCTGCTGGCGATCCATGAGGGGCCATACTACTCATAACGCAGGGCCTGCGCGGGTTTGACCCGGCTGGCTCTCCAACTCGGATACACAGTGGCAATGAAGGCGAGTACCAAGGCAATCAGCGCCACCGGCACGATGTCCCCGGCCTGGGGGTCGCTGGGCATGCGGCTGATCAGGTAGATGTCGCGTGGCAGAAAACTGGCGCTAAAGAGTTTTTCCAGCGTCGGAACAATAACGTCAATATTGAAGGCCACCAGCAAGCCCAACAGCAAGCCAGCACCGGTACCCACCAGCCCCACCATGGCGCCCTGAACCATAAACACCAGCATGATGCTGCCTGGGCTGGCGCCTAAAGTGCGCAAGATCGCAATGTCAGCCCGCTTATCCGTCACAGTCATCACCAGGGTGCTGACCAGGTTGAAGGCGGCCACCGCGACGATGAGGGTGAGGATGATGAACATCATGCGCTTTTCCAGCTGAACCGCCGCAAACCAGGTGCGGTTCTGTCGCGTCCAATCCCGCACCAGCAGGTCGGGCGGTAAACGGCCCATCAATTGCTGCGCCACCTCCCGCGCCTGATGCAGATCGCGCAACTTGATACGGATACCGCTGGGTCCCTCCAGCCGGAACAGACGCTGGGCATCGGCCTGATGCATCAGGGCCATGCCTGCATCGTATTCAAAATGTCCGGAGTCAAAAAATCCCACCACCGTCATCTGCTTGAGCCGGGGCACCACACCGGCCGGCGTCACCTGCCCGCCCGGCACGATCAAGGTCAGGGCCTCACCCACCCGCACCCCCAGCGAGCGGGCCAGCTCTGCTCCCAGCACAAGACCGAACTGGCCCGGTTGCAACCGTTCAACAGCCTGTCGCTGCTGGGCCGCCAGATCGCTGACCTGCCCCTCCAAAGCCGGATCAATCCCGCGCAGGATCGCGCCCTTCATATCCTCGCCGCGGGCCAGCAGCGCCTGCGAAGCGATAAAGGGGGCTGCGCCCACCACATCGGGGTGCTGGCGAAGCAACGTCAGCGCCCCCTCCAAGTCCCGCACTGCGCCTCCATCGGCGGCATAGACCTCGATATGAGAGATCACGCCCAGCATCCGGTCGCGCACCTCCTTCTGGAAGCCGTTCATCACGCTCAGCACGATGATGAGTGCGGCCACCCCCAGGGCGATGCCCAGCATCGACACTCCCGAGATGAAGGAAATAAAGCCATTGCGCCGGGACGCTCGACCGGCACGGGTGTAGCGCCATCCCAAGGACAGCTCGTAAGGCAGCGACATGCCATGATTGTGGCATCGCCCCGGCGGCGGGGCCGATCAGCAATTCGGGACAATCGCGCCATGTCTGCCCAAACGCCCAACCTTCTGGGAATCGAACCATCGCCAGGGGAGCCTGCCCGGCACCTGATCGTGCCCTGGGCCTTGTGCGCCGACCCTGAGGCACTGAGGGCCTTGCAAGCCCTGCCGGCATCGGCCACCCAGCACCTGCGACAACTGCTGCGCAGCATGCAGGTCAGCCAGCGCCAGAGCGGCCCCGGCGAAAGCTTGAGCCCCCCACACGAGCAAGCCTTGGCGCAACTGCTGGGATGGAGTGACTTGCCCGATGGCCTGCTGCCCTGGGCCGCCCGCTGCGCTGGCAAGGCCGGATCGCAAGCCTGGGCCTGGATCAGTCTCTGCCATTGGGCCATGGGGCGCGAGCATGCGAGCCTGAGCGATCCACAGGCTCTGCACATCAGCGAAGAGGAATCCCAGGCCCTGATGGAGACCATGCGCCCCTACTTTGCCTCGGAGGGGATCGAGCTTCAGCCAGGGCTGCCGGGTCACTGGCTTGGACAGGGCGAGGTTTTCCGTCAACCGACAGCCTCACTGGACCGGGCGATTGCACGCAATGTCGACCCCTGGCTGCCAGCCGGTCCGAAAGCGCGCTTGCTGCGTCGCCTGCAAAACGAAATGCAAATGCTGCTCTACACCCATCCGGTCAATCAGACGCGCAGCGAATGCGGTCAGTTGCCCATCAATTCGCTGTGGTTCAGCGGCAGCGGCCAGTTGCCCGCGCAGAGCCATCGGCTGTCGGGCGTTCAAATCACGCGGGTGCTGGCCGCATCTGCCCTGAGCGAAAACCCAGCGGCCTACGCTCAGGCCTGGGCACAGTTAGACGCAGAGTCGCTCGCGCCCCTGCTCAAGCAGCTCGACCGGGGACAAACGGTTACGCTCACGCTTTGCGGTGAGCGCGGCTGGCTGCGTTTGGAAAGCTTCTCGCGCGGCCTCGCGGGCCGGCTCTTGCATCGCCTGGTAGCGCCCGCCTGGCACGCTATTGTCGAGGAGGACTTGTGAATATCACCGTGCGCGATGTACCGCCCCGCAGCGTCTGGGCTTTGGAGCAGGCGGGCGTGCACCCCCTGCTGGCCCGACTGTTCGCCGCACGCGGCATTGACGATGCGGCCGATCTCGATGAAGACCTCAAACACCTGATCGATCCGGCGCAGATGCTGCAGGCGCGGGAGGCTGCGAGCCTGCTGGCCGATGCCTTGCAAGCGCAGCAACGAATCTGCGTTGTGGCTGACTACGACTGCGATGGCGCCACTGCTTGTGCCGTGGCCATACGGGGCCTGGGTTTAATCGGGCGGCCCCTGAACTACAGCGCCATGAGCTATCTGGTGCCAGATCGCGTGGTCGACGGCTACGGACTGACCGCTGCAATCGCCGAACGCGTCAAAAGCCGAGGCGCCGATTTACTGGTTACGGTGGACAACGGCATTGCCAGCATCGATGGCGTAGCGCGTGCGCAAGAGCTGGGACTCAAGGTGCTCATCACCGACCACCATCTGCCGGCGCAGCTGGACGGACGCGTCGTGTTGCCGAAGGCCGACGTCATCGTCAACCCCAACCAACCCGGCTGCCCCTTTCCCAGCAAGTCGATCGCCGGGGTGGGCGTGATGTTCTATGTACTGCTGGCGCTGCGCGCCGAACTGCGCGCACGCGGTCTCTACGCTGGCCTGGATCAGCCACGGCTGGACAGCCTGCTGCCGCTGGTGGCCCTCGGCACGGTGGCTGACGTGGTGCGGCTCGATGCCAACAACCGTCGACTGGTGGCTCAAGGGCTGCGCCGCATACGCGCCGGCCAGATGCCCGCCGGCCTGGCGGCGCTGATGCAAGTGGCCGGCCGCAAGCCACTGACGGCCAGCAGCATGGATTTCGGTTTCGCCCTGGGACCACGGATCAACGCAGCCGGTCGCCTGTCGGACATGACCCTGGGGATTGAATGCCTGCTGACCGACGATCCCTCCCGAGCGCAAAACCTGGCCGCCGAGCTCGACCGCATCAACCGGCAACGACGCGATCTGGAGGGGCAGATGCGCGAACAGGCTATGCGGGCAGCCGATGCCATGAGCACACAAGCCGACGAAAGTCCGCCGGCGGTGGTGCTGTTCGACCCGCAGTTCCATGAAGGGGTGGTCGGGATCGTGGCCTCGCGCGTCAAAGACCGACTGCACCGGCCCTGCTTTGTCTTTGCGGCCAGCGGCGCCGAGGGCAAGGCGCACGAACTCAAGGGCTCGGGGCGATCGATTCCGGGCTTTCACCTGCGCGACGCCCTGGACCTGGTGGCCAAGCGTCACCCTGGGGTGCTGCTGCGCTTTGGCGGGCATGCCATGGCTGCCGGCTGCACCGTTGCCGCAGATCAACTGGGGATCTTCCGGCAAGCCCTGGAACAGGTGGCCCGCGAGTGGCTTGATGCCGCAACGCTGACCCGCCAACTGCAAACCGATGGCCCCCTGCCTGCCCAATACCGACGAGCCGATGTGGTCGAGGCCTTGCAGCAGCAGGTATGGGGCCAGGGCTTTGCAGCGCCTACTTTTTGCGAACCCGTGCAAGTGATCTCACAGCGGCTGGTGGGCCAGGGGCATCTGTCGCTCAAGCTCAGGCATCAGGGGCAGGATGTTGACGGCATCTGGTTCGGGCGCACCGAGCCCTTGCCAGAGACGGCCAAACTGGTCTACCGGCTCGACCTGGACGAGTGGCAGGGCCAACGCCGCGTCCGTTTTGTCATCGAGGCAGCCCAGACCTGAGACCGGGCCGTCCCAGGCGCGACGCAGGCGCAGACCCCCGATTGGTCCCAGACCCGTAAAATCCGAGTGTGAACGCCCGCAACATTCTCAATGCCGACTTGCATTGCCATTCGGTCATCTCCGACGGCACGCTGACCCCTGAGGAACTGGCCGATCGCGCGCGCCGTGGTGGCGTACAACTGTGGGCCCTGACCGATCACGATGAAGTGGGTGGGCAACACCGCGCGGCCGCCGCGGCCCGCGAGCAGAGCATGGGCTATCTCACGGGCACTGAAATCTCGGTCACCTTTGCCGGTGAGACCGTACACATCGTCGGTCTGGGCTTCGATGCCGATGACCCGCAATTGCGTCAAGGCCTGAAATCGACCCGCGGGGGCCGCGCCCAGCGAGCCCTGGAAATGGCCGAGGGCTTGGCAAGGGTGGGGATCTCGGGAGCCTACGAGGGCGCCTTGCAATTCGTCGGTAATCCAGACCTGATTTCGCGGACGCACTTTGCCCGTTTTCTGGTTGAAGCCGGCATCTGCAAAGACACCAGCGAAGTTTTTCGAAAATTTCTCACCGAAGGCAAGCCCGGCTTTGTGCCGCATCGTTGGGCGACGCTGAAAAATGCCATTGAGTGGATCACCGGGGCCGGTGGCGTGGCCGTGATCGCCCATCCGGCTCGCTACAAATTCACCCCGAACGAGGAATACGCGCTTTTCACCGAATTCAAGCTGCATGGCGGCCAAGCGGTCGAAGTGGTCACCGGCAGCCACAGCACGCAAGAGGCCATCAAGTACGGCGAAATGGCCGTCGAGTTCAATCTGGCGGCCTCGCGCGGCAGTGACTTTCACAGCCCTGATGAGAGCCACACCGATCTGGGCACCCTGCCCTACCTGCCTGGTGAGCTGACCCCGGTCTGGGAGCTGTTGGAAGACCGGATCCGGTGAAGGAAACCGGATCGTCACCATCGGCCCTGATTGGCATCGCACTGACGCTGGGGGCGGTAGCCATGTTTGCGGCTCTGGACACGACCACCAAGGTCGTCGTCGGCACCGTGCCTCTGCTGATGGCCATCTGGTTTCGCTATTTTTTCCAGGCCGTCGCCAGCACCCTGGTGATGGTGCCGCGCAAGGGCTGGCGCATCTGGCGCACCGAGCGACCGGGCCTGCAGGTGCTGCGCGGCCTGCTGCTGATCGGCAGCAGCCTGGCAGCCTTTGAGGCGCTACGGCATGTATCGGTGTCCGAATTTACCGCCATCGTCTCTCTAAACCCCCTGCTCATCACCGTGATTGCTGCGCTTTTTTTCACCGAGCGGGTCTCCGTCCTGCGCTGGCTCCTGGTCATCGGCGGTTTCTCTGGTGCCTTGCTCATCATCAAACCCGGCAGCGCCGAGTTTTCGATCACGCTGCTGCTGCCGTTCGTGGTGCTACTGGGTAACTGCTTGTTTCAACTCCTGACCAGCCGCATGGTCCGAACCGAAGATCCTCTGACCATGCAGCTCTACACCGGCTGGACGGGCGCCCTCCTGGCTTCGCTGGCCCTGCCCTGGGCCTGGAACGCCCTCAGCCCCGAGCAATGGGGCCTGATGCTGATCATGGGGCTGACGGCCACCCTGGGTCATTTCATGTTGATCCTGGCTTACGAGCGCACCGCAGTGGCCACGATGGCCCCCTATATGTATGCGCAGATTGCATTTGCCGTTCTAGGCGGCTGGCTGGTGTTTTCCCACGCCCCCGACCGATGGTCACTGATAGGCATGTGCGTGATTGCCGCTTGCGGCGTCAGCGGCGCCTGGCTGACGATGCGTCAGGCGCGCACCGCCCGCGATGCGCTGTCGCAGCCGGTCCCGCCGAGCTGACTGTTCATGGCCCAGCTGTTTGAAATTCACCCTGACAACCCCCAAATCCGCCTGCTCAGGCGAGCCTGCCAGCTGCTGCAGGCTGGCGGCGTGCTGGCCGTCCCCACCGATTCCGGCTATGCCCTGGTGTGCCACCTGGACGACAAAGCCGCAGCCGACCGGCTGCGACGCATCCGGGGTGTGGACGAGAGACACCACCTGACCCTTCTGTGCCGTGACTTGAGCGAACTGGCCAGCTATGCGCGGGTGGACAACCGACAGTTCCGCCTGCTCAAGCTGGCCACGCCCGGCCCCTACACCTTCATCCTGGAGGCCAGCAAAGAAGTGCCGCGGCGTCTGAGTCACCCCTCGCGCAAAACCATAGGCCTGCGGCTGCCAGACCATCGCACGCTCCAGGACTTGCTGGCTGAGCACAACGCTCCGCTACTGGCCACCACCTTGATTCCACACGGGCAGACCGAGGCCATGGTCGAGGCCGATGAGATTCGGCAAAAGCTCGAGCACGAACTGGCCGCGGTGATCGATGTCGGCGCCTGCGCGCGCGAACCCACCACGGTTATCGATCTCGTCCCCATGGGCAGCGGCCAGGCCGCTGAGGTGATTCGGCTCGGGGGCGGCAGCCTGCAGGCCATCGGTCTGGGCTGAACATGGCACGACCTCTGCAAAACGGAACGCGCACCTCTGAGACAATCCCGCGATGGACTTGGCCGATCTGATTCAGAAGGTGACGCTCTATGCCCTGCCGGTGCTGTTTGCCATCACCGTACATGAGGCGGCGCACGGCTATGCGGCGCGCCATTTTGGTGATCCCACCGCTTGGCAACTGGGGCGCGTCACCCTCAACCCGATGAGCCATATCGATCTCATCGGCACCGTGCTGATGCCGGTGCTGCTCTACTTTGCCACCGCCGGCCAGTTTCTTTTTGGCTATGCCAAGCCAGTGCCAGTGAATTTCAGCCGGCTGCGCAAACCCAAGCAGCACATGATTTGGGTTGCGCTGGCCGGTCCGGGGGCCAATTTCATACAGGCGCTGCTTTGGGGCATCGCCTTTCACTTGCTCACCGCCAGCGGCGTGAGCGAACCCTTCTTCATCGAGATGTGCAAGGCTGGCGTGCTGGTCAATCTGGTCATGTTTGCCTTCAATCTGTTTCCATTGCCACCGCTTGACGGCGGGCGTATTCTGGTCGGGCTGCTGCCCTGGCGCGCCGCAGTGCTGCTCTCGCGCGTGGAACCCTGGGGCTTTTTCATCGTACTGGCCCTTATATTGACCGGCATGGTCAGCAGCCTCTGGATGCGTCCCATCATGGGCCTGAGCTATGACGCCCTGGCCCTGATGCTCAAACCCTTGCGCCTGCTGCTCGGCCCCTGATCTCTACCTCGACACCTTATGAAGCCTTTGCGAGTTCTCACCGGCATCACCACCTCGGGCACGCCTCATCTGGGCAACTATGTGGGCGCCATCAGG
>CAYPSU010000003.1:0-43272 GCA_964413475.1 uncultured Polaromonas sp. | reverse complement strand
CAGCTTGCGACCGGAAGTGCAAAGCTTTTATTTCCTGGCTGACTACCACGCCCTGATCAAGGTGGGCGAGCCCGAACGCATACAGCGCTCGACCCTCGAAATTGCGGCGACCTGGCTGGCCGCAGGGCTCGACCCGGAGCGGGTCACCTTTTATCGCCAGTCCGACATCCCCGAGATCCCCGAATTGACCTGGTTCCTAACCTGTATGGCCGGCAAGGGTCTGCTCAACCGCGCCCACGCCTACAAAGCCCAGGTCGACAAGAATCTGGCTGCGGGGACCGAGCCGGACAACGAAGTCAGCGCGGGACTTTTCATGTACCCGGTGCTGATGGCCGCCGACATCCTGATGTTCCGGGCCCATCAGGTGCCGGTGGGACGCGACCAGATCCAGCACATCGAAATGGCTCGCGATATGGCGGCCAGCTTCAACCATCTGTACGGGCCGCATCTGGTACTGCCCGAGGCGGCCATTGAAGAGCAAGTGGCCACCTTGCCCGGCCTGGACGGCCGCAAGATGAGCAAGAGCTACGACAACACCATCGCCCTGTTTGGGCCGGCGCAAACTCTGCGCAAGCAGATCGCGGCCATGGTGACCGATTCGCGCAAGCCAGGCGAGGCCAAAACCACCGAAGGCTCGGCCTTGTTTGAAATCTATCGCGCCTTCGCCAGCGCCGAAGAAACGCGGGCTATGACGCAAGCCTACGCACAGGGCATCGCCTGGGCCGATGCCAAACAGATGCTGTTCGAACGCATCGAAGGGGAAATCGCGCCTATGCGCCAAACCTACGAGCAGCTGATGGCCGACCCGGGCAGGATTGAGGACATCCTGCGCACTGGGGCCGCCAAGGCGCGGCAAATTGCCACGCCCTTCATGCAGGAGCTGCGGCAGGCCGTCGGGCTGCGCAGCTTGCGGTCAGGCACAGGGTCGAAAACCGCGACCGCCGCCCCGTCGAAGCTTGTCCTGCCGGCCCTCAAGCAGTACCGCCACGAAGACGGCAAGTTCTATTTCAAGCTGATCGACAGCGATGGGCAACTGCTGCTGCAAAGCCTGGCCTTCGACTCCCCCCGGCAAGCGGGCGAACTGGTAGCCAGGCTCAAGCAAGGCGATACCTCGGTTCTGGACAGCCACGCTGACCAGCTGGAGCCTGCCACCGATGCGGGCAAACTGGTCGAGGCTCTGCGGTGCCTGCGGCAGGCGGCCCAAAGCGCGCCCCCTGACTGAGTCAGGGCCAGCGCCCGCGGCGGCGACCGGCACGAAAGGCTTAAAAAGAAAGTCAATCATTGTTAAAATGGCGGAAACTATTCCTATCAAAAGGCATACGATGATTGAGAAAGCAACCATCTTTGTGATTGATGATCACCCCTTGCTCAGGGAGGCGCTGGTCACCCTGGTTCGTCGGATCAGCAGCAAATTGCAGGTGATCGAACTCGATCGGATTGCCGCAGTCGCCCCAGCGGTACAGCAACACGGCAAGCCCGATCTGATTTGCCTGGACCTCAAGTTGCCCGACACCCACGGCGTTTCGGGCGTACGTGAGCTCAAAACCCAAATGCCCGACGTGCCGGTGGTGGTGTTGTCGGCCTCATCGGCGCAGGACTATGAGGACCTGTCCCTGGAGGCCGGCGCGCAGAGTTATCTGCCCAAATCGGTGGGGGCAGCCCAGATCGTCAACAAGCTGCGCACCTTGCTCAGCCCAGGTGGGGACGAAGAGGAAGGCAGCCCGCAGAAATTGTCCAAACGCCAAAAACAGCTGCTGGTCATGCTTGACAGAGGCATGAGCAACCGCGACATTGCCGACGAACTCAAAATCAGCGAACACACCGTCAAGGTGCATCTGTGGCGTCTGTTTCGGCGCATGGATGTCAAGAGCCGTTCCCAGGCCAGCCATTTGGCGCGCCTTCAGGGCTTGGTTTGAGCCCGATGCGCCTGGCCTGCTGGCCGGGCGACGCATCTCGGCACCGGGGCTGACTCAGCCAGCCACTCGGCTGGAAACAGCGCCGAAACGCCGATCTTTCCCCGCAAACCAGGCCAGGGCGCGGTCGAGTTCCTGCACGGAAAAATCAGGCCAAAGAACCTCGGAGAAGTACAGCTCCGCATAAGCGGCCTGCCAAAGCAGGAAGTTGCTGATGCGCGACTCACCGCCGGTACGGATGAGCAGATCAGGCTCTGGCGCATCGGCCAAGCTGAGGTAGGGGGCGAGATCTTGCTCCGTCAGACAGGACACTGCTTGTCCGGGATGGTCTTGCTGCCAAAGACGCACGGCCTCCACCATATCCCAGCGCCCTCCGTAGTTGGCCGCTACATGGAGCACCATGCGACTGTTCTGCGCGGTCGCCTGCTCGGCCTGAGCCATCAACTGTTGCAGCCGGGGACTGAACCTGGAGCGGTCTCCGATCAGCTTGAGCCGAACCCCGCTGCGATCCATCTCCCTGACTTCCTTTTCCAGGTAGAACGCAAACAGGCTCATCAGTTTGGAGACTTCCTCATCGGGCCGTTTCCAATTCTCAGAACTGAAGGCAAACAGCGTCAAATGCCCAATACCCTGCGCGGCGCAGTGCTCCACGATGGCCCGCACGACCCGGGCGCCGCTGTCATGGCCAAGACTTCGGGGCAGACCGCGCTGCCGGGCCCAGCGGCCGTTGCCATCCATGATGATGGCCACATGCTGGGGAAGGGTCGGATCGGCGGGATGCCAGTGAATTTTGGGATCGTTCAAAACAGGCCTTTGAGCACAAGGCGCCGACGAGAGGCACAGCCCGGATTTTAATACTCGCCGATCTGACGGTTAACGAAAAACCCCCAGTACGGCCGGGTGGACGCTTCAAGCCTTGGGCAGAGTCACGCCCACCTGGCCCTGGTACTTGCCGCCGCGGTCTTTGTACGAGGTCTCGCAGACCTCGTCGCTCTCGAAGAACAGCACCTGCGCACATTGACGATGATGCCGCAGCGGGCATACGTGCTTTTGCCCAGACAGATGGTCAGCACATTGCGCGGAATCCTGAAATACTCGACGGTACGCGCCAGCGCAAAGCTGTTGGGCGGAATGATGCAGCTCTCACCCTCAAAATCGACAAAGCTCTTTTCGTCAAAATCCTTGGGGTCCACCACCGTGGAATGGATATTGGTGAACACCTTGAATTCGGGGGCACAGCGGATGTCATAGCCATAGCTGCTGGTGCCGTAGCTGATGATGCGTCGCCCCTCTGTGGACTGCCGCACCTGCTTGGGCTCAAAGGGCTCGATCATGCCGTGCTGCTCGGCCATACGGCATATCCATTTGTCGCTCTTGATGCTCATCGCGCGTCCTTCGAAGGCTGGACTGCCATTGTAGGCAGGGGAGGCATCGGCCGGCCGCCCAATTCAAGCCGGCCTCAGGCCCGCGTGCACCGTGCGCTCGACCACCCGGTCATCGCCCAGGACGATCAGGGCAAATAGAAACTCCGAAAGACTCTGCGCGTGACTCACACGACGAGCCAGTAGCGGGGTAGCCTTGGGATTGAGCAGCACAAAGTCCGCCTCGCAGCCGGGCAACAAATTGCCGACCACGCCCTCCAGGCCCAAAGCCCTCGCCGCGCCCGCGGTATGGGCAAACCACAAGGACTGCGGGGAGATCGAACAGCCGGTCTTGCTCTGGCCTTCACGACCCACATAGTAGGCCGCCATCATGGTGTGGAAAGGGGAAAAACTGGTGCCACCCCCCACATCGCTGGCCAAGCCGTAAGTCATGCCGGCGCGATCGGCGGCCAGTAGATCAAAAAAGCCGCTGCCCAGAAAAAGGTTGCTGGTCGGGCAGACGGCAGCGGCCGCACCGCTTTCCCGCATGAGCTGCCGGTCGGCGTCATCAAAATGAATGCAGTGGGCGTAGACGCCGCGTGGCCGCAGCAGGCCAAACTGCTGGTAGACCGCCAGGTAACTGCGGGCCTGAGGATGCAGCTGGCGCACCCACTCGATCTCTTCGCGGTTTTCCGCCACATGCGACTGAATCCACACATCAGGATAAGCCGCTGCCAGTTCGCCTGCACCGGCAAGTTGCGCGTCGCTGCAACTCGGTACAAAGCGCGGGGTGATCGCGTAGCCCAGGCGGCCCCGGCCGTGCCAGCGTCCAATGAGTTGCTCGGACTCCCGCAGGCTTTTCTCGTTCTCGTCACGCACGCCGTCTGGGGCGTTGCGGTCCATGAGGCAGCGCCCACCCATCCAGCGCAAGCCCCGCGATTGGGCCTGGCTCATCAAGGCGTCGACCGACCCCGCATGCGAGGTGCAAAAAGTCATCGCAGTGGTCACCCCCTGGCGCTGCATCTCATCGAAGAAGAAGGCGGCCACCGACTGAGCGTGCCCAGCGTCGGCAAAACGCGCCTCCTGGACAAAGGTGTACTGCTCCAACCAGGGCAAAAGTCCCTCGGCCGGCGAACCAATCACATCGACCTGGGGGTAGTGAACATGCAAATCGATGAAGCCCGGCGCAATGATGCGGTCGGGCCAATGCTGTAGCGGCATCCCCCGGCCTGCATCGGCAGACCACGGACCGATGTGATGCACCCGCTGCACGCCGTTTGCGTCAGTCTGGGTCACCAGCAGACCATCGGCCTCATAGACCAGGGTGTCATCAGGCCGGAAATACAAAAGGGCTGAGCGGTAAGCGGGCATGGATGCAGCTTATCCTAAGCGCTAGCGGCGCGAGAACCGGCCCTCGCCATCACGACAAAGGCATCTCCAAAAGCTTCTAACGCGGCAGACCGCCCTGCACGCCCTGCACCAGAACGTTCATCGACAGGATCTGAGCATCGGTTAAGGCGCTGCCAGCGGGAATCAGTACCGCGCCGGTGGTATCGAAAACCGGTCTTCCGGTGGCCGCAAAAGGCAGCAGCCGACCGGCTGCCAGATCCTGCTGTCGGGACAGGACTTCGCGTCGCACCGCCTCGGGCACACGCGGACCGAAGTCGCCCACCCGCACCATGCCCTGACGTACCCCGGCCCAAATGGACTGGCTCTGCCAGCGCCCTTCCAGGACCGCTCGCGCACGGTCGGTGTAGTACTCGTCCCAATGATGGGTCACAGCCAGCAACTGGGCCTCAGGGGCCACATGACGCATGTCCGAATGGTAGGCAACCGCCCACTTGCCGCGCTCTTGCGCGGCCCGCATGACGGCGGTTGACGCCGTATGAAAGGCCAGCACATCGGCCTGCTGGTTCATCAGGGTGATGGCGGCCTCCCGCTCACGCGCCGGATCAAACCAGCTTTGTAGCCAGATCACCCGTACCGTGGCATCGGGTCGCACCGATCGCATGCCCAGCGCAAAAGCGTTGAGCCCCTGCAGCACCTCGGGGATGGGGAAGCCGGCCACATAGCCGGCCACACCACTGCGACTGACGCGCGCCGCAGCAATGCCCGCCAGATAACGACCCTCGTAATAGCGCGCATTGGCCACCGCCACATTGGCGGCGGTCTTGTAACCGGTGATGGACTCGAAGCGAACCTGGGGATGGTCTTGAGCGACCCGCAAGGTGGGCTCCATATACCCAAAGCTTGGGGTAAAGATCAGTCCATAGCCCTGCTGCGCCAGATCGCGAATCACTCGCTCGGCATCAGCGCCTTCGGCTACGTTCTCCACGGCGGTGGTTTGCACGCTGCGACCCAGGTTCCTTTCAAGGGCCAAGCGGGCGTTCTCATGCTGGCGCACCCATCCGGCCTCGGTCACCGGCGCCACATGCACCACCGCCACTTTCAAAGGAGGATGGACTGGGGGCCCAGCCTGGGCCTGCGCCTGATCCATCAGAAAAAAAGCCGCCAAGGCGGCCAGGAGGTTTTTGTACATGGTGTTCCTCTACATGGTCCCAAAAATGGAAACGCCCGGCGCCGGGACAGCGCGACGGGCGGGGAGAATTATTGCAGGTGCAGCCGGGTGCGCTGTTTAATAACGGTAAAAGCCGCGCCCCGTCTTGCGTCCCAACCAGCCGGCCGCCACCATTTCCTTGAGCAGCGGCGCGGGTCTGTATTTGGAATCATTAAAACCATCGTAGAAGACATCCATCACTGCCAGCAAGGTGTCCAGGCCGATCATGTCGGCCAGCGCCAAGGGGCCGATCGGGTGATTGCATCCTAGCTTCATACCGGCGTCAATATCCTCAGCCGAGGCCAAGCCCTCCTGCAAGACGAAGATGGCTTCATTGATCATGGGCACCAGAATCCGGTTGACCACGAAGCCCGGAGCGTTGCGCGCAGTCACCGCAGTCTTGCCAACCTGGGTCGCAAAACCGAGCATGGCGTGATGGGTGGCATCGGATGTCTGCAGGCCGCGGATCAGTTCGAGCAGCCCCATCACCGGCACCGGGTTGAAAAAATGCGTGCCGATGAATCGATCGGGCCTGGACAGGGCTGCAGCCAGTTCGGTGATGGAAATCGAAGAAGTGTTGGTAGCAATCACCGTTTCAGGGGCCACCAGCGACTCCACCTGCTTGAGCAGGCTCAACTTCAAATCGCGGCGCTCGGTGGCCGCCTCAATCACCAGATCAGCGCCACGCAGATCGTCATAGTCGGTGGTGCCAGCAATGCGGCCCAGAACCGCCTGCTTACCCAAATCATCGAGCGTGCCCTTGCGAACCAGTCGGTCGAGGCTGCCTGCGACGGTCTTGAGCCCCCGATCAACAGCAGCCTGCGACACATCAACCATCACCACCGACAGCCCAGCGGCCGCACACACCTGCGCAATGCCGTTGCCCATGGTGCCCGCTCCGATCACACCGACTCTTTGAATTGACATCTGAATCCTCCTGTTGCGGCGACGCAGTCGCTCGGCGGCCCGTCCTGACGAAAAAACGCGCCCGCCGATACATCAGACCGCGGACGCAGCCAACAGTTTAATCGGCACGCCAGCTGTGACCAGGCCGAAGCCGTCACCCCGCAAACTGGCCGGGCAGATCCCGATCAGGGCTGAACCAGCCGACAAGCCGTCTGAATGCCCAGCTCGCGGCGCTTGTCCTCGCACAGGCGCAGAGCACGGCGCTCACCTTCAGCGGCCATACGGATGTAGACCGAGCACTGCAGCGTCATTTTCTGGCCTTCGTTAGCATCAAATGCAGCCGCGCAGCGGCTTGCGGGCGTCATCTCGGGCAGGGTGCGATGCCACACCGACTTGAGGGCCTCCGGCAACTGCGACACGCGATAGACGGACATGTCGGCCCCGGCAGGCCAAGCCAGCAACCCGAACAAGCCGACAAGTATGAAACGTCCGAACATGCTCTGGACCTCCATCAGGTGCCACAAGCTTACGACAAGGCGGGTTCCGGTGACTCGATGGAGAGCCAAAACCCGCGCGCACTCCCGGGCAAGACCACGGTGTGGGTCCGTCCTCCAAGATTTCCGGATCGCGCTACCATCCAGGTCATGAAGGTCCAAAACCAACGGGGCGTGACGGGCTTGCTGCGCAAGTTCCGCCCAGGTCAGGACGGCGGCCTGACCTGATCGGGCGAACCGACAACACCGGCTATGCCCTGGACATCCGATCAGATTGACGAAGCCGCCCAAAGGCTGATGAGCCAGCACGACCAAAGGCTGCGCTTTGAGGGCCTGCAGGAGCCTGTGCCTCTGAACGATGCGGCCACAGCCTACGCGATCCAAGGGGCTTTTGTGGCGCGTAAATGCCAAAGGCTGGGCACTCGCCCAGCTGGCTACAAGATCGCACTGACCACGCCGGCCATGCGCGAGCTGGTGGGCTACGCCGACAGCATCAGCGGACGGGTGCTGGCCAGCCAGATCTATACAGACGGTGCCACTGTCGAGATCCAGCAGCACGGCCGACTGGCGGTCGAATTCGAAATCGCCTTCGTGATGCGCGCCGATGTTCCGCAACGCGGCACTCCCTGGGGGCGCGACATCGCCGACTTCGTGCAACGGGCCCATCCGGCACTGGAACTGGTGGACGACCGCCGGGCCGACTATGCGGCACTGCCCCAGCAGATCCTGACGCTGATTGCCGACAACGCCTGGAATGCCGGTTTGGTGGTGGGCCAGGCGCTGACCGGTTGGGACTGGCAGGATCTCGACCAGATTGAAGGGGTGGCGCAAGTCCAGGGACAGGAAGTCGGCCGCGGCCGGGGCAGCGATGTGCTGGGTCATCCCCTCGATGCCCTGGCCTGGCTGGCCGACCACCTGCAGGCCTCGGGGTCGGGCCTGCGCGCGGGGGATTTCGTGACCACCGGCAGCCTGGTCAAGACCCAATTTCCGCTGGGCCCATGCGAGGTGGCTCTGCAACTGGGCACCACAGGAAGAGTCAGCGCCCGACTGGTCTGACCCTGCCCCGGGGATACGAGGTCAAGCCGGCTCAGGCCGGCACCATGATGAAGTCGTAGTCCAGCGTGTAGAAATCGCGATCCATCACCTTGCCGTCGGGCGCGGTGCCGCCTTTGTGGTGAACGAAATCGGCAATCAGCGAAGGCCGAACACCAAAGACCGCATCGGCATCGAGGTTCTTGCTGTTGCGGTCGAAGATATGGGTGATCAACGGACGCTGGCCCTCGGCCCGCACGCGGAAGTGCAGATGAGCCGGACGCCAGCTGCGGCCGGTGGTGTTGCTCAGCATGATGATCGCCGTGCCTTCCTGCGGCACCGGGTAGTCCACCGGCATGATCGACCAGAAGTTGTACTGACCCTTGGCGTCAGCGGTCAGCAGAGCGCGAGCCCACGGGCCATTGGTCTCCAAATCCTGCTGCACATCGTAGAGGCCGCGGTCATCGGAATGCCAGATGTCGAGCTTGGCGTGGGGCAGTGGCTTGCCCTCCACGTCGCGCACGGTACCGCGCGCAAACAGGGGCGTGCCCTGGGCCCCGGCACTGATGTCGGCGCCCAGGGGAAATTCGGGGGCGTTCTCCAACAGAAAAGGCCCCACCAGCGTCGGCTCGGTGGTGTGGGCAGGACGAGGGTAGTCCTGCGTCACCGTGAGCATGGACAGCCCCAGAGCATCGGAGAAAATGATGAACTCATTGCGGCCCGGACCGCACCACTTGCCGGTTTCCTCCAGCAAATTCATCGCGTAGGCCCATTCATTGGATGTCAGCTTGACCTCCTTCGCGAAGGAATGCAGGTGACGGATGAAAGACAGCATGATCTCGCGCAGCCGTGGATCGGGGGTGCTCTCATAGCGCTTGAGCACTTCCTGCGTGATCAGGTCGGCGGCGTCATAGCGGCTCTTCAGTCCGCTTTCGGTCGGTGCGTTCATATCGGGTACTCCTGATGGGCTGTGAGGGTGAAAAGCGGCACGGATGGGTGGGTCCCATCCAAATGGACACCCGCCCAATGTAGCGACTTTCCAGCTCGCCGTACATGGCCTGATGCATCGAAGCCGTCCAGATAAATACCGAGCAGGCACCGACTCACTAGCACCGATGTACTACGGGATAGCCCTGATCGGCCACGCGACAGACCCCCGAATAATCCCCTCGCAAGTAGGCTCAAGGCATACGGGCTGCCCTTTTGAAAAAAGCCCCGCTCTCAGTCAACCCTTGATCGCATCACCCAGGAGACAGACATGCAAAAGCGCCCCTTCCTCAAGGCCCTCGGCTCCACCATGGCTCTGGCCGCACTGCCATCGCTGGCCCGAGCACAGGGGCAGCCCATCCGGATCGGCAGTACGATGTCCATGACCGGTCCCCTGGCCGCCACGGCCATGCTCCACAAGATCTCCACCGAGATCTTCATCGAGGGCCTGAACCGCCGAGGCGGCCTGCTCGGCAGGCCGATCGAATGGGTCATGAAGGACGACCAGTCGAGGGCAGACCTGGCCCGAACCCAGTATGAACAGCTGATCACCGTCGATAAGGTCGACCTGATCATGGGACCCTACGCCACCGCCAACTCGCTGGCCGCCATGGGCGTGGCCCAGCGTTACAACAAGTTCATCATCACCAATTCCTTCGGCATCCCGTCACTGGCCAAATATGACATGCACTTCCCGGCTTACGCCATGGGGCATGAGCCAGGCACCACCTCGCCGACCACACTGATGGACTCCTTCCAGGCCGCCGGACTCAAGCCGCAGACCGTGGCACTGGTGACCAGCAAATTCCCCTCGGTGCAGTTCATGTCAGCGGGCGCGCGCGAGGTCTTCAAGAAGCGCGGCCTGCGTGAAGTCTTGTGGCTCGAATGGGAATTCGGCAACCGTGACTATGGCTCGATCGCCTCACGCATCAAAGACACCAACCCCGATTTCCTCTGGGTCGGCTCCATCGGCCCGGAGAGCATCCAACTGCTCGAAGCCCTGGCCAAGATCGACTACCGACCCAAGCTGCACTTTCACCTCTATCCAACGCCGGGCCCGATGGCGCAGTCGCCACTGGCAGCCGGTGCGCTGTCCTTCACCACCTTCGAGCAGCACGTGCCCTTTACCAGCAATCCGGCTTACGCGGACGTGTTCAAGACCTTCAATGACCGTGCGGCCAAGGCCAACCTGCCTGACACTGCATTCGAATTGCAGGCAGCCAACGCCTTCGCCGGTTGGCAGGTGCTGGAGGCTGGCGTCAAGGGCGCCAACAGCCTGGACGACAAACGCATTGCCGATTGGCTGCGCAAGAACCGGGTGGACACCATCGTTGGACGGCTACGTTTTGATGGTCCCAACAACTACGGCGACGACGCCAACCGCATCAAGCAGATTCAAAACGGCCGCTGGATCGTGGTGCACCCACGCGAATTTGCCCTGCCGGGGGCCAAACTTCAGGGCTGATTGCAGACAGGGTCAGAGGGCTAGGGCCGTCGCCCCGATGGCGGCCCTCCTGTGGGACCGCCGAACACTGGCCGGATTTGAAAGGGTGGGCGCGGCGCCCTCGCGGGGTAAACCGGCTCGCCGGCCTAGGCGCTTTGGGTTGGGGGATGTTCCATGGCCCCGGCCAATTCAAGCTTGCCGCGGCCGCGTAGCATTTGTGCCGCATTTTGAACATCGCGCGGCTCGCGATTCTGGCTGAGCTTGGACTTGCCCTCCAGGCGAGTGATGACAATTTCAATGCCGACCACCGCCTTGATCATCATGTCGATGTACTCGGGTGCGGAATCGCCCATTTTCCAGGGCCTGGGTTCATCGGCCTCATGCACCCGGGTCAGGCGAGCCAATACGCCCCTGAGAAAACGCTCGTCATCCCGAACGGTGAGGCGGCCATGGGCATGCACCACTTCATAGTTCCAGGTGGGCACCTGTCTATGGGTCTCGTGCTTGCTCGGATACCAATTCGGAGAAACATAACTCTCCTGCCCACGGAAGATGACCAGCACATCCGCCCCGGCCGCGCACTGTTGCCAGACCGGATTGGCACGCGCTACATGGGCGCTGAGCTGGCCGAAGGGCCCTGCAGTCCGATCGAGCTCGAAAGGGATGTGATTGGCATCGAGCTGCCCCTCATGCGAGGTCACGAGCACGCCCAAAGGATAGGCCTCAATCATGCGGAACAAGGCTGCTGACTCGCTAACGCTGAAATGCTTGGGGGTATACATGGGGGGAGAGTAAGCCTGAAAAAAGTGCATTTTGCCCAGTCTCATGCCTCGCGTCCACCGTGGAGACTCGGACGCAGATAGGCTGGGTGAATGCGCGAGGGCGCCGACTGAAAACTCAGATTCAAACAACGGCGTGAGTCACTCGATGGACCCGGAGCCGACTGGATGCCCTGCGGTGGGGCTAGATGGCAGCCTCCAGGCTCGCAAGGACCTCCTGCCGACTCGGACAGCCCAATCGGCCACCAAAACGCGTGCACTTGATGGAGGCGGCATGACAGGCAAATCGGGCAGCGGCGTCGACGTCTTGTCCTTCAACCAGCGCCATCGCAAAGGCGCCATGAAACACATCGCCAGCTGCCAGGGTGTCAACTACCGAGACGGCCGGTGCCGCAACTCGCTTGACCACACCGTCCTGAACCCAGGCGTAGCCCGCAGCTCCACAGGTGGCGCCCAGATGCCCCGGATGAACAGCCGCCAGTTCAAGCAGCCCCGCCTCGACCGATCTCGCGCCCGTAAAGGCCAGTAAACCCGCGTCCGAAAACACCGCATGACTGGCCAAGGGAAACAGACGCTCGAGCACGCCAGGGGCCGCCACCTCACCATCGAGCATGCAAGACACGCCCATGCGCCGCGCGGCCTGCATCGCAGCCTCGGCCCCCTCGGGCCAACGCACATCACAGAGCAACATATCCGCCCCGGCGAGGGCCTGCAAAGGCAGCCAATCGGCAGATGCATCAACCGTCGGATCATGAAAAGGAATCACCAGCCGCTCGCCCTGGCCATCGACAATCACCGCCGCCTGGGACGAGGCCGCACCTGGCAAAGCCCGTAAACCGGAGACGTCCAAGCCCTCTGCCTGCAAGGACGCAACCGCAGCCCGACCCTGATCATCATCGCCGCAGCGCGCCCACACAGCCCCTTGTCCGCCCAGCCGCACAAACGCGCACAGCGCTGACAGGGCCATGCCGTCGACCACCTCCACCATTCGTCGCGCCAGGATCTTGGCCGGTGGAGGCAAGACCCGATCCACCTGATAGATGCGAGTGACACAAACCCCGCCGACAGCGAAAGCGCGGCGCTGACGCGCAGTTTTATTCATGCCGATCGCAAGGTGGCAAAAGCCCGCGCCTGCCGAGCCAGAGCCGTGATCGCCTCGTAGTCACCGGAGGCCACCAGGGGCTGCGGCGTGACCCAACTGCCTCCCACCGTCGGACAGGCTCTCAGCGCAAGGTAGCTCGGAATATGCTCGGGCTTGATACCGCCCGTCGGACAAAAACGGACCTTGGGAAAGACGCCCTGAAGATGCTCGATCTGCCGAACTCCATCAAGCCCGTTTGCAGGAAACAACTTAAGCGCCTCGAAGCCCCAGGACAGGGCCTGCATAACCTCGCTGGCGGTCCAGACGCCGGGCAGCAAAGGCAGGTTCTTGCGCAGGGCCGCTTGCGCGAGTTCGGGGACCAGGCCAGGCGAGACTCCAAACTGGGCCCCGGCATCAAGCGCACTTTGCACATCGCTGGCGCACAACAGAGTGCCCGCGCCTACGGTGGCCTCGGGAACCTCTCGACGCATCGCGGCAATAGCCTGCAGCGCAGAAGGCGTGCGCAACAAGACCTCGAAAACCGTGATGCCCCCGGCCACCAGCGCACGGGCGAGCGCCACGGCCCGATCGACCTCGTGAATCCAGATGATGGGCATGACCGGCACCCGCGAGAGGATGTCAGTCATGGATTGCGCAGGCACATGCATATCAGCTCCTTGAAGAGGCATGATAGCGGCAGGCCGCTCAGGACCGGGGCTTAAATGAGCCGCGCAAGACCCGCCACGCAATCACGGCCCAGATCAGAAGGGTCAACACGCCTAGTGTGCCGGCGATCGGCCGGGTGAAAAAAGCCGTTGGATCCCCATCGGCCTTCATCATGGAGGTCAGGAAACTCTGCTCCAGCAATTCGCCCAGCACGATGCCCAGAACCAAGGGCGCTACCGGAATACCGTTTTCCTCCATCAGCCAACCGATCAGACCGAAGATGAGCATCACCAAGATGCCGTAGGGGCTGTTCGTGATGGCAAAGGAGCCGACGATGCAGAACAGCAAAATGATGGGCAGGAGAATGTTTCTGGGAGCACGCAAAAGACGTCCTGCACCCTTGATGGCCGCCCAGCCCAAGGGCAACATCAGCAGATTGGCGGCAATAAAAATCATGAAGACTGCATAAATGAACTGCGGGTTTTGCAGAAACACGGTGGGCCCGGGATTCATGCCCTTCATGTAGAGCACACCGATAACGATGGCGGTGATCGAATCGCCCGGAATGCCAAAGACCAGAGCGGGGATCCAGGCGCCACCGAGGGCCGAGTTGTTCGACGAGGTCGACTCCACCACGCCTTCAACATGGCCGGTCCCGAACTTCTCGGGTTCCTTGGAAAAACGCTTGGCCATGGCGTACGAAATCCAGGCGGCAATATCAGCACCAGCTCCCGGCAGAGCGCCTATGGCCGTTCCAACCACCGAGCCGCGCAAGAAATTGCGCCAGTAACGACGAGTCACTTCGCCAAGGCCTTTGAACAGCGCCCCCACTTTTTCCTGCACCATGACACCCATGGCCTCGGTTGATATGGAACCACGCAGCAGCTCACTGACTGCAAACGCACCGATCATGGTGGGGATGAAACTGATGCCCGACATCAGATCCACACTGCCGAAGGTAAAGCGGGGATGACCGGCCACGGGGTCTATGCCCACACACCCGACCGCCAGGCCGATCAACAGGGAGAGAATCGCGCGGGTGCGGCCGCTGGCGGTGATCAAGGTGGCGCAGCTCAGGCCCAGGAAGGCCAGCCAAAAATATTCAAACGAGGAAAAATTGAGCGCCGCCTCGGCCAGCCATGGCGCGGCAAGAATGAGGAACATCACCCCCACCAGCCCCCCGGCTACCGAAAAAACCAGGTTGGCCCCCAAATTGAGTTCAAGCTGGCCCTTGCGCGCCATGGCATAACTCTCGTCGGTGTACGCCGCCGAGGCCGGCGTTCCCGGCATACGCAACATGGCGCCGGGAATATCCCCCGCGAAGATAGCCATCGCGCTGGCCGTCACGATCGCCCCCAGAGCGGGCACCGGCGGCATGAAAAAGGTAATGGGTACCAGCAAAGCGGTGGCCATGGTCGCTGTCAGACCGGGTATCGCACCCACGAAAAGCCCGAAGATGGCCGACCCGATCACCACCGTGATCACGTACGGATCAAAGACCAGCGCGGCAGCAGCGGCCATTGCACTCACAGTCGCACCCTCAAAGGACGCAGCGTCATGACGGCTCCAAGGGCGCCTGGGGCGGCACTCTCACGCGCTTTTACGCAAGCTGCACCCCTCATGGCTCGAAATCGGCCCAGCGGTAGCCGTACCCTTTCGGCGACATGGCCGATCGCGAAAGCCGCGCCACCACGACGAGAAACCGCCGACTCACAGACCCCAGCAGGCCTCAGGCGCTTGCCATCGCACCCCACGCTCAGCCCCCAGCCACCAATTGCATGAACCAACCTCGCGGCAAGGGCACGCGCATGAGGGAGCCAAAAAACCACTGCACCACCAGCGCAGTCAGTACGCCGGTGAGCAGGGCAGCCCAAAGCCGTACGCCGAGCCATGCACACAAGCCCGCGACCAAGATTGCTGCCGTCGGCAGAAAGCCCAGCCACTGCGCAACGAGCAGATAAAACACGATCGCCAGCGGCATGGCCAAGAAGGAAAGCCATCCCTGCAGACGCTGCAGCGGCTCACTCAAAGCCAACCAGGGCCCTCCAGACCGCCTGCCCCGAACCGCGATCACCAAACCGCAGGCAATGATGCCAAGCGCGATCAAGCGAGGGAAAAGGGCCGGGCCATAGCGCTGGCCCGGCATGTCCGGAAAGGTGAAGGTATAGGCAAAGAACGCCGCTGCCAGCGCCACCAACAGGGCGCCAAGCAGGGTATCGTGCAAGCGCATGGGTCAGCAGAAGGTCAGGTCGGCCCCAATCAGCTCTTTTTGGCCAAGCCCGCTGCTGTCATGGCCACGCCCATGGCACGGTCACCATCGGCCATGAACTTGGTAAAGCCTGCAGGGTCGGCCCAGGTGGTGCCGAAGCCCCGATTTCTCATGAAGTCCTGGAACTCGGCCGAGTCGTACGCCTTCTTCAGTTCGGCGGTCAGGCGCGTGGCCACCGCCTCGGGCATATTTCTGGGGCCCGCAATGCCGCGCCAAGCGCCTACCGAGTAATTGATACCCAGCGTCTCATTGAGGGTGGGCACATCCTTGAAAGCCGGGTTGCGCTGCGGCGCCATCACGGCCAGGCTGACCGCCTTACCGGCATCGATCATGGCCTTGGCCTCGGGCACCGAGCAGGTGACGATGTCGATCCCGCCAGCCGCCAGATCCTGCATGGCCGGTGCCGCCCCGTTGGACGGTACCCACTGCACATGATTGGGCTGCAGGCCCATGGCCTGCAGCCAGCCGATCAAGCCCAGGTGCCAGATACCCCCCTGCCCGGTCCCTGAGGCCTTGAAGCGGCCGGCTGGCGCCGCCTTGATGGCATCGGCCAGCGCCTTGATGGTCTTGTAGGGCGAGCCTGCATTGACCTGCACGCCCGGGGGGTCGACATTCATCAGCGCCAGCGGGGTGTAGCTGGTGGGCCTGAGATCCGTCAGCCCCTGGTGATGCATCATCGTGATCTCGACGGTGATCATGCCGATGGTGTAGCCATCGGGCGGTGCAGTGGCAATGGCCGAATGGCCGACCACGCCCGAACCGCCGGTGCGATTGACCACGTTGAAAGGCTGGCCCAGATTTTTCTCGAGGATGGCGGCCACGATGCGCGCCGTGGCATCAGTACCCCCGCCGGCACCCCAGGGACAGACCAGGGTCACCGGACGGTTGGGCCAGGCCCCTTGGGCACGGGCAGCAGCCGGCAGCAGGGCGCCCAGACCGGCAGCGGCCAGTCCTCCAAGCACGGTCCGACGGTCATGGGAGGGAATGCGTTTCATTGGCGTCTCCTTCAGCGTTTTGTGTTGAGTCTTTTTTCATAATTTCATTGGCGGCCGCTTGCAGCAACCGGGAAAACCCTTTAGACCGAAGCTACGGCCCCAACCCTCACGCCTCAATCACCCAGGACCACGCCCTCGCGCCGCGGATCGGCACCGCCCTCAATGGCACCCGACAAACGCCGCAGGGCCTGCAGCCCGCTGGTCAATTCCAGCTCGCGTACCTCGGCACCACGGGCGCGCAGCGCATCGATCGTGGCCCGGTCAAAGCGTCCGGCCTCCAGCAGCGAGGGGCCGTTGAGCGAGCTGAAGTTGGGCAGGTCGATCGCCTGCTGCGGGGTCAGTCCCCAATGCAGCATGCCGTAGAGCGTCTTGGCGGTGAAATGAATGATCTGCGCACCGCCCGGACTGCCCAGGCTCATCAGCAGTTCGCCGCTGCCAGCATCGAAGACCAGGGTGGGCGACATCGACGAACGCGGGCGCTTGCCAGCCTGCACCCGATTGGCGATCGGCCTGCCCTCGGCATCCGAAGGCGCAAAGCTGAAATCGGTCAGCTCGTTGTTGAGCAGGAAACCCCCAGGGCGGGAGGCGTCAGTGCCCACCATACGCCTGGCACCAAACACCGCCTCGATGGTGGTGGTCATCGCCAGAGCATTGCCGTGCCGGTCGATGATGCTGATGTGACTGGTGCCGTACTCCGGCTGCTCCGGCATGGGGGCCAAGCGCCAGGCCCGCAGAGGCTGCTCAGCGGCTGCACGCACAGCGGCCGGATCACCGGGCTGCGCCGTCCTCATGCTTTGCGGGCCGATCAACGCCGCTCGCGAGCGCAGATAGGCCGGGTCGAGGAGCGCTTGCCATCCGCCCGCGGGTGCCGGCACAAAGGCCGGATCAGCCAGATACTGAGCCCGATCGGCAAAAGCCAGCCGCGCCGCCTCGGTGTAGAGGTGCAACCAATCGGCGCTTGGCACCGCACCGCGTGTACCCGCCACACCGCCCACCCCCTCACCCAGGGCCAGGGTGTGCGCCGGCGTGTGGGACAGGATCCCCAGGATCTGTCCGACCGCCACCGCACCGGAGCTCGGGGGTGGGAAGCCACAGACGCGCAGGGCGCGGCCGGCTGCCGGCTTGGCTGTGCCTGAGGGTGCAGGCACTGTGTAACCATGGCACAGCGCTTCGCGCAACACCGGGCGATAGGCGGCCAGGTCCTGCAGGGTCATGACCGAAGAGGCAGCAGAGCCCGGGCGCAGCGCGTCGACGATAGCCTGTGCCACGCGCCCCTCGTGCAAGGCCCGCGAGCCCTGCGCCGCAATCTGGCGCAGCACCGCAGCCAGTTCGGGGTTGCGCAGCAGATGCCCCACCGGCCAGGGTTGGCCGCTTGCATCGTAAAAATAGCGCAAGGCCACTGGATCACGCTTGAGCGCTTGCTCGGCCTTGAGTTGCGCGTGCAAACGAGCACTGACCCGGAACCCCTGCTCGGAAAGCGTGATGGCCGGCTCAAACAACAGCGCCCAGGGCAAGCGGCCGTGCTGCTGGTGAGCGGCCTCCAGCATGCGCACCGCACCGGGCACGCCCACCGAACGCGGGCTGAGCACCGCCTCCATGAAAGGCACGGGCTTGCCGTCCTCGGACAAAAACATGCGCTCATGCGCCGACGCAGGCGCGGTTTCGCGGCCATCCCAAGCTTGGACCTTGCGTCCATCGTGATGAAGCAGGAAGGCTCCGCCACCAATGCCGCTGGACTGCGGCTCGACCAAGGCAAGCACCATCTGCACGGCAATGGCCGCATCCAGAGCCGAGCCGCCCGCACGCAGCACCTGCAGCCCCGCATCGGTGGCCAGCGGATTGGCCGCAGCCACTGCCTGACGCTTGTAGGTCCAGCCGGGCTTGGCACTATAGCCCGCAGACCCTTCGCTTTGCACCGGTGCCACGTACCCCAGCGAGGCCGCAGGCGAGGCGCAGCCGGTGATCAGCAAGGCGCCTGAAGCGAAGACGATCAACAAGCAGCGAATGGCTTGGGCCGGCAAGTCTGTTGAACCGGTTCGCATAAGAGCTTCCTTCATGTTGGCCTGTTGATCGGGGGCCTACCACCTACTTGGCGACTCGAGCGGACGGCACCGTCTGAAAGTCTGCGCGATGCACATGGCCGGGCAGGGTTTGCGGGTGGCCTTGCATCCGTCGCCTTGTCAGCCACCGGCTCGCGCAAGCGCCTGCAGCGACGGTTCGGTATCGCGCGAGCGCATCCTCCTCAACGGCCTCCGGAGATCCAGCGCCGCAGTCGGTCCCAAAGCAGGGCCAGCAAGGAACGCAGGGGCGCTATGGCGCCCGGGGCTGTCGGTACCGCATCGCTGGCACCGCCCATCCTGGCTTGCACTTGACGACCGAAATCGGCCACCAGGCGCCGTACGAAATCCTTGACCAGACCCGATCTGGAAAACTGCGCCAACGGCCCCTGCAAGGTGTAGAGCATGTCCACATCCACCCGGGTCTGCTGCGGGCCAAGGGCGACCAGCTGGTAAGCGATATCGCCCTGCGCGCGCGATCGGCTCAGACTGTCCTGTCCGGCACCGCGCAAGACGGCGCGCTGGTCCTGGTCATGGCGCTCAAGCTTGGCGGCACCCACAAAGGCGGCCGCCATCGGACCGAACTTGATGGCAATGCGGCCTTTGACCTTCTCGCCCTCCTGCGACTCGATCGACGCGCCGGGCAGACAGGCCGCCACCGCCGGTAGATCACCCATGAAGGCCCACACCGCATCGCTCCCGTAGGGCAACTCAAAGCTCGCTTCAATCCGGGTGCCACCGCGGATAGCGCCCACCTCGGCCTCATGCGCCTCCTGTGGCGCCAACTGCGCAGCGGGTGCGGCCGTGACCGCAGCAACGGGCCCGACGGTCAGGGTGGGCCGGCCGGCCGGCGCCCGCAGCATCGGCATGGGTTTGATGCCACCGGCCGCACCAGCGGCCGGGGGGGGCTGAAACCGTCCCGCACGGACCTGCTCACGCAAGGCAGCGATCTCGGGGTCTGGCTCAGCGCGCAGTTGCTCCAGCACATCGGAAATGGCGGCCACGATGCCCATGTAGCCCGTGCAGCGGCACAGATTGCCAGCCAGTTCCAGACGCACCCGGGCCTCATCGGCCTCGGGCAGACGCAAGACGATATCTCGGGCTGTGGCCAGCATGCCAGGGGTGCAATAGCCGCACTGCAAGGCATGGTGGCGGTTGAACGCTGCACGCAGACGCAGCATCAGTTCGTCAGCGTCATAACCTTCCACCGTCGTCACGTGCCGACCATGACAGCTCACCGCAAAGGTGATGCAAGAGCGCGCCGGCTCACCATCAATGAGCACCGTGCAGGCACCGCAAACCCCGTGCTCGCAACCCAGGTGCGTGCCGGTCAATCGAACACTGTCGCGCAGGAAGTCCCCCAGATGGGTGCGCGGCTCCACTTCGGCGTCCACGCGTGCGCCGTTGATATCGATGGTGATGGCTTTCATGGCTTGAGCGTCATCAGGGTCAGGCTGCACAGGCGGGCAGGCCGGCCTGCTCGAGTGCACGCGCCAGGCAGACCGCATGCAATTGCTGATCGACCGGATCATGCTCGGGCAGCGCCCGCGCCACCTCTTCACGCAGTCGGCCCTGGGTCGGGGCTTGCGCGCCGGCTTCGCCAAGCTCGCGCGACAAAGCGGTCAGCAGCATCGGCGGGCCGTCAAGCGCTCCCAGCACAGCCCGCCAGGGCGCACCAGGGGCAATCTGGCACACCGCCGCGCTGGCATCAGCAAACTCGCCGGGCTTGCGGCAGAACTTGTAGTAACCCCATCGGCTCTGGGGCATGGCGGGCACCCGCACGGCGGTGATCATCTCGTCGTCAGCCAAGTCGGTGGTGTAGGCCGCCCGCATGAAGACCTCGAGCGCCAACTCGCGCTCGCCTCGAGGTGACAGCAGGCGCAGCACCGCGCCCATGGCCACCAGGGTCACCACCCAATCGGCTGCCGGATCGGCGTGCGCCAAGCTGCCGCCGACCGTGCCCTTGTTGCGGATCGCCCGATAGGCAATGCCAGCGGCAACCTGCCGCATCGGGTGAGAGGCGAGCGCCGGATAACGGCCATCCTCGATGGCCGCATGCGTGACCCGCGCACCAATGAGCAGGTCCTGGCCCAGGGTCTGAACCGATGTCAGGCCAGACAGTGATGCCAGATCCACCAGCAGCTGGGGTCGGGTCAGGCGCAGATTGAGCATGGGGCCCAGGGATTGACCGCCCGCAATCAGTTTGGCGCGGCCACCGGCATCAGCCAAAAGTCGCACCGCCTCCTGCATGTCGGCTGCGCTCTGGTGTTCGAAGGCTGCGGCTTTCATACGCTGGCCACCTTGCGGCTTTGCGCCAGGGCACTGAGCAGCCGCCGCGGCGTCAAGGGCGTCATCAGCAATTCGGGCGCGCCCGTGCCGCGTAGCGCGTCGTTGACGGCATTGAAGATCGCCGCAGGCGGGGCGATGGCACCGCCCTCGCCCATGCCCTTGGCGCCGAACTCGGTGTGAGGCGAAGGCGTCTCGAAATGATCGATGCGGATGTTTGGAATCTCGGTGGCCCCCGGCAACATATAGTCGGCCAGCGTCGAAGCCAGGGGTTGCGCCCGCTCGTCGTAGCACATCTCCTCATACAGGGCGGTGCCTATCCCCTGGGCAATGCCACCGATGGTCTGGCCTTCCACGATCATCGGGTTGATGACCACCCCACAGTCCTCCACCACCACGTAGTCGAGAATTTCCACCGCGCCGGTGGCCGGGTCGACCGCCACCACAGCGGCATGACTGGCATAACTGAAAGCACCCGTATCAACCTTGGGCTTGTAGCCGGTGGACACCTCCAGGCCGGCGCGATCGACATCGGCCGGCAGTTTCTGCGGATTGATGTACCAGGCGTTGCCAATATCGGCCAAGGTGACCGACTGGTCGCCCGAATAGGCGCGGCCCTGCGCCAGCACCACGGTGGTCGGATCGACGCCCATCAGGTGGCCGGCAATGTGACGCAGTCGCGGCGCCAGCTGCTTGCAGGCCACGCCCACCGCGCCACCGGCCATGACCATGCCGCGCGAGGCGTAGGTTCCGCTGGAATACGGCGTCTGCCCGGTGTCGCCGTGGATCATCCGCACACGGTCAATAGGCACCCCCAGCACCTCGTGGGCAATCTGCGCAAAACTGGTTTCCATACCCTGCCCGTGCGAATGCAAGCCCACCCGGATCTCCAGCCCACCGTCGGCAGTCATCCGGATCATGGCCTGGTCGTAACCGGGAATGACGGCGGTTCCCCAAGTGGCAAACACCGAGGTGCCGTGCGCCGACTGCTCGCAGTAGGTGGCCGTGCCGATGCCGATCAGACGCCCGTCGGGCTCGCCACGGCGCTGACGGTCCTGCACCGCCGCCAGATCGACCATCTCGAGCGCCCGACGCAAGCTGGCCGGATAGTCGCCCCCATCGAAATGCTTGTTGGCCACATTGATGTAGGGCATCTGCTGCGGCTTGACCAGGTTATCCAGACGAACCTGCCAAGGCTCACGCCCGACTTCACGCGCCAGCGCGTCCATGAGCAGTTCCATGGCAAAGCACACCCCGGTGCGCGCCACGCCGCGATAGGGCACAAAGCCCGGCTTGTTGGTGGCCACGCAGCGTGTCTCGCAGCGGTAGCCGCGAAAGTCATAGGGGCCCGGCAGGTTGCCCACCGCCTGCCCAGGCTCCAGGCCTACGGTAAAAGGCCAGACCGAATAGGCGCCGCCATCGATGGTGATCACCGCATCAAGGGCCAGCAGTCGGCCCTGCCGGTCGGCATAGGCGGTGAGCTCGTAGTGATGCTGCCGCGAGTTGGCGCCCGCAATCAGATGCTCGCGGCGATCCTCCAAGAAGCGGAAAGGCCGGCGGTAGGTCTTGGCCAACCAAGCCACGCACAGCTCCTCCTGCTGCAGCACGCACTTGTAGCCAAAAGCGCCCCCCACATCGGGCGAGACCACCCGCACCCGCTCTTCGGGCAGGTCAAGCAGACGGGCCAGAGCGGTGCGGATGAGATGGGGCACCTGGGTAGCGCTGTAAACCACCAGCTGGTCAAGCTGGAAGTCCCAATAGGCCAATACCGCCTTGCCCTCCATCGGCACCATGCACTGGCGCGAGAGTTCGACCCGACGCTGCACCTTGACCTCGGCCTGCGCCGCCAGGGCCTCGAAGTCCTTGTCGGCGCGCAAGGTGACAAAACGGTTGTCCTTCCAGCGCGGATGCATCAGCTCGCCGGCCGGCTCCAGTGCCGACCAGACATCGGCGTACACCGGCAGTTCGTCGTAGTCGACCTGCACCTGCTCGATCAGGTCCTCAGCCTGAGCCCGCGTGGCGGCGAAGGCCATCGCCACCGGCTCACCCACAAAGCGCACCTTGCCCGAGGCCAGGGGCGGCTGGGCCGATTCCTGATAGGACGGCAGGGTCGACGGTGCGACGATGTCCAGCGCATCGAGCATGGTCTGTCGCAGCACGATCTGCGGGGCGATGTCATCGGGCACCTGTGTGGAGACGATGCGGGCGTGCGCCAGGGGGCTGCGCAGAAAAGCCACCTCACACAGGCCAGGCATGACCATATCGGCCACAAAATTGCCCTTGCCGGCCAGATGCCGCGCATCTTCCTTGCGCGGCACCCTCGCGCCTATGCCCTGCGCCTTGACACCCCCCAATTGGCGATCACCGTGGTCCATGGCCACTCCTCCAGAACCTTCGGTCCGAAAACCCTCGACTCAAGCCAGCGGCCTCGCGCCGGCCGGGCGCAGCTGAATCAGCAGGAAGGGCTCGATGCGTCATCTTCATGCTCGCAATCTAACATCAAGACGGATCTGCGCACAATCGGCAATGTTACGTTCAACGGTGCCATCGATCACCGACGGGCCTGGACCCTCAGCGCTTGGGCGCTGATGCGTCCGAGCCGTCCCGCCCCGAGAAACTGGACCGAAGGGCGCGCCAGAGCAAGGCAAAGCCATTGAGCTCCTGGCTCTTGCCCGAGCTGCGCGCCAGCCTGGCCATGGCCCGAACCTCGGCCAGGGTCTGCTGGGTGCTGGCCAGAAGCGACTGACACTGCGCCAACAAGGCCTGACTCTGATAAATCATGGCCTGAAGGTCTTCGGTCGAGGCCGTTGCGCCAGCGACCTGAGCATGGGCCGGCGCCGGATTGCTGGCACCCGCGCCGGCAGAACCCTGACCCTGAGGCAAGGCCGGCACGAGGGGCGTCGCGCCCGGCCGCGCATCGACGCCAGCAGCCGGGGCATCCAGCCGCTCATCGAGCAGCATCTCGCTGAGATTCTGCTCAAACTGCGCCAGCAGATGCGTGGCCACCTCTGAGATCATGCCGCTGCCACGGCCATACTGGGCAATGGCGCCGGTCAGTTGCAACTGGGTGTGTACCGTCACATCGGTGCCGCTGCCAGCGGCTTTGAGGACAAAGCTGAATTCCGATTGCGCGCCGCCCCGGCCCTTGGCGTCCATGCCCGAGCCCTTGAGCCAGGCCGTGTGGGCCTGCTCATCGACCCGGACCAACTGGGCCTGGCCGTCGAACGAGAGCTTGACCGGCCCGAGCTTGACCGCCACCGACCCCCTGTAACGGTGATCGCCCATCTCCTCAAGCAGCCGGGCGCCGGGCAAGCAGGGCAGAATACGCGGGACATCGAGCATGAGCTTCCAGGCCTCGGGCAGAGGCAAGGGCACATGAAACTGGTTGGTAAATTCCATCAGAACTTCCTCGTCAATTTTTTTCAGAGGCGCGGCCGTAGCCGATCAGCTCGGCCACCCGCATGGGCGTCAGAGGAAATTCACGGATCCGCACACCGCGTGACCAAAGCGCATCCTCGACAGCGCCGAGGACGGCTGCCGGCACGGCAATGGTCGCGCACTCCCCCACCCCCTTGACGCCCAGCTCATTGAGCGGCGAAGGCGAGGGCGCAAAAATCACCTGGATCGGTGGAACCTCAGGCGCAGTGGGCAGCAGGTAGTCCCCGAAGGTGGTGTTCAAGGGCTGGCCGTTTTCGTCATAGGCCATATGCTCAAACAAAGCATTGCCCAGGCCATGCACCACCCCCCCGACGACCTGGCCCTCGGCCAGCTGCGGATTGATGATGTTGCCACTGTCCTGCACCGCCAGATAGCGCTGCACCTCGATGTGACCAATCTCAGGGTCAACCTCGACCTCGCAGACATGGCAGGCGCCGGCATAGGTCTGGGCATCGCAGTGAAAGTGCACCGTCTCTTCCAGGCCCGGGTCTTCCACCAGCGGCAGGGCATAGCCTGGCACTCCCTTCATCAGCATGGACAAACGGGCCAGCGAGATGCGCTGCGAGCCGTCCACGGTATGAACCTCACCCTGGCTCAGCCGCAGCAGGCTGGCCTCGACCGCCAACACCACCGCCGCCACCTTCAGCACCTTGTCGCGCAAACGACGGGCGGCCTGGCTGACCGCATTGCCGGCCATGATGGCCTGACGACTGGCAAAACCCCCGTGGCCGTAGCCAATCATGGCCGTGTCGCCGGCCAGCACCTCGATGGCCTGTGGCCCAAGTCCGAAATGCGGCGCGCAAAGCTGCGCCAGCGTGGTCTTCAGGCCCTGTCCCATGGCCAGGGCGCCGGTGTAGATGGCCACGGTGCCCGAAGGCTGAATCTTCATCCGTACCGATTCATAAGGCCCCCGACCGGTCGGCTTGACCGAATGGGCCATGCCCCATCCACGCAAGCGGCCCCGGCTTTCGGAGGCCTGCCGCCGGGCCGCAAAACCCGGTCGGTCGGCCGCCTCTATCGCACGGGCTTGCAGGGCCGGGAAATCGCCCGAGTCTATGGTCAGCGGCAATCCAGCGCGGGACTTCAGGGGTTTGACGTAAGGGATCTTTTCCGCCGGGATCAGATTGCGCTGCCGGCATTCGGCCGGATCCAGACCCAACTCGCGTGCCAGGCGATCCATCAAGCGCTCCATCACAAAAGCCGCCTGGGGATAACCAGCCCCGCGAATGGTGGCCACCGGCACCTTGTTGGTGTGCACCACCGACACATCGAGCGCGTAAGACGGAACGACGTAGGGTCCGGTGATGGACGAGGCCGCGTTGTAGGGCACATTCGTGCCCTGGGGCGTGTAAGCACCATGGTCGTGGATCATGGTGCCGCGCAGGCCGCGGATCTTGCCATGGCGGTCCGCCGCCAGCTGCACCGACCAGTATTGATCGCGCTCCTGCACTGCCGAAATGAAATGCTCGCGCCGGTCCTCCACCCACTTGACCGGCCGGCCCAGCTTGCGCGCCAGGGCAGGAATCACCACCTCTTCCGGGTAGATCATGAATTTGGCACCAAAGCCGCCGCCAACTTCGGGCGTGATCACTCGCAAGCGCTCCTCGGGCTGGCCCAGCATGAGCGCCAGCGTGTAGTGCAGCTCGTGGGCCATCTGGGTGGACGACCACACCGTGAGGGTACCCGTGGACTTTTCCATTTGCGCCAAGACGCCGCGACCTTCCATGGGATGACCGGCGCCCCGGTGCACCCAGAAGTCCTCGCTGATCAGCACCTGCGGCTGTGCAAACTCCTCATCAATGCCACCGTAGGCCAGGGTGTAGCGTTGCAGGATGTTGGAGCTGAGTTCGGACCGCACCGTCGGCGAATCAGGCCGCACCGCATCGCGACAATCGGCGACCACCGGCAAGGGCTCGTAGCGGACCTGAACACGGCTGGCTGCATCCTCGGCCAGGTGACGGCTGCTGGCCACCACCACCGCAATGGCCTCACCCACAAAAGCCACCTCGTGGTCCACCAGCACAAAGGGCGTGGTGTTCTCAGGCAAGGCAGCCAGTGCAAAGCCCAGCGGCATGCGCCAGGATGTCAGTTCACCAAACAGATCCTGCTTGACAAACACGCCCACCACGCCGGGCACTGCGCAGGCCTGACGGGTATCGACCGACACGATGCGGGCATGCGCCTGCGCGCTTCGGACAAAGCAGGCATGGCAGGCATCGTCAACCGGCACATCGTCGAGAAACTGCGCCTGACCGCGCAGCAACGATTCGTCCTCCACCCTGGGCGCACTCTGCCAGATGCCAGAGCCCGGGTGATTGGCCGTCATGCAGGCCTCCCGGAGCGCACCGCCTCAACGGCCTTCAAGGCAGCCGCCACGATGTTCTGGTAGCCGGTGCAACGGCACAGGTGCCCCGACAGCACATCCCGAATCACCGCCTCATCGGGCGCCGGATGCGTTTCGAGCATCTCGGTCAGCGACATCAGGATGCCAGGGGTGCAGAAACCGCACTGCAGGGCATGACTGTCATGAAAGGCCTGCTGCAGCACACCCAGCGGGCCATCGGCCTGCGCCAGACCTTCGACCGTGCGAACCTCGGCGCCGTCGGCCTGAACTGCCAGCATCAGACAGCTGCGCGAAGACACCCCGTCGACCAACACGGTACAGGCGCCGCAGACACCATGCTCGCAGCCCAGGTGCGTGCCGGTCAGTCCCAGCTCGTTGCGGAGAAAGTCGGCCAGATGAAGCCGCGGCTCAGCCTGGCCGCAGCGCAACTGCCCGTTGACATGCAGCGTAACCGGTGTTGCTTGGTCTATCGTTTTCATTCAGCGCTTCACCCTGTCCAGCGCGCGCTTGAGCGCCCGGGCGCACAACACCTGAGCCAGATGCTGGCGATACCAGCCCGGCACATGGCTGTCGGTGCTGGCCGGAATGGCCTTGCAGCATGCCGCCGCTGCAGCCAGGTCGGCCGCTTGCGCTCGCGAGCCCAGCAACACGCGCTCGGCCTCGGACACGCGCACCGGCGTGGCACCCATGCCGCCCAAAGTCACTGACACCCGATCGACCACACCGTGCGGATCGAGGCTGATCAGCACGGCAGCAGCGACGATCGCAAAATCGCCATGCCGCCTGGCGTATTCCTCAAAGGCGTAACCGTGCCCGCTGGCCCAGGGGCGGATATGTACGGCCACCAGCATTTCATCGGACTGCAGCGAAGGCGTCATGTAGCCGGCGGGGAAGTCGGCCATCCGGATCTCACGCCGCCCCCGCACACTGGCCGCTGTCAAGGTGGCATCCATGGCCATCGCAATGGCTGGAATCTCGGCCGAGGGATCGAGCTGGCACAAGCTGCCACCGACCGTGCCCCGATTGCGGGTCTGGCGATGCCCGACCTGCAAGATTGCCTCCCGCAGCACGGGCAGACGCTGGGCAATCAGATCGGAAAACTCAATGTCGCGCTGCCGGGCGGCGGCGCCAATTTCAATGGACTCGCCCCGGTCGACGATGTGCGACAACTCCCTCAGGCGGCCGATATCGACCAGCACTTCGGGCAGGGCAAAGCGCATATTGAGCATAGCCAGCAGCGACTGGCCTCCCGCCAGAATGCGAGCCCCCTCAATCTCGTGAACCGCACGCAGAGCCTCTTCCAGCGTCTGCGGCAGGACGTACTGAAACGAGGGGGCCTTCATGGGCGGATCAGATCTTTGACAGATCCAGCGAAGAGCGGGCGAACAGTTCCTCCGGCGCCACCTGTCGCACCGACAAACCCTGACCGTGGTGGTACTGGGCGAATTTCTCAATCACATGACGGTTGGCCTCCAGCCCGTAAGGCCAGTAGTCCTCCCCCATCAGCGCCTTGGCTTCATTGTGGTGGTGCACCATCCAGGGCAAGGACACCGCCAGATGGCAAATCTCGTTGAGCTCATGAACCGCCAGGGCCTTGGCCTTGAGGAAAGCCTTGTAAACGCTGACCGCCAGCCACGGGTGCTGCTCCACCAGGCTCTTGCGTATCCCGACCATGTGCATGATGGGGAAGATCCGGGTACGCCTGAAGTAGTCTTTTTCGTCCTCCAGGTAATTCTTGAACAGCCGGCCAACATGAGGGGCACCACGCAGGAAACACGAAGGCGCACGCGCACCGATATAGCCATCGATCTCGCCGGCCTCCAGCATGCCCGAGAGGGTCTTGTCGTCTGGTATCTGCTGCAAGTCTACCGATGCGGGCAAGGCAATGGGCGCGCGTTCGCCACGACCGGGCTCCTCAATACCGCCGCGCCGCCAATGGATGTCGCTGGGCCTGACCCCGAATTCTTCTTCCAGGATGCCGCGAATCCACACATTGGCGGTGATCTGGTACTCGGGCACGCCAATGCGCTTGCCCTTGAGATCCTGCGGTCGGTCTATGCCCCGGTCGGTGCGCACGTAGATGCCCGATTGGCGAAACACGCGCGAAAGAAAGGCGGGCACTGCCACATACTGGTGATCCCCACGGGCCGTGGTCATCATGTGGCTGCTCATGGAGATTTCGGTGATATCGAATTCGCCGTAACGGAACGCCCGGTGAAAGGCCTCCTCGGGTTCGAGGGGCACCGCCGTGATCTCGCAGCCCTCGACCTGGACCCGTCCGTCGAACAAGGCCTGTGTCCGGTCGTAATTGCCGACCGACATGCTCAGCTTGAGTTTGCTCATCTTGCGCCTTGGGTGAGGGGTCGCGACATCAGTCAGCCTTCAGGTTCAGACGTTTGGCAATCACATTCATGCGGTCGATATCGGCATGGACCACCCGCTGGAACTGGGCGGGGGTTTCGGCAGCCGGCGTGTAGCCCAGATCCAGGAGTCGCTTTTGCATCTCCGGATTCTGAACGATCTCGGCCACCACTTCATAGATGCGCTGGCGGATTGGCTCTGGCGTGGTGCCGGGGACGGCCAAACCCTGCCACTGCGACATCTGGAAGTCGGACGCGCCACTTTCGGCCACCGTGGGCAAGTCGGGCAGGAAGGGGGCGCGCTGGGCCGAGGTGATGGCCAGCGCACGCAGCTTGCCAGACCTCAGGTGCCCCAAGGCACCGGAGACCGTGACCACACCAAAGTCGAGTTGCCCGCCCAGCAGGTCCACCAGAGCAGGGCCACAACCCTTGTAAGGCACATGCGTGTTCTTGGCCTTGAAGGCGATATTGAGCAACTCGCCGGCCAGATGCGGCGCAGTGCCCGATCCGCAGGAGCCCCAATTCATGGCAGCCTTGCCCGAGGCCGCCACCAGATCGGCCATGGTCTTGTGCGGCGACTGCGCCGGCACCAGCACCACCATGGGGGCATAAGCCACGCCGATCACCGGAGCAAGGTCTTTGCGCGGGTCGTAGGCCAACTTCGGATAGACCGCGGGCGCCAGCGCATAGGAGTCATTCATCATCATCAGCGCCGATCCGTCATTGGGCCGGCCAACCACATGGGCGGCAGCCAAGGTGCTACCGGCGCCCGGCCGGTTTTCCACAACTGCGGTGATGCCGCGCTTTTGCAGCTCGGTGGCAATCATGCGGGCCAACATGTCGACACCACCGCCGGGCGCAAAACCGACGGTGATCTGCACCGACTTGGGGCCCCAGCTTCTCTCTTGTGCGCCCGCGAGCGGAGCACCCAGCAAAGCCACAGCGGCCATACCGGCCAGCAAACCACGACGAACCACGCGTTGATGAAATGCAAAGGTCATTTTGAACTCCGTTAATCAAGCCAACAGGCCAAGCCTTGCGCGCCATCTTCAGCGCACACTCACCCAGCGCCCCAAAAAACCAAGCGTCGTCGCGCGCGAGCCAAGCGGCCGAAATCCGACCGCTGACCCGCTAATTCTGCTAGTGTACCGACATTTTTTTGTGGTATCCGCCTCTTAAGCGTCGCGGCGCTCGGTATTTACCCGAATGACGCTGGATTCGCAGCTGCAAAAGGGGGACTCAACGTGGTATCTTCCTATCATGAGATCTCCGGAATAGTCATCAGGCCTCAACCTGGACCGAGCGCGCCCGAAACCGTGATCCCCCAGCAGATGCACGACATGGAAACTTGCCAACCTCTTTCATCACGATTAATATACTGGTGTACTGAACGTTTTTGGCCCTGTCATCTGCGAACCCATCCCGCGCCCCAATCGAAGCCCACCGCTGAGAAAACATGGTCATGAACTGGATTCGAATCGCCTGCGCCCCCGACCTCCAAGACGATGAAGTCCTGGGTCTGACTGTGGGCGGAGCCCGCATTGCCCTGTGTCACGGTCAAAGCGAGTTTTATGCCACGGATAACCGATGCACGCACGCCGAAGCCCTGATGTCTGAAGGGTATCTCGAAGACGGCTGTATCGAACGCCCACTGCATCAGGCGCGCTTTGATATTCGCACTGACGCTGCACTTTGTGCGCCGGCCACCGAACCCTTGCGCATCCACCCGGTCAAGCGCGAAGGCGACAAAATCTTCATCGGCGCCCCAGCGCCCTGAGCATGAGCGACGTGGATTTGCAGACCGCCATCGCCATCGCCATCGCCATCGCCATCGTCGGTGCAGGCCAGGCGGCCGCGCGGGCGGCGCAAGAGTTGCGCGCCCTGGATCCACCGCCGTCGGCCTACCCCTGGTTCTGGACTGATCTGGGCGAGCACAATCTGCAAATGCTTGGACTCAAGACCGACGACCTGCACTATGTCCACCGCCGGACGGATGCGAACCGTGGCGTGTGGCTGGGGCTGCGCGGGGGCATCCCGATTCATGGGGTCGCGCTCAAGGCGAGGGCTGCTCTGCGCACGCTGCGGCCCCTGTTCGAACGTCAAATTTCGATAGACCCTCAAACCTTCGCTGACCCCTCAACCCCGCTGCGTCGCTGGGCCCGGTCTCATCTGAGCCCTGCGAGCCATTCCTGAGCGTCCCTTCAAAAAGGCATCATCCGAGAGACCCACCATGTACCAAAACCAAACTGTCATCGGTTTGACCGATGCCTCCAAACTAACCGACCTGTCCCAATGCATCTGGCCCGCCGATGCGCTCAACACCATACCCGACTGGGTCTACACCAGCGGCCCGCTTTACGACGCGGAAATGGAAAAAATCTTTCGCGGTGACACTTGGAATTTCGTCGCCCTGGAGGCAGAAATTCCCAAGGTCGGCGACTACAAGCGCTCCTACGTAGGCGCCACGCCGGTGGTGGTCTCGCGCACTGAGGATGGCGGCATCGCAGTCTTTGAAAATCGCTGCGCTCACCGCGGTGCCGAGTTTTGCCGCAGCCATCGCGGCAACGCCAAGGAATTCGTCTGTCCTTACCACCAGTGGACTTACGACCTCAAGGGCAACCTGCAGGGGGTGCCCTTCAAGCGGGGCGTCAACAAGCTGGGCGGCATGCCACGCGATTTCAAGAACAGCGACTTCGGCACCCGGCAACTGAGGGTCACCACGCGCCATGGGGTGATCTTCGCGTCCTACTCCGAACAGGTCGAGGCACTCGAGGACTACCTGACCCCTGAAATTCTGGAGGAATTCGACACCACCTTCCCCGGCAAGCCCCTGAAGATCCACGGCTACTACCGCAACGAGTTGCCCTGCAACTGGAAGATGTATCACGAAAACCTCAAGGACCCTTATCACGCCACGCTGCTGCACTCCTTTCTGGTGGTCTTCGGTCTGCTGGTGGCGGGCAACAAGTCGCTGATGTTTGCCGATGCCAAGCATGGCCGCCACGGCATCATGGCATCGGCCAAGTCGGAGGACAAATACGCCAACGTCTCCGAGGAAAACAAAAAAGAGATGCGTTCCTTCCATGAAGGGCTGCGCTTGCAGGACGAGCGCTTCCTGGAATTCATCAAGGAGTTCAACTCGCCCTGGTCGGTCACCATGATGACCATCTGGCCCAACCTGATCGTGCAGCGCGAGATGAACACTCTGGGTGTTCGACACATCATCCCCAATGGGCCGGACAGCCTGATCATGGAATGGACCATGTTCGGCTACGAAGACGATACCCCCGAAATGGAACGCCACCGGCTGCGCCAAGGCAATCTGATGGGCCCGGCTGGCTTCCTGGGCCTGGAGGACAACGAGGCCATGAAATTCGTCCAGGAGGGTGTGCGCCGGTCCAGCGGGTCGATCAACAACGTTTTGCTCGACCCCGGCACGGTGGGCACCTCCAACACCCTGATTTCAGAGGCCGCTATTCGCGCCATGTATGTTTACTACCGGCAGGTGATGGGCCTGCGGGTGCAAGGAGAGAGCGCATGACCCAGCCTTATGCCCACCGTCCCTGCCGCATTGACAGCGCAAGGGCGGCCCAGTTGCGGGAAGAAATCTCCGCCTTCCACGGCGAATATTGCAGCGTGCTGGACCGCGGCGATCTGGAGGATTGGCCCTTGTTCTTCACCGAGGATGCGCTCTACCGCATCACCGGGCGTGAAAACGCAGACCTGAACCTGCCCGTGGGCCTGGTCTACTGCGAAGGCCGTGCCATGATGCACGACCGGGCGGTGGCCATTGCACGAACCCAGATGTTCGCACCGCGCTACACCCTGCACATGATCGGTCAGGTGCGGGTCGAGGCCGAGGAGGCCGGGGGCATCCTGGCCCAGACGCCCTTCCTGCTGATCCAGACCCTGGTGGAGGGCCCCTCGACCGTCCACCTGGCAGGCTGCTACCACGACCGCTTTGTGAGGGTCGAGGGACAGTTGCTGCTGGCCGAGCGTCACGTCATCCACGACACCAACATCCTGGCCAACGATCTGGTCTATCCCACCTAAGGCCAAGTGCGCCCCGACCCCTATGAACACCACCCCAAAAATCGCCTTTGAAGAGCACTTCTCGATTCCGGTCTTTTCGGAGTACGCGAAATCGTTCACACAGCATCTGCCGCCGGAGATCCGCCACGACCTGATCTACAGGCTCGAAGACATGGACGCCAAGCGCCTGGAGGAGATGGACGCCGGCAGAGTCGAGTATGTGATCCTTTCGCAAAGTGCCCCTGGCATGCAGGCCGAGGCCGACGTGCCACTGGCGCAGCGCCTGGCCAGCGAAAACAACGACTTTCTGGCCGAGCGCATCGCCCGTAACCCCAAGCGCTTCGGGGGCTTTGCCCACCTGTCCATGCACGACCCCCAACAGGCTGCACGCGAACTCGAACGCGCTGTGCGTCAATTGGGCATGAAGGGCGCGCTGATCAACGGCCACACCCGAGGCCGCTACTTGGACGAGGCGGCCTACGACGAGTTCTGGGCCTGTGCCGAGGCGCTCGATGCCCCGATCTATCTGCACCCGGCCAATATGGCCGAAATTCCTTTGCTGCTCAAGGGGGCCCCGGTGCTTTATGGCGCGACCTTCGGCTGGACCATGGAGACAGGCGGTCATGCGCTGCGCCTGCTGTTCGGCGGCGTATTCGACCGCTTTCCGGGCCTGAAACTCTTGCTCGGTCACATGGGCGAGTTTCTGCCCTTCATGCGCTGGCGTCTGGACAGCCGCTTCCAAGCCTACCCTCACGGCGTGACGCTGAAGAAAAAGCCCTCGGCATACTTTCAGTCCAACATCTTCATCACCACCTCGGGCGTCTGCTCGGCCCCCACCCTGATCGGGGCCATTGGCGAGATGGGTGTGGACAACGTGCTGTTTTCCATCGACTATCCCTATGAGTCGACGGTCGATGCCTGCCGCTTCATTGAGGAGGCGCCGCTCGATGAGGCCACCCGCCACAAAATCTGCCATGAAAATGCACGGCAGCTCTTCAAACTCTGAAGGAGACAACTCGCCATGACCCGCCACTTTCGGATCGGACAGATCGTCCCAAGCTCGAACACCACCATGGAGACCGAGATTCCAGCCATGTTGACCGCGCGTCAGCAAATTCGGCCCGATGAGCGCTTTACCTTCCACTCCAGTCGGATGCGCATGAAGAAAGTGGTCAAGGAAGAACTGGCGGCGATGGATGCCGAGTCAGACCGCTGCGCGGTCGAACTCAGCGACGCGCGGGTGGACGTGCTGGGCTATGCCTGCCTGGTGGCCATCATGGCCATGGGCCCGGGCTACCACTGCGTCTCGCAAGAGCGGCTGGGCAAGCGCACCGCTGACAACGGCCACGCCATCCCGGTGATCACCAGCGCCGGCGCGCTGGTCGATGGGCTGAAAATCATGCAGGCCCAAAAGGTCGTGGTGGTAGCGCCCTACATGAAGCCCTTGACCGAGCTGGTGGTGGACTACATCCGGCGCGAAGGCCATGAGGTTCTAGACTATCGCGCGCTGGAGATACCCGACAACCTCGATGTAGGTCGTCACGATCCGACGCGCTTGCCCGCCATCGTGGAGAAGCTGCGCTACAGCGACGCCGATGCAATCGTGCTTTCAGCCTGTGTGCAGATGCCCTCTCTGGCGGCCATCGGGCATGTGGAGGCGCTGACCGGTAAACCGGTGGTGACCGCGGCGGTGGCCACCACCTATGCGATGCTCAAGGCTCTCAAGCTCGAGCCAGTGGTACCCGGTGCCGGCGCCCTGCTCTCGGGCGCTTATGCGTGAAGCCCTGGCCCCATGAACTCCACCTTTGTCAACGGTCGCAACATCGCCGCCAACGGCATTCGCCAGCATGTGCTGCGCTACGGCGGGCCCAGCGGCGGTCGCGATCAACGCGACACCCTTCTGCTGGTGCCGGGCATCACCAGCCCCGCCATCACCTGGGGCTATGTGGGCGAACGTCTGGGCCGTCACTTCGATACCTACGTGCTCGATGTGCGCGGGCGCGGCCTGTCCTCGGCGGGCGACGATCTCGACTACTCGCTGCAGGCCCAGATTCACGACGTCACCGCCCTGGTCCAGGCCCTCGGTCTGCGCCGTTACGCGCTGATCGGTCACTCGATGGGCGGGCGCATCGTCGCTGGTGCCGCGGCCACCGAACCGGCCGGGCTCAGCCGGGTGGTGATCATTGATCCGCCGGTGTCCGGGCCGGGGCGCCGGCCCTACCCCGCGCAATATCCCTGGTACGGCGACTCCATCGCGGCGGCAAGCACCGGCTGCGACCGCGAGACCATGCGGCGCTTTTGCCCCACCTGGACCGACGAACAGTTGGACCTGCGCGCCGAATGGCTACACACCTGCAACCCGCGGGCCATACGCACCTCCTTCGATGGCTTTCACACCGACGACTTCCATCGCTTTCTGCCACTGATCCGGGTGCCGGCCCTGCTCATGACCGCTGAGCGCGGGGATGTGGTGCGCGATGAAGATGTGCAGGAAATTCAATCCCTGCTGCCTGGCGTCCTTCACCGTCGCGTACCAGGCGCAGGCCACATGATTCCCTGGGACAACGAAGAAGGCTTTTATGCCGCCTTCAGTGATTTTCTTGGACACGCCATCTGAAACAGGAGAGCTCCGATGCCCGTCAGCGATCATCAACTCACCCAGGCCTGGCAAGAGGTGCTGCGACTGTCCAAGCTGAAAAGCGGACAGAGCGTCACGATCTTGACCGGCGCCGCCACCCATCCGCAAACCCTGCGCGCCGCCACCTTTGCGGCGCAAGCGGCCGGGGCCATCGTCAGCCGGGTTGACCTGCCGCCGATCAATGCCGAGAAGGCACTGAGCCGCGACGCGCTGTCCTACCTGGGCGAAACACCGCTGACCGGCAACCCGGCGGCCATTGCGGCCCTGAAGGCCAGCGACCTGGTCATCGACCTGATGACCTTGCTGTTCTCACCCGAACAGATCGACATTCTGGAGTCGGGCACCAAGATTTTGCTGGCGGTCGAGCCCCCCGAAATTTTGGTGCGCACCGTGCCTACCGAGGCTGACCGGGCACGGGTGCTGGCTGCCTCTGAAAAACTCAAAAAGGCCAGGACCATGCGGGTGGTGTCAGCCGCAGGTACCGATGTGACCTTCGAACTGGGCGAATTTCCAACCATCTGCGAATACGGCTATGTGGATGAGCCAGGTCGCTGGGACCACTGGCCCAGCGGCTTTCTGTTTACCTTCGCCAATGAGGGTGGGAGCAACGGCACCATCGTCATCGACACCGGCGACATCGTGCTGCCGCAAAAGAGCTACACCACCGGCCCGATCAAGCTGAGCATCGACAAAGGCTATGCCCGAAAGATCGAGGGGGGTATCGACGCGCAATTGCTGGCCGAGTACATGGCCACCTTCAAGGATCCAGAGGCCTACGCCATCTCGCACATCGGCTGGGGCCTGCAGCCGCGCTGCCACTGGTCGACCCTGGCCATGTACGACAAAGAACAAACCATCGCCATGGATGCACGCGCCTTTGAAGGCAACTTCCTGTTCTCCCTGGGTCCGAACAACGAAGCCGGTGGCAAGCGCACCACCGCCTGTCACATCGATATTCCGCTGCGTCACTGCACCGTGATGCTCGATGGCGAGGTGGTGGTGGATGCGGGCAAGGTCATGGATCAAGGACAACGGGCATGAGCGAAACAGAGGTTTACGCCCGTCAGGGTTTTGGCGCGATCATGGCGCCCAAGCCGCCTTATGGTCTGCTCATCGTCGACTTCGTCAATGGCTTTGCCGACCCGGCGCAGTTCGGCGGCGGCAATATCCCGGCTGCGATCGAGCGAACCCGCACGCTGCTGGCCACCGCCCGCGCAAGGAAATGGCCGGTGGCGCATAGCCGCATCGTTTACCAGGACGACGACGCGGATGACAACATCTTCTCTCTGAAGGTGCCCACCATGATCACACTCAAGGAGGACCTGCCCTCCAGCCAGATTGTCGATGTGCTCCAGCCTGTACCTGGCGAGCTGGTGGTCCGCAAGAACGTGCCCTCGGCCTTCTTCGGCACCACTCTGGCCCCCTGGCTGACCCAGCGCGGCGTTCAGACCCTGCTGGTGGCCGGGGCCGTCACCAGCGGCTGCGTGCGCGCCAGCGTGGTCGATGCGATGTGTTGGGGCTTTCGGCCGCTGGTCGTCACCGACTGCGTAGGCGACCGGGCAATCGGACCCCACGAGGCCAATCTTTTCGACATGGGGCAAAAGTACGCGATCCTGATGGACCGCGACCGCGCGCTGCAGACCTGCGCCTGAACAGGCGGACTACAGGGAGGTGCGGGCCGGCGCGCGGGAATATTCGTTATTGGCCTCAACCAGCACGCCCAGCAGCCTGAGAAACGTCTGCTGGTCGCGTTGCGACAAAGGCGCCAGCAGGCGCTGCTGCGCCGAATGCATGTTTGTATGCAACTGCTTCATCACCCGGAAGCCCTCTTCGGTGATCAGCGACTGACGCGAGCGCTTGTCCGCCGGATGGGGCCGACGCTCAATCAGGTTTTTTTCCTCCAGCCGCTTGAGCACATCGGCGGTGGTCGTGCGGTCCAACCCCAATTCGGTACCGATTTCGGTCTGATCCAGGCCAGGCTTGAGCGATAGGGCCGTCAGAATGCCAAACTGAACCGGGGTGATGTTGTGCTCCTTGCACTCCTCGGAGAACAGAGCGTAGTGAATTTGGTTGAGCCGCCGAATCAAGAAGCCGGGACGCGACCAGAGCACCTGGCGAATCGGATCAAAGTTATCGAGCGCAGAACCGATCGGCGAGTTCAAGGACTCCCCGGCAGTCGACTTTCTCATCAATGGGTTCCTGAGAAGTGCACAGAAGGTGGATGGGCCTGCGCAAGGGCTTATCTTACCCGCTCAAACGCGCCGATCCCCAGGTGCCATAGTTGCTCACCCAGGTCGTGGCGGCCACCGAACTCGGTTCGCTACGCCCGCCATCCCCACCACAACGGTCTGATCGGCATCGGTTGTGTCAAACGGTACGATCGGAACCGTGAGGAAGTGAGCGCTCATGGAAATCAAGAGGGTTTTTCCAAACCCTTGCAGTCCGGTAGACCCGCGTGCGAGTCCTCAGGTAGCCAGCAAACGCTGTCTGGCATCGGTCAGACTGTCTTGGGCACTGGGGTGAGGGCCAGAGTAAGCGGCCCAAAGGGTGCCACGGGCGGGCTTGTCCTCAAACGAGCTGGCAACTCCGAGCGACTCGAAGGCCTGGTGCATGTTCCGCGCGAACTCAGCATCTGCGCCGTACAAGCTGTGTTGGCGGTCTTGGGCGATCAAGCGCACCGTATGTCCATAGCGACCACGGACCGCTTCAAAATGATTCACCTGAACCCTGTCAATACGGGTTACGCTGTTTTCAATGACGTTGCGGATCAACACATATGAATCGGTCACAACCCAGACCCCACGGCCCGAGTTCACCACCCGGCCCAACAGGTAGGCCCGCAGAGCCTCGCCAGTCTGCATCTTTTGCCGCAGCGCATCGACATCGTCCGTGGAGAGCTTCAGACGGGCGTCCGGGTTGTGTCCTTCAATGAGGAACTCGAGCAGCTTGTGACCGTGGATGAATGAATTGATAAAAGACATGGTGTTATTGAAAACTTTGTGGCATTTCAATGTACCCAATCCATCAATTCCACGCCCGTTGGGGGCTATTGCGACCCTCTTCTGGCCGAGCCCTCAAAGCGCAAGTCTCTAACACCGTCATCGTGCGATCACGCGGACCCGATGGCCGACGAGATTTGCGCCTTGCTCAAGCGGGGGCTCTGAGCGCCATGCAAGCTCACCGATCGACGCCTAGATCTTGTTTTGGCGGTGCGGAACGTTCTGCAGCACCCACCCGCTATTTCTAAGGACGGTGCCCAATTCTGATAGCGGCCCGGATCCGAACAAGCCCGTGCCAATCCAGCCTCTCCATTGAGCGCCTACCTTGAGACACGCGCTTGATGTGCGGCTTCGGCACGCAGCCGATCGATCATGAAGTCGGCCGCCTCAGTGATGTGCTCACGGGCCAACTGCTCTGCTTGTTTGGCCTTGCCGGCAGCGACGGCCGCCAGCAATGCCTCATGCTGGTCCCAGATGTCGCGTGGCTTGTCCTCGCGCAGCAGCACCTCGCCCATCACGCGCTGCGCCTGCGTCCAATGGGTCTCCAAGGCAGGCACCACCAGGGGATTGCGCGACAGCCCGTAAATGAAATTGTGGAACGCCATGTCAGCGGCGATCATGGCACTGACCGAGCCGCTGGCAGCTGCCTTGCGGCCAGCGCGGATCAGCGCGGCGCCCCTGTCACGCGCCAGCATGCTGCTGTGCTCAGCGGCCTGGCGAAACGCTAGACCCTCGATGACAGAGCGCACGTCGTACATGTGTCGCACATGCTCCAGATCCAGGGGCGCCACCCGCAGACCGCGCCCAGGTGCATCGCTCAGCACGCCCTCCTTTCGCAACAGAGCCAGCGCCTGCTGCACCGGCTGGCGCGACACGCCCAGTTCCTGCGCGATCTGCTCCTGGATGATGCGCCCGCCCGCTGGCAGTTTGCCTGCGGCAATGTCCGACAGGATGGCCTTGTGAACCTGTTCGACCAGCGTAGGGGCCGGCTTCAAAACTTTCATGCGCGCATCGTAGCCGATGGCATTAACCGGCGGCACGACGCCACTGACGCTCGGCTTCGTCCCAGGCGCCCAGTGGCTGCAGGTCGGGCACCCAAGCCAGGCCAGACTTAGCGTCAGAGGACGCCGCTTCGGGCGTGACGATCACGTCCAGCAATGCAGGTTGACCCTGGGCCAGAGCGGCCATGGCACGGGCTATCGCACCAGGGAGCTCGTCGGCCTGTTCCACCCGCTCACCGTGCATCCCAAAGGCACGGGCCATGGCGGCATGGTCGGCAAACTGCAGTTGCGTGCCCACCACCTTGCCGTGCGTTTCCTGCTGGTCGCGCACCTCGATCGCCCACGAGCCATTGTTGGCCACGACCACGAGGATAGGCACACGGTGCCGCACGGCGGTGTCAATTTCCATGGCGTTAAAGCCAAAGGCGCCATCGCCTGTTACCACCACCACGGTGCGTTGCGGATGCACCAGCCGGGCAGCGACACCAAAGGCGGTGCCCACGCCGATGCAGCCCAGCGAGCCCGGATCAAGATAAGTGCAGGCCGGTAAGCCCACGCGCGCAAAGCTGAGGAAATCGCCTCCGTCGGCCACCACCACCGCGTCTTGCGGCAATACATCGCGCAGGGCGGCCAGCACGCGGTTGGGATGCATGCGGCCGTCCTGGCCTGCAGGCGCTTGGCGCATGCTGGTGACCAGTTTGTCTGAGCGCTTGAGATGCTGCTCGCGCAGGCCTTGCGCCCAGCTGCGGTCTGAGGCGGGTGCATGCACTGGCGCCGAGTCCAAAATCGCCTGCAGCGCCAGCACGGGGCTGCACAGCAAGCCCAGGTCACCGCGCCGGTTGTCGCGCAGTTCGGCGGCACAGTCGGCAATGCGCAGGAATCGTGCGGAGCCAAACACCGCCGGCGATCCATAGGCCAACTGGAAGTCAAGCCGTCGTCCCAGGGTGATGACCAGATCGGCCTGGCCCATGACGGAGCCGCGCATCGCCGCCACCACGCTGGGGTGGTCGTCGCTGATCAGGCCGCGGCTTTCCCCGGTATCCAGGTAGGCGGCCCCCAGGCGCGACATCAGTTCGGCCAGCGCGGGGCCTGCGCCATGCGCACCACGCCCCGAGATGAACAGCGGCCGCCTGGCCCGCCACAGCATGTCGACGGCGGCCTGCACCTGTACCGGGTGGGGCGGCTGGGGCACCACTTGGCGTGGTTCAAGGTATTCAGGCAGCTGGACCGCGCGGGGCACCTCGGTCCGCAGCGTATCCACCGGAAAGTCCAGGTATACCGGCCCTGCCTCACCACCTTCGCCTTGCGCCCGAGCAACAGCTTCGGCCAGCTCTTGCGGAATCAAGGCCGGGTGGCGCACGGTGCGCGCGTACCGGGTGATGCCGCGCACCAGATCAGTGTGCACGATATCCTGCAAGGCACCGCGGTTTTCCTGTGCGGTGGGGGGCAGTCCAGAGAGCACCAGAACGGGCGCACGCGCCACATGGGCGTTGGCGATACCGGTCATCGCATTGGTGACCCCAGGTCCGGCGGTGACCAGCGCCACGCCCAGGCCGCCGGTCAGCTGCGCATCGGCATGTGCCATGTAGACCGCAGCGCGTTCATCGCGCACATCGATGATGCGGATCCCCTCGGCGTCCAGCCGCATCCAGATCGGCATGATGTGCCCGCCACACAGCCCGTAAACGCGCTGCACGCCCCGCAGCTTGAGGAAGCGCGCAATCACGGCGGCGCCGCACTGCTCGGTGATGGGCGGAGGTGTCATAGCGGCTCCTGGACGAATGGGTGTTGAGCGGCAACTGGCGCGCGGCCACAAGATTCGCTATGATATCTGAATTCTGAATTCAGAGTTCAATATTTCAGGGCTGCCTCACCCCCCTGCCCGCCTGCCCAACGGAGTCCGACATGACCGACCTGCCCACCATTGCCGATGCCGTTACCACCCATGCGCGCCTGATGCCCCAGCGGCTGGCCGTGCGCGATTCGCGCCGCGGCCTCACCTGGGCCCAGCTGCACGAGCGCACGACGCGGCTGGCCGCTGGCCTGCGTGAACTCGGGCTGAGCAAGGGTGACCGGGTGGGTGTGGTGGCCTACAACCGCATCGAGTGGATGGAGATTTATGTGGCGATGGCGCGCGCAGGCCTGGTGGCAGTACCGCTGAACTTTCGTTTGACGGGCTCCGAGATGGCCTACATCCTTGACCACGCAGAGGTCAGCGCCATCATCGCCGGGCCGGAATTTTGCGGCACGGTCGACTGCATCCGTCAGGAGCTGGGCCTGCCAGACGGCCGCTTTGTGGCCATCCCCGCGGCCGGTGACACCTCGGACACCGTCAGAGTGGCGGCAGGTTGGCGCTCATACGAAGACCTGATCGCGATAGCCGATGCAGAGTTTGTGTTTGACGCAGTCGGAGAAACCGACATCTGCGCACTGATGTACACCTCAGGCACCACGGGACGGCCCAAGGGCGCCATCCGGCGGCATCGTGGCAGTACCCTGATTGCCATGGCCACGGCCATCGAGATGAACTTCACCCGCGACGACATCGCACTGCTTGTGATGCCCTTGTGTCATGCCAATTCGCTGTACTTCGGAACCACCTTCCTGCATCTCGGGGGTACATGCATTGTCGAAGACCGGTCCAGCTTTAACCCCGAGGCACTTCTGGCCACACTGGCGCACGAGAAGGTCACCTTCACGTCGCTCGTGCCCACCCACTACATCATGATGTTGGCTCTGCCCGATGAGGTGAAGCGGCGTTACGACGTCAGCCGCGTGGACAAACTGCTGGTATCGTCTGCCCCGGCGCGCAAGGACACCAAGCTCGCCATCTTGGACCACTTCCGCAACGGCAAGCTCTACGAGCTGTATGGCTCCACCGAAGCCGGCTGGGTGACGCTGCTGCGCCCGGATGAGCAGATCCGCAAGCTCGGTTCGGTCGGGCGCGAATGGGCCGGCAGCGGTGCGATCCGCCTGCTTGACGAGCAGCGCCGCGAGGTGCCCGACGGCCAAGTGGGCGAACTGTTCTCGCGTACCGCCTACGTGTTTGACGGCTACTGGAAGCAGCCCCAGAAGACCTCCGAGGCCTTCGATGGCGCCTGGTGCTCGGTCGGCGACCTGGCGCGTCGCGACGCCGACGGCTATCTGTGGCTGGTGGACCGCAAGAGCAACATGATCATCACCGGCGGCGAGAATGTGTACCCGTCGGAGGTAGAGGGCGCGCTGGGAGCCTACCCCAAGGTGCGCGACGTGGCGGTGGTGGGCGTGCCGCACGAAAAGTGGGGCGAGACCGTGCAGGCCGTGGTGGTGCTGCACGAAGGGGAGCAGGCCGACGAACAAGAGCTGCGCGACTGGTGCCGCCAGCGCCTGGCAGGCTTCAAGTGCCCGAGTTCGTTTGCCTTCATCGCCGACCACGAGATGCCGCGCACCGCCACCGGCAAGATCCTGCACCGCGAGCTGCGGCAGCGGCTATGGCTTGAGCACGCCTGAGGCGGCCCCGGGCCGCGATCGAAGCGTCCGGCCTCAGTTTTCAAGCCCTCTCTTTTTGGGGGTTCGAGCCTGGAACCGATGCAGACGACGCACCTTGCCAAGGATTGAAGACGCGAAGTTGCCGCTTCGTGTGTGCGCTGGGGC
>CAYPSU010000002.1:0-78470 GCA_964413475.1 uncultured Polaromonas sp. | reverse complement strand
ATAAAAGGCGTATTGCGGATCGACTCCACATACGCCGCCACGATCGCACCAGACCAAGCGGGGCCCTGGGTACGCGTCCAAGCACAGAAGGTCCCCAACAAGACGCCGAGCAAGGCTGAGACGGCGGTCAATACGACGGTCCAAGCCATGCCCTTGACCAGCAGGGGCCACTGGCTCAGGACCGCGGAAAAATCCAGCTCAAGGGCCAATCAGGCGCTACCTGTCGAGCTTTACTCAGGGAGCTGACCCGCCGGCCGCCCCAGCCACTTTTGCGCCATCTTGTCGATGTCGCCAGACTTCTTTGCTTCGGCGATGATGCTGTTGACGCGGTTGCGCAAAGCGTCCTCCCCTTTGGCCACTCCGATAAAGTTGGGACTGTCCTTAAGCAGCAGCTTGAATTCCGCATTGAGTTGCGGGTTTTTCTGCATCATGACGCCGGCCACCGATGCGCCGGTCGCCAACAACTGACTCTGGCCCGAAACGAAAGCCGAAACGGTCGCATTGTTGTCCTCGAAGCGCTTGAGGTCGGCATTCGCCGGAGCCACCTTGGTCAACTCCTGGTCCTCGATGGCGCCGCGAGTCACTGCGATTGTCTTTCCCGCCAAATCCGACATCGACTTCACGCTCAAGGTTTTGGCGCCGTAGATAGCCTGAAAAAACGGCGAGTAGGCAGCCGTGAAATCGATCACCTTCTCGCGCTCTGCGTTCTTGCCCAGGGTGGAAATCACCAGATCGGCTTTCTTGGTCTGAAGATAGGGAATTCGGTTGGCACTGGTTACAGGAACAAGCTCGATCTTGACACCCATTTTGGCGGCTATGTAATTGGCCATCTCGACATCAAGGCCCTGTGGCTTAAGGTCGATTCCAACAAACCCATAGGGCGGAAAGTCAGTAGGGATAGCAATCTTGATCAACTTGGTTTTTTGAATGTTGTCCATGGCTCCCTGGGCACTTGCCAGCCCCAACCAAGACAGCGCAGTTGAAAAAACCACTCCCGAGACCAAGAGACGACGTAAAGAGTTCATTTGAAAATCCCAAAAAGTTGAACGAAGGTGCCGAATGGGGACCCATGACACCCGCTCGAGGCGCTAGATTCATGCCAAGCCACTATCGATCAAACTCGGCCTTTTCCGCACCATGATTGGGCATGGCCCACTGCGATCCTGGGTTAATCCCCGTCTTTGTGCATGACTGGGGTCTGGGAAGACGAGATCGTCTTGGCCGCTTGGCCCAGCGCCCAAAGCACGTGCTCCCGCACCAGCTCGCTGGAGTGTTCAATCTGCTGGCGCAGCGCGGCGCGGATCTGCTGACTCTCTGCAACCCCCTGAGCCAGCGCATTACCCAAAGCGACCGCCAGATTGCGCAGCCAGCGCTCATGGCCGATGCGCCGGATCGCGCTGCCCTCGGTGTGCCGCAGAAACTCTTCTTCGCTCCAAGCCCACAAATCCAGCAAGCTCTGACCGCTCAAGCTGGGGCGGGCCAAAAAATCGGTCAAGTCGCTGCGCCGGGCGTACTTGTTCCAGGGACACACCAGCTGACAGTCATCACAGCCGTAGATGCGATTGCCCATCAGAGGTCGCAAGGGTTCCGGGATCGAGCCCTGGTGCTCGATCGTCAGGTAAGAAATACAGCGCCGCGCATCGAGGCGATACGGTCCCACGATGGCCTGGGTGGGACAAATGTCCATGCAAGCCCTGCAGCTGCCGCAGTGAGCATCAACCGGCTCGGTGGCGGGCAGGGCCAGGTCAACAAAGATCTCACCCAGAAAAAACATCGACCCCCCTTGGCGGTCGAGCACCAGCGTGTGCTTGCCGCGCCAGCCCAGGCCGCTGCGCGTGGCCAGTTCGGCCTCCAAAACCGGGGCCGAGTCGGTAAAAGCCCGATGCCCCATCTCACCCACCGCCTCGGCAACGCGCTGACCCAGTTGCGCCAATCGCGAACGCAGCACCTTGTGGTAATCGCGGCCCCGGGCATAGAGCGAGACCACCGCCTGCCCGGGCTCATGCAGACGCATCATCTCGCGATCAGCCCAATCCGGCGGCGCGTCCGCTGGCAGATAGTCCATGGCCGCTGTGATCACACTGACCGTCCCGGGCACCAGTTCGGCCGGGCGTGCCCGCTTCATGCCGTGGTCAGCCATGTAGTCCATCTGCCCGTGAAAGCCTTGCGCCAACCATGCGGCCAGCCCGGGTTCGGCCGAGGACAGGTCCACTCCCGAAATCCCGATTTGAGAGAATCCCAGCTCACGGGCCCACACCCGGATCGATGACACCAGCAAATGAGCGTCTTGAGGCATTCGACGATTGTAGGAAGCACGGTCTGGCGCACCGAAGAGGACACCTGCGCCTTTGCAGGCAGGCTGGCGCAGGCTCTGCTGCGACTGCCCAGGACTGCGCGCACACTCATCACCCTGCACGGGGATCTGGGGGCTGGCAAAACCACTTTGGTGCGCCACCTGATGCACGCGCTGGGCGTGCATGGCCGCATCAAAAGCCCGAGCTACGGTTTGGTCGAATCCTACGAAGCGGCCTCTGACTCGGGCGGTCTGCCGATCTGGCACATGGATTTCTACCGCTTCAACGACCCCGCCGAATGGGAGCATGCCGGACTGCGCGACATCTTTGCCAGCCAAGGCCTCAAGATGGTGGAATGGCCCGAGCGCGCCGCTGGACGCTTACCGCCAGCCGATTTATGCGTCCATATCCAAGGCCCTGGAATATCCGGCGATGGAGCCACCCGGCAAATTCGGCTGGAGGCCCACGGGCCTTTGGGGCAGGCGTTGATGGATGCCCTTTTATGAGCCCGTCAAGTCGACCCCATCGGCGACAGTGGCTCCAACGCGCAAGCCTTGTGTTGATGCTGGGGCCCCTGCAGATCGCTTATGGCGCACAAATTCTGGCGGTCCGACTCTGGCCCTCGCGCGACTACACCCGGCTTACTCTGGAATCGGATCAGGCGCTGCGCGCCCGGCATCAATTACAGGTCGATCCGCCACGATTGACCGTCGATATTGATGGCCTGGATCTGCAACCGGCCCTGCGCGACTTGGTGGGCAAAGTCAGACCGGACGACCCCAATGTGGCGGCGGTCAGGCTGACCCAGCAGGCAACAGGCGGCGTGCAGTTGGTCATCGAACTCAAGCAAGGCATCGCGCCTCAGGTGTTCAGCCTCCGGCCGATCGCCAGCTATCAGCACCGATTGGTGCTCGATCTGTACCCGAGTCGCGCCCCCGATCCGCTAGAGCTTCTGATTCGCGAACTTGAGCAGCGGCAGGCGCCGGCTGCGACCGAAGTGGCTCCAAGCACCAGCGACCCGCTGGGCCAATTCTTGGCCGAGCGCAGCCGCCGCGAACAAAGCCCCCAGCAGACCGCTCCCACCGCAGCCACCAGCCCAGCCTCTCACCACAATCCCACCGAAAGGATGGTCATCGTGGCCCTGGACCCCGGTCACGGCGGCGAGGACCCCGGCGCCATAGGACCTGGGGGCACCCGCGAGAAAGACGTGGTGCTTCAACTGGCTCAACTGCTGCGCGATCGCATCAACGCCCGCCCCGGCATGCGCGCCTTTATGACCCGCGAGGGCGACTACTTCGTGCCCCTGCATGTCCGTGTACAGAAAGCGCGACGGGTCAAGGCCGACCTGTTCGTCAGCATCCACGCTGACGCCTTCTTCACCCCACGACCGCAAGGAGCCAGCGTGTTTGTTCTGAGTGAACGCGGTGCTACCAGCAGCGCCGCACGCTGGCTGGCCGACAAGGAAAATGCCGCTGACAACATAGGCGGCATTAATCTCAAGGTCAGCGACGACGTCGTGCGCCAGGCCCTGCTGGACATGAGCACCACCGCCCAAATCAATGACAGCCTGCAAGCGGGCGGCGCCATGCTCGGGGAGCTCTCCCGCGTGGGCCGACTGCACAAACCGCGGGTGGAACAGGCCGGCTTTGCGGTACTCAAGGCGCCCGACATTCCCAGTGTGTTGGTGGAAACCGCCTTCATCAGCAACCCCGACGAAGAAGTCAAGCTTCGTGACAGCGGATTTCAGATTCAGCTGGCCGATGCGCTGATGCGGGGGATCGACCGATACTTTGCCCGCAACCCTCCCCTGGCTCGCAACCGGCCGCTTTAACCCGCGCTCTAAGATCCTTGTGCAAGCGCCTGAGGACTGTGGGTAGCCACGGGTTCTGCGCGCCCACATCCATCAGGCCTGCGCGCGTCGCGCCCGCCAAGCGCCCAGCATCGCCAAAAGGCCCGGGATGATGATCAGGCCCCAGATGATTTTGCTCAGGTTGTGCTGCACCCAAGCCAGATTGCCAAACAAGTAACCCGCACCGCACAGACCCACCACCCACAGCAGCGCCCCGGCCACGTTGTAAACGGTAAAGCGGGCGCGATTCATCTCCGCCACGCCCGCTACGAATGGGGCGAAGGTACGCACAAAGGGCATGAAGCGGGCGATGACAAGGGTGATGCCCCCATAGCGCTCATAAAACAGATGGGCCTGGTTAAAGGCCGCCCGGTTGAACAGACGCGAATCGGGCCAGGCAAACACCCGAGGCCCCACCCATCGGCCGATCAGGTAGTTGCATTGGTCGCCGCTGATGGCTGCAATCAACAACAGCACGACGGCCAGAGGCAGGCTCAGCAGTTCAGCGCCGCAGAGCGTGCCCACGATGAACAGCAGCGAGTCCCCGGGGAGGAACGGCATCACCACCAAGCCGGTCTCGACGAAGACGATCAGAAAAAGCAAGGCGTACACCCAAGCCCCATAGTCTCGCGTGAAGGCCTCCAGATAGCGGTCTACGTGCAAGATGAAATCAATCAGCAGGGCAAACAATTCCATAGGTCGATTCTGGCACGCTCAGGCAGGCGATGGTCCGAACCACAACAGGCCCGCCGGGACGTTGCCCATACAAACCTTCACTGGCAGGCAGCCCATGCGCGCCCAGTGTCAGCCGGGGCCTCGCCTCGATCCAGCCCCACCTACAATCCTTGCGTGCCCTCAACCCCCGCCTTGCCTCGACGACCGATTCGCGAGCTGCCCGATGAGTTGATCAGCCAGATTGCTGCTGGTGAAGTGATCGAACGGCCCGCATCGGTGGTGCGCGAACTCATAGACAACGCCCTTGATGCCGGCGCCACGGAGGTGGTGCTGCGCCTGTCGGCCGCCGGCGTTCGGCTGATCCGGGTGGAAGACAATGGCCAGGGCATTGCGGTTGAAGAAATGCCCATGGCCTTGCGGCGGCACGCCACCAGCAAGATCGGTTCGCTGCAGGACCTTGAGTCGGTAGGCACCATGGGCTTCCGGGGCGAGGCCCTTGCGGCCATTGCCTCAGTCTCAGAAGTGCTGATGCTCTCGCGCACGGCTGAGGGCGACCATGCCTGGCAACTCGATGCCCGCACCGGAGAGCTCAAGCCCGCGGCACGGTCGCTGGGCACCTCGATAGAAGTACGCGAACTGTTTTTTGCCACACCGGCGCGGCGCAAGTTTCTCAAAGCCGACGCCACCGAGCTGGCGCACTGCATAGACGCGGTTCGCCGCCATGCGCTGGCCCGAGCTGACGTCAGTTTCGCCATCTGGCACGAGGGCAAACTGATCGAACAGTGGCGCGCCCACAGCCAAGACCCGCAGCAGGCCGCTAGCCTGCGCATGGCCGACGTACTGGGCCAGGACTTCGCGCAGCAGTCACTGGCCGTGGACTACCGCAGCGACGGGCCGGGCCGGCCGGTGCGAGTGCGCGGCCGGGTCGGCCTGCCCGACCTTGCCCGTTCGCGGGCCGACCACCAGTTCGCCTACGTCAATGGCCGCTTCGTTCGTGACAAGGTCATTGCCCACGCGGCCCGCAGCGCTTTTGAAGACGTGCTGCATGGGCATCGTCAGCCGGTCTACGCGCTCTACGTGGAGATCGATCCGGGCCGGGTGGATGTCAACGTGCACCCGACAAAAATCGAAGTGCGTTTCCGGGACGGACGCGAGGTCCATCAGGCCGTCCTTCACGCCGTCGAAAACGCCCTGGCCGCGCCGCGTGCCGGCCAGTTGGCCGCGCAAGAGAGCGGGGGCGCAGGCGCAGGAGTGGCGGCAAAGACCGAAGGGCTCCCAGCCTGGGCGCCAGAGCGGCCGACCGTTACCCCCGCGAATCGTTCATGGCATCAGGGCGGCCTGCCTCTAAGCCCAGATGCTGGACGAGGTCAGCCTGGCTTTGCCGCCCTGTGGCCGGCGCAAAATGCGCCAGCCTCGGGCCTTGCACAGCCGTCAGTGGCCGCTGAGCCAGCGCTGCAAGCTGCGGCCTTCGGGGCCACGAGCTCAGCCAGCGAAGCGATCCTGCCCGAAAACGACTGGCCGCTGGGCCGCGCCATCGCCCAGTTGCAGGGCATCTACATCCTCGCAGAAAACCAGCAGGGTTTGATCGTGGTCGATATGCATGCGGCGCACGAACGCATCGTCTACGAGGGACTCAAGCAGCAGCTGGACCAGGCGGGCATTGCCAGCCAACCCCTGTTGATCCCCGCCAGCTTCGCCGCCACCGCCCAGGAGATGGCCACCGTCCAGGAGGCCCAGGACACGCTGCTCGAACTGGGTCTGGACCTGGCCGCCCTGTCGCCCAAGACCCTGGCGGTGCGTGCCGTGCCCAGCCACCTGTCCCAGGGCGATGCGGTGGAGCTGGCGCGCAGCGTGCTGGCCGAGCTGGCAGAGCACGAGGGTCGGCGCGTGCTGACCCATGCGCGCAACGAGTTGCTGGCCACCATGGCCTGTCATGGCGCCGTGCGCGCCAACCGGCGCCTGACCCTGGAAGAGATGAACGCGCTGCTGCGACAAATGGAGGCCACCGAGCGCTCGGACCAGTGCAATCACGGCAGACCCACCTGGCGACAGATCACGCTGCGCGAACTCGACGCCCTGTTCATGAGGGGGCGGTGAAGAGGGCGTGAGCAGAAAGCGGCCAGCCTGAAATCCGCACAGCGCTGGCTTGGTCAGCCCGCCGATAAACCTCCCGCGCTGTCCTGGCCGGGTACCGGAAACCGCCGCGTCGTCGGGCAGCGATGTCGCCAAACCGGCACGCCCCCCGCGAACACCCGGGTTTCGCCCGGGGCCAACCGCTCCCAGGGTTCATCAAATGTCAGCGGCTCTGTGGCCACGATCACCATGCGATCGTCAATATGGTTGAGCTCACCGAGATTGAGCGTGAGGTCGCAATCGACCAGACTGGCTTTGGGGAATGGGTGTGAGCGCTGCAGCAAGGCCAGATCGCTGGAGCAATGCACGAACAGGGCATCGCCGTTGGTCAGAAGGCCATTGAAGTTGCCGTAGCGGGCGATCTCTTCGTGGCATGGAGCAAGCACCTGGGCGATGGCATGCCATCCCGGCATACACAGGGAGGGCTGGAAAGCCTGCCGCAGGCGCTGCATCAGAAAGCAAAAGGCTCGCTCGCTGTCGGTATTGCCCACTGGCATAAAGCTTCCGTCGAGTGCCGGATGAAAATCGCGCAGATCACCGTTGTGCGCAAAAAACCAGTGCCGGCCCAGCAGCTCGCGGGAGAAGGGATGGGTATTGGACAAGCCCACTGCGCCCTGGGTGGCCTTGCGAATGTGGGAAATGACGTTGTGCGAGCGGATCGGATACTCGCGAACGAAGTCTGCCAGGCGCGATGTGCTGGCCGGGCGATCGTCGAGGAAGCAGCGTGCCCCCGACGGCTCGTAGAAGGCGATCCCCCAGCCGTCGATATGGTCTGCCGTGCCGCCGCCGCGCTGGGCGAATCCGGTGAACGAAAAACCAATGGAGGCCGCCGCATTGCTGTTCATGCCCAGCAGTTGGCACATGGCCGCTGCTCAGTCTGCCAGCGCGAAATCCACCGCCGCCAGCGCGTGCAGGGCAGTGGTGTCAAAAACAGGCAGACAACTGTCCTGTGGCCGAAGGATCAAGGGCAACTCGGTGCATCCCAGCACCACGCCCTCGGCCCCCTGATCGCGCAGGCTGTCGATACAGGCGGACAACCAGCGGCGCGACGCTTCGCGCACCTCCCCGAAGAAGAGCTCACCAAAAATGATGCGGTGGATCTCTTGCCGCTGCGCCTCGTCCGGCACCACGCATTCGATGCCATGACTGGCCAATCGCTCCAGGTAAAAGCGTCTTTCCATGGTGAAGCGGGTACCCATCAGGCCGACCTTGTGCAGGCCCTGCGCCAGGATGGCGTCGGCGGTGATGTCGGCAATATGCAGCAGGGGCAGATCGGTGGCGGCCTGCACCTCAGGCGCCACCTGATGCATGGTGTTGGTGCCAATCAGCAGGCATTGGGCCCCTGAGTTGCTCAACCGTCGCGCTGCATCGCAAAGAATTGTGGCCATCCCACTCCAGTCGTCTGAGCGCTGGCGATGCGCCAGGTCCTCGAAGTCCAGACTGACCAGGTTCACGCGCGCACTGTGCAGACCGCCCAAGCGCCGCCCCACTTCGCGATTGATGATCTGGTAATACAGGGCGGTGGACTCCCAGCTCATGCCGCCAATCAAGCCTATGGTCTTCATGCGCTCTTCCATGCTGCCGAACAGGGGGAAAAGTGTCGCATCTGCTGATGAGCAAAGGTTTGCAGATTGGTCTAAAAAACCGTCAAAATTAGGATTTATTTGCGCCGCTTATCATGAATAAGAAACTGGATGCTGTAGATCGAAAGATTCTTGAGATTCTTCAAGTTAACGCGGAAACCCCGCTGAGTGAAGTAGCCGCCGCGGTGCATTTGTCGACAACGCCATGCTGGCGACGCATGCAGCGTCTACGCGAGCAGGGTTTTATCACTCGGCAGGTGGCCTTGGTTGATGCGGTCAAGGTCAATCTGGGCGTGACCGTGTTCGTAGCCATTCGCACCAACCAGCACAACCTGGCCTGGTTCGAGCGCTTCAGGCAGAGCGTGCGTGACATCCCCGAGATCATGGAGCTCTACCGGATGAGCGGTGAGGTGGACTACCTGATGAAGGTGGTGGTGCCCGATATCGCGGCCTACGACCGGGTCTACCAAAGGCTCATCCAGTCCGTGGACCTGAGCGATGTCAGCAGCAGCTTTGCGATGGAAGAACTCAAGAACACCACGGCTTTGCCGCTGGATTACGCGCAGTAGGTGTCAATCGCACCCCCCAAAATGAACCGCACGGAGCGAAGGTGCGCAGGCTTGGAGCGCCAGGCTCACACCATCCAGTAACCCAAGGCCCCGGCCAGCACGCTGACCGTGGCGAAAGCGGTCAGCAGCCGCCTGAGGGGAAGCCAAGCCCGCAAGCCCCGGTGCAGGTAGGCGCTCTGGTCCACCCACAGGCACAGCAGCAGACTCAGGGCCAGCACCCCTTGCCCCCAGGGGCTATCGAGGAGCAGTGCCAGCCAGCCCAGCAGGCTGGGCGCAATGCCCCAGAGCAGACGCTGCGCCGGCACAGGAGGTTCGCGCATGGCCAGGCCCCAGTGGATGCCGCCGAGAAAACTGACGATGAGGGCCCCGTAGCCCAACAGGGCGGAGGCCGCAAGCATGCGCCATCCGGGCGGACTGACCCATTGCAAGGCGGCCAGCCCCACAAACGGGATCAGCCCGGCCAGACCCAAGGCCCAGGCCATGCGACTGGGCTCTGTCAGGTCACTGGATTGGGGCGGGAAGGCGGCGGGCTGCTGCATGGCCATAGCGATTGAAAACCACAGTGTAAGAGAGCACCTGCTGGCCCAGGGCATGACCCCGGCGCAGATCTGGAGGTCACGGGTATCTGCTACGCTCCACGCGTCCTTCCTGCGCTCGCGCTGCCAATGCCCGCGCACGGGCCTACCCTTGTACCCGCCCTGTTGGGTCCTTGCCTGTCCATGAATCCACCACCCCTGATCGCATTGACCGGCCCAACCGCCTCGGGCAAGACGGCCGCTGCCCTGGCCCTGGCAGAGCGCTGGCCGATTGAAATCATCAGTGTGGATTCGGCCCTGGTCTATCGCGGCCTGGAGATCGGTACCGCCAAGCCTTCTGCGCAAGAGCGAGCTGCGGTGCCGCACCACCTGATTGATATTCGCGATCCGGCTCAAGCCTACAGCGCAGCGGAGTTTCGGCGCGATGCGCTGGAACGGATTGAACAAATCCGGCAGCGGGGGCGTCATCCGCTGCTCGTGGGCGGCACCCTGCTCTACTTCAAGGCCCTGACCGAAGGGCTTGACGAGATGCCAAGGGCCGAGCCCACGGTGCGCGAAGCTATCGCTGCACAGGCTCGAGTCCTGGGCTGGCCCGCCCTGCATGGGCAACTGGCCCGGGTCGATCCGATCACCGCACAGCGCCTGCCCCCAAACGATTCGCAGCGCATTGCGCGTGCGCTGGAGGTCTGGCAGGTGTCGGGGCGGCCCCTGTCGGCCTTCCACCGCAGAGGCGGCAGCAGTCAGCGTCTGCCGGTGCAAATGCTCAGCCTGGAACCGCAGGACCGGGCTTGGCTGCACCAGCGCATCGCCATTCGCTTTGAGCAGATGCTCAGCCAGGGCTTGCTCGATGAGGTCTGGGGCCTGATGCAGCGGCCTGAGTTGCGGGCCGACCTGCCCTCTATGCGCTGCGTGGGTTACCGCCAGGGCTGGCAGGTGCTTTTAGAGGCTGCCAACGGCCGGCCTTCACCCGGCGCGGCCCTGCCCCGTTTGGACGACGCGCAACGCCAGCGCGTGCTTGAAACGGGCATCGCCGCCACCCGTCAATTGGCCAAGCGGCAAATCACTTGGCTGCGCAGCTTGCCCGAGCGCCAGCGGGTCGCCTGTGATGGAGGGCAGGTGCTGGATCGGTTGCTGCATCAGGTCCACACGCTTTGGGGCTCGGCATGATCGCAAGCCCCGAGCCGACCGGGCGAGTCTGCCCCTTGCAAATAAAAGGGCTGGTCAAGCGCTACCCAGAGGTCGCCGTCTTCGAGGGGGTCGATCTCGAAGTGACTGCGGGCGAATTTGTAGCCATCGTCGGTGACTCGGGTGTGGGCAAATCCACCCTGCTCAACTGCATGGCCGGGCTCGATCACTGGGAGGCTGGTCGCGTGGTCCTGTGCGGCCAGGACCTCGGCCCTCTGAGTGACGATCAGAGGGCCCTGCTGCGTCGCCGTCATGTGGGCTTTGTGTTCCAGGCCTTTCACGTGCTGCCTCATCTGGACGTCCAGCAAAACGTGATGCTGCCGCTGATGCTGCTGGGCCGTCGCGAGCCCGAGCGGGTGGCCAGCTTGCTCGAGGCGGTCGGGCTGCAGGGTTTGGGGACGAGGCTGCCGCAGCAGCTATCGGGCGGGCAACTGCAGCGGGTGGCCATTGCCCGCGCTTTGGTTCATCGACCCGATCTGTTGCTGGCCGATGAGCCGACCGGCAACCTCGATCCGCGCACGGCCAGCGCGGTGATGGACGCGCTGATGGCGCAGACTCGCTCGCAAGGATCGGCCCTGGTTCTGGTCACGCATTCGGAGCAGGCCGCAGGGCGAGCCGACCGCGTGCTGCGCTTGACCGCCAGCGGTCTGCGACCGGCCTGAGGGCAGCCACCGGCCAACCCGCTCAGGGCAATGGCCTTGCTGCGCTCTGCGGCGGATAGGCAAACCAGGCCCACACCACGCCTGCACCAAAAAGGGTGTAAATCGTCGCAAACACCCACAGGGGTGCGTCGTAGTAGAGCAAGGCCTGCGCCCAATGGGCCATAAAGCTGCGCTCGTAGATCGGCTGGCCGGCGCGGGCGCGCAAAGACGACTCCAGAACCGTCAAGGGGCAATAGCGATCCAGCCAGGCCTGCAGCACCACCACACCGATGGCCACCAGATGAGCCAGTCGCCAGCCCAGACGGTTGACCCAGAGCCAGCCCCTGCGGTGACCGATCACCACCGCGGGCAAACCCATCACCACGAACAGCACAACTGTCAGGTGCAGCAGCAAAACCAGGTCAGCCAGGAGGGCGAGGCTCATGCCGTATTCTCGCGGCTGGCGGCCCGCGGTGTGACAAAGCCCGCCCGCCCCCGAGACGCGGGTCGGCGCGATAACATCGTCGGTCCTTCTGGCCTTCATCCTCTGGTTCTGGCTTTCAACGGCGACTGCCCACGCTGACGCGCCCCTGCACCCAAGCTCTTCGGCCAGAGTGCCTTGATTTGTCTCCCGCACCTGCCCATCCCCGCCCTTGATCCTGCTGCCCGAACTGTTGCGCACCGCCTCCTGGCCGGAGTTGCGTCACCACCCATGGCGCCACGGCGCTGCCATCCTGGCTGTCATGCTGGGAGTGGCATTGGCCTTTTCAGTGCATCTGATCAATGCCTCGGCCCTCAGCGAGTTCTCGCAGGCGAGTCGATCGATCGGCGGGCAAAGCGACCTCGAGGTGCGGGCTCCGCAAGGCGGCCTCGATGAGACCGTCTACCCGCTGGTGGCGCAAGCTCAACAGGTGGCAGTGGCCAGCCCGGTGCTGGAGCTGGCCACCTATGCGCAGGTGGGCGAACACAAGATCCAACTGCGCGTGCTCGGCCTTGATGTGCTGCGGGCGGCGCAAATTTCGCCCGGCTGGCTGCCCCAACCCAGGGAAGGCGCTGGCCGCCTGTCGCTGTTTGCGCCAGCCACCGTGTTCCTCAATGCGGCCGCGCAACAAAAGCTGGGCCATGCCCCCTTGAGGCTGCAGGCGGGCAGCCGAGTGGTCGAAGTGGTCGTGGCTGGCCGCGTGGCCGCTGAGGGGCCGCCCCTGGCGGTCATGGATCTGGGGGCCGCGCAGGACCTGTTTGGCCGCGCTGGGGAGCTCTCGCGCATCGATGTTCGCTTGCAACCCGGTGCCACGCGCGAGGGCGTTTTAGCGCAATGGCGCCAGCAGCCGGGCTGGCCGCAGCGCCTGCTGGCCATCGAACCGGCCGAAGCGAGCTCCCGTATCAGCGCCATGTCGCGGGCCTACCGCGTCAACCTCACGGTACTGGCCCTGGTGGCCCTGTTCACCGGGGCCTTTCTGGTGTTCTCCGTGCTCTGGCTCAGCGTAGCCAAGCGCTCGTCCCAGCTGGCCCTTCTGGGGGTGCTGGGTTTGGGTCGACAACAGCGCTTGCAGTGGGTCCTGTGCGAATCGCTGGTGCTGGGCGCGGCCGGCAGCTTGGCCGGGTTGGCCCTGGGCACCGGGCTGGCCGCGCTGGGCCTGCGCGTTCTGGGCGGCGATCTGGGCGGCGGTTATTTCCCCGGCACTGAGCCCACCTTGCAGTGGAGCAACGGCGCCGCCTGGGCCTACGGCAGCCTGGGCGTGCTGGCGGCCGTCCTGGGGGGGTGGTGGCCCGCCCGCGCCGCTGCGGCGCTGCCGCCAGCCCAAACCCTCAAAGGCCTGGGCCTGAACTCCGAGAGGGCTCATCGCCTGGGCTGGAGCCTGGCGCTTTTGGGCAGCAGCGTCCTGCTGGCCCTGCTGCCCCCCATCGGCGGCATGGCATTGGGAGCCTACGCATCGGTGGCCCTGATGCTGGTCGGTGGCATCACCGCCTTGCCCGGCCTGATCGCCCTGATGCACCGTCCCGCCCGGCACTGGCTGGGCCATCGCCTGCTGCCGATGCTGGCCATCGAAAGGGCCGGACGGGTGCGAGAAAGCGCAACGGTAGCCGTCAGCGGCGTGGTAGCCGCCCTGAGCCTGGCGGTGGCGCTGACGGTGATGGTCAGCAGTTTTCGGGTGTCGGTCAGTCAGTGGCTCGATGTGGTGCTACCGGCCGACCTGTACCTGCGCAGTAGCAGCAATTCATCAGCAGCTGACACGGTGTACTTCGAGCCGCTTGTGATCGAGGCCCTGCGTCAAGTTCCGGGAGTGGCTCGGCTTGACACTTTGCGCGTGACCGCCTTGACGCTGCAAACCGGCCAGCCCGCTGTCAGCCTGATTGCGCGAGACCTCAGCGAGCCGGAACGGCAGCTGCCGCTGCTCGGTCAGGCCCTGCCCGTGCCGGCCGGGCAGCGCGCGGTATACGTCAGTGAGGCGATGGTCGACCTGTACCAGGCGCGGCCGGGGCAAAACCTGCCGATTCTGGAGCGAGCGCTAGGCCTGGAGGGGCGGCAGCGTCTTTTTGTGGCGGGCATATGGCGTGACTACGCCCGTCAGTTTGGCGCGGTGATGATGGACGAACGCGACTACCGGGCCCTGACCGGAGATGTCCGCATCAATGATCTGGCGCTGTGGCTGACCCCCGGCCAAGACGAATCGGTGACCCGGCAGGCCATCACCGAGCGTCTGCAGACGGCTTTGGGATCGGCGCCACCGCCTGGGCTTGAGATGGCCTCAAGCGCGCAGATTCGGGCCATTTCACTGCGCGTGTTCGACCGCAGCTTTGCGGTGACCTATTGGCTGCAGGCCGTGGCTATTGGCATCGGTCTTTTCGGCGTGGCCGCCAGTTTCAGTGCCCAGGTACTGGCCCGGCGCAAGGAATTTGGCCTGTTGGCCCACCTGGGCCTGCGGCGGGGCCAGGTGCTGGCCGTGGTGGCCGGCGAGGGTCTGGCCTGGACCGGGGTGGGCGCTCTGGCCGGCATCTTGCTGGGCCTGGGGGTATCCCTCGTTCTTGTGCATGTAATCAACCCCCAGAGCTTTCGCTGGACCATGGACCTGCACATCCCTTGGTGGGCCTTGCTGACCCTGGCCTTGGCCGTGATGGCAGCCGGCACCCTCACCGCCTGGCTGGCCGGACGCGCGGCCGCCAGCGGCGAGGCGGTGATGGCTGTCAAGGAGGACTGGTGATGGGCCCCAGCCGCCGTTTGCTGCTGGGCATTGCGGCCCAATCGATGCTGGTCGGTCCAGGCCTGCGGGCCGCTCATGCCCTGCCCTCGCAACGCCTGACCTTCCCGCGTGACTTCGGAGCCCATCCCTCGTTGCGCACCGAGTGGTGGTACATCACAGGCTACGGTCGATCCCCCGATGGCCTCATGCTGGGCTTTCAACTGACCTTCTTTCGCACCCGGGTTGACGAGGCGCAAAGCATCCGTTCACGTTTTGCGGCGCGGCAATTGATCTTCGCGCATGTGGCGGTCACTGACCTACAGGAAGGCCGACTCTGGCATGACCAAGCTATCGCACGCGAAGGCTTCGGACTGGCACAGGCCGCCACCCATGACACCGATCTGCGCCTGGATCGCTGGCAGCTCAGGCGCGAAGGACCGGTAGAGGCCAGCACCTATCGCGCCCTTTTGCCAGCCCGGGAGATCGCGCTGGACCTGAGCTTCAAAACCACGCAGCCGCTGCTGCTGCAGGGACAGCAGGGGCTCTCGCGCAAAGGTCCAGAGCCCAAGCAGGCCAGCTACTACTACAGTCAGCCGCAGTTGGCCGCTCGCGGATGGATTGGCCTGAAGGGCAAGAAAGTGCCCATCGAAGGCCGTGCCTGGCTGGATCAAGAATGGAGCGAGGAAATCTTGCATCCCGAAGCTGTGGGCTGGGACTGGATCGGCATGAATTTCGAGGATGGCGGCGCCCTGACCGCCTTCCGCTTGCGCCGTGCCGATGGCAGCGCCTTGTGGGCCGGCGGATCGTTTCGCAGCGCAGACGGCGTTCTGCGCAACTTTGCCGCCCAAGACATTCGGATGGACCCCCTCACCCACTGGGTCAGCCCGATGTCCAAGGCCCGCTATCCGGTCCACTGGCGCATCGAGACCCCTGGTGGCCACTACCGCGTCGTGGCCCTGCTCGACAACCAAGAGCTCGACAGTCGCAGCAGTACGGGCGCCATCTATTGGGAAGGTCTGAGCGAAATACGCGACAGCCGGGGACAGCGGCTGGGCCTGGGTTACCTCGAGATGACTGGCTATGCAGCCCCTCTGAGGCTCAGATAGGCAGGGCTGCCCCCAGGCCTGGCCCTGGGCCCTTAAAGAATCGATCGCAAACGCATCGTCTGCCAGCCGCTGCCCTGCCAAAACCTTTCGGTGGCGGGACTGCATTCAAGCAACAGGGCCTCAACCAAGGGCGCCATGACCGTTTGATCAGGGTCGGCCAAGAAAATCCAGATCTGCTCGTCGCCCATGCGAGGGTCGGTCGCCGCAATCCAGTCCAGTTGCCTGAGCGCCTGCAAGACCGGCTGTAACTGCAGCGGGTCGATTCGCAGCTTGAAAGCCAGCTCCCGCGCAGTCATCCCGTGCGGCGGGCCCGATGCGCGAGCCCGGTGTAAGTGCTGCAGGCACGCCAAAGCCATTTCGAAAGCAGAGCCTGGCGCCGATACCGCCCGAATATGCCCAGCCAGAAGGCTGGGGAGATAGGCGCAAACCACAGCTCCCACCAGCACAATGATCCAGGCCAGGTAAATCCACATCAGCAGAATCGGAACCGTCGCAAAAGCGCCGTAAACCAGCGAGTAGGTCGGAACCGCCTTGAGATAAAGAGCGAGCAGCAGCTTGGCCAGCGCCAAACCGGCCGCTGCGAACAGTCCTGCGATCCACGCATGCGCCCAGCGCACATAGGTATTGGGCATGTAACGAAACAAGGCAGCCAATGCCCCGGCATGCAAGACAAACTCCAGGCCCTCGATCAACTGCGCCACCCATCGGCCGCTCGCATTCGAGAGCCCTAAGAAGGTCAGTGTCTGAGCGGTCGCGGCCAAGCTGGCAGCCAGCAGCAAGGGCCCGAGCGTGATGGCCGCCCAGTAAACCAGCAATCGCTGAGCCAGTGGCCGACTTCGGGGCACCCGCCAGATGGCGTTCAGCGTGCGATCGATCGTCAGCACCAAAGCCGTGACGGTCAAGGCCAGAACCGCCAGGCCCACACCCCCGAGCCGGCTGGCCTGGCGTGTGAACTGCGTCAGATAAGCCATGACCTGCCGGGCCATATGCTCCGGCACCAAACTCTCGACCAGCCAGGCCTGCAGATGGCCCTGCATCTTGGCGAAGACCGGGAAGACGGTGAATACCGCCAGGACCACGGTGAAGAAAGGCACCAGCGCAATCGATGTGGTGAAAGTCAGGCTGCTCGCACTCAAGCCCAGGCGATCCTCGCGGAATCGTTCACGCAAGGTCATAAAGGTCTGACGCCACGGAAACAGGAGCAGACCCCGAACAATGGAAGGTTCAGGCATGGCCGGTATCATGCCATCCCCATGCATCACCCTTCGGTCGACCTCACCCGCTGGCTCGCTGTCGGCAGCTTATTGGGCCTGATCACCCTGGGCCTGCTCTGGGAGATGTGGCTGGCGCCGATTCGGCCCGGCGGCTCTTTGCTGGCACTCAAGGTGCTGCCGCTTTGTGTGCCCCTGGCCGGTCTGCTCAAAAGAAAGCTCTACACCTACCGGTGGGTGAGCCTGATGGTCTGGTTGTATTTCACCGAAGGGGTGGTGCGCGCGTGGAGCGACCAGCCTCCCGGCAATTGGCTGGGTCTGATCGAAGTGGTGTTGTGCCTGAGCCTGTTTACCGCCTGCGCTCTGCACGTGCGCATCCGACTGAAGCAGGCCAAACTTCGGACGGCCTCGGAGACTGCAATATGAACCGGGCGGAACGGGGCCAGGATCTGATCACAGCCTTGACCGAGATCTGCGGGGCCGAGCATGTCTTGACCCAGGGTGATCTGTCGGCCTGGGAGTCCGACTGGCGCAAGCGCCGACGTGGCAAGGCACGGGCCGTGGTGCGACCGGCGAACACCGATCAGGTGGCGCGGGTGGTGCAGGCCTGCGCTCGGCAAGGTGCGCCCATCGTCACCCAGGGCGGCAATACCGGCCTTGTGGTGGGATCGACGCCCGACGAGAGCGGGACTGAAGTGGTGTTAAGCCTGCAGCGCATGAACCGGGTACTGGCGATCGACAAGGCCAACATGACGGCCACCGTCGAGGCCGGATGTGTCTTGCAGGTTCTGCAGATGGCGGCACAAGAGCAGGGCCTGCTGTTTCCCTTGAGTCTGGCGGCCGAAGGCAGTTGCACCGTGGGGGGTAATTTGGGTACCAACGCCGGGGGCACACAGGTGCTGCGCTACGGCAACGCCCGAGACTTATGCCTGGGTCTGCAGGTGGTCAATGCCCAGGGGCTGGTCTGGGACAGTCTTCAGGGTCTGCGCAAGGACAACACCGGCTACGACCTGCGCGACCTGTTCATCGGCAGCGAAGGCACGCTGGGGGTGATCACCGCTGCAACGCTCAAGCTGTACCCGCAGCCGGCCGCGCAAATGACCGCCTGGGTGGCCGTCCCCGACATGGAGCAGGCTGTCGCCTTGCTGGGGCTGGCCCAGACGCATTTGGGATCGGGTCTGACAGGCTTTGAGGTGATGGGGCGTTTTGCGCTGAGCTTGGTGGCCCGGCATTTCCAGCAGTTACGCGTACCGCTCTATCAAGACAGTGCTTATTGCGTGCTGCTAGAGCAGTCAGACCAGGAGTCGAGCGAGCACGCTCGGCAGGCTTTGGAGCACCTTCTGGATCGGGCCCTGCAACAGGGGATCATTGGCGATGCGGTGGTGGCCGAAAGCCAGACACAGGCCCGTGCCCTCTGGCACATCCGGGAGGCCATCCCATTGGCTCAGGCAGAAGAGGGGCTCAACATCAAGCATGACATCTCGGTACCCATCTCACGCATCGGTGAGTTTGTACGCCACACCGAGTCTCTGCTGGCCCGCGAAATTGCCGGAGTGCGACTGGTCAATTTCGGCCACTTGGGCGATGGCAACCTGCATTTCAATGTGCAGGCGCCCGAGGGTCAGGATGCCAAGCTGTTTTTGCAGACCCAGGAATCGCGGGTCAATGCGCTGGTCTATGCCTCGGTGCAGGCCTTCGGCGGCTCGATTTCCGCCGAGCACGGGATCGGCTCGCTCAAGGTGGGAGAACTGGCCCATCACAAGAGTCCGGTGGCCCTGCAAATGATGCGCGCCATCAAACAGGCCCTGGATCCGCAGGGGCTCTTCAATCCTGGACGCGTCCTGTCCCGCTAGCGCATTGCCCGGGTCCGACAGGCGCTCCATCACCGCAAGGACACGGCTCCTACAATGACCCACAACCCTTGCAGCGGCCAGCATCGACGATGAATACCCCACTTGTTTTTTCGCAGTACGAAGACTTCATGCGACATGTCGACACCCACGGCGTGTTCAAACCGGATCGCACCGGCACCGGCACCAAAAGCGTTTTTGGCTATCAGATGCGATTTGATCTGCGGCAGGGCTTTCCGCTGGTGACCACCAAGAAAGTACACCTCAAGAGCATCATCTACGAACTGCTCTGGTTCCTCCAGGGCTCGAGCAACAACAACTGGCTGCGTGAGCGCGGGGTGAGCATCTGGGACGAATGGGCCCGCGAAGACGGTGACTTGGGGCCGGTCTACGGTGTGCAATGGCGCAGTTGGCCCACGCCCGATGGCGGACACATCGACCAGATTGCTGATGTCATCAAGACCCTGAAATCCAACCCCGATTCCCGCCGCATCATCGTCAGCGCCTGGAACGTGGCCGAACTGTCCAAGATGGCGCTCATGCCCTGTCACGCCTTCTTCCAGTTCTACGTGGCCCCGGGTCAAAAGGGTCAGCCCGGACGGCTGAGCTGTCAGCTCTATCAGCGCAGTGCCGATATTTTCCTGGGCGTGCCGTTCAACATTGCCAGCTACGCCCTGCTCACCCATATGGTGGCCCAACAGTGCGACCTGGAAGTGGGCGACTTCATCTGGACCGGCGGCGATTGCCACATTTACAGCAACCACCAGGAACAGGTGGATCTACAGCTCTCGCGCACGCCCCTGCCCTATCCCAGACTGGTGATCAAGCGCCGGCCAGCCAGCCTGTTCGACTACGCCTTTGAGGACTTCGAGGTGGTGGGCTACGAGCACCATCCGGCCATCAAGGCGCCGGTGGCGGTCTGATGCTCGCCAAGCCTCGCATCGCGCTGATCTACGCGCAAGGGGCCAACCGGGTGATCGGACATCAGGGCCAAATGCCCTGGCACCTGCCCGAAGATCTGGCCCGCTTTCGCGCCCTGACCCAGGGCCATCCGGTGATCATGGGACGCAAAACCTGGGACTCGCTGCCGGATCGATTCAAGCCTTTGCCGGGGCGGCGCAACATCGTGCTCACGCGTCAGCCATCGTGGCGGGCCCGCGGTGCGGAGCAGGCAGACAGCCTGCAGCAGGCCCTGGAACTGTGTGCGGGGCTCGAGCAGGTGTGGATCATCGGCGGGGCACAGATCTATGCTCAAGCCCTGCCCATGGCCCAGCGGGTGGAAGTGACCGAAATCCATCAAGAGTTTCAGGGCGATGCTTTTGCGCCGCGACTCGGGTCGCAATGGCGCGAAACCGCGCGCCAGTTGGCACAGTCAAGCAGCGGTCTGAACTACAGCTTTGTGAGCTACGAACGCACTTGATCAGCACGGCTGACCCCGAAGCAGTGAGCGGTGAATGCGGCCGCCATGCACCGGACCCGCCGGAGCAGCGGGGCACCATCAGCGCGACGGCAACCATCGGCACCCTGATAACGCCATAGCGGACGCTTGCAATCGACAGGCCCTTCGCGCCGATGTCCAGGACCGCCAAACGGTCGAGTCGGGCGGCGACACCGATGCCCGCCTGAATCAGTCCATCACGCACGGCATCGCAAGCGTGAAAGAATCCGGGTGTCATCGGAGCGACGCAGCCCCGGGAGGATTCAATGGGCATCTGGCTGGAACTGGGCATTTTTGGGTTGGTGCTGATTTGGGGCATCTGGCAAATTCGCGATGCGAGGCAGGCGCATGGCAGGAGCGTGGCCGAGAGAAAAGCGCGTGAAGCGGCCCAGGCCCAGGCGCAAGACGGATCCAGCCCCACCGAAACGACCGAGGCACGCCGTACGGATCACCCGAACGCTTGAACGACACGAGAGGGTCACAAGGCCCTCTGGCTGAGCCCCAGCGTCCGGCCGTTGGGATGGCTCGAACCTAGCAGAAACCCTTATGTGTCACTTTAGGTTGACATGTAGTGATGTATTCGTGTGTCATACTCGCCCTATGGCGTACACCTTCCCTTTCGCCGCCATCGTCGGGCAGGACGAGATGAAACTGGCCATCCTCATGGCCGCCATCGATCCCACCCTGGGAGGCGTTCTGGTGCTCGGTGACCGCGGCACCGGTAAGTCAACCGCGGTCCGTGGGTTGGCCAGCCTTTTGCCTGCCATGCGGGTGGTCAGCGACTGCCCCTACCAGTGCGACCCGGCCGAACCCCAGCGCTGCTGCGAAAGCTGCCGCAGCGCTATGGCCGAGGGCACAAGACTCAAGACCCATACCCGGGCTGTTGCTGTGGTCGATCTGCCGCTGGGGGCTACCGAGGACCGGGTGGTGGGAGCGCTGGACCTTGAACGGGCGCTGTCTCAGGGCATCAAAGCCTTCGAACCCGGGCTGCTGGCCCGTGCCAACCGGGGCTTTCTCTACATCGACGAGGTCAATCTGCTGGAAGACCATTTGGTCGATCTGTTGATCGACGTGGCCGCATCAGGTGAAAACGTGATTGAACGCGAAGGGCTCTCGGTACGTCACCCCGCCCGTTTTGTGCTGGTGGGCAGCGGCAACCCCGAAGAAGGCGAACTGCGGCCTCAGCTTCTCGACCGCTTCGGTCTGTCCGTGGAAGTCAAGACCCCAGGCGATCTGCCCAGCCGGGTTGAGGTGGTGCGCCGCCGTGAAGCCTTCGAGAACGATCCGGCTGGCTTCTGTGCGCAGTGGGAAAAAGAGGCCGACAAGATACGTCGCAAAATCACCCAGGCGCGCAAGCGACTGCACCACATCGACATCCCCGAGGCTGCGCGGCAGCGCGCCTCGGAACTTTGCATGGCCCTGGGCACCGACGGGCTGCGCGGCGACATGACGCTGATGCGGGCCGCCCGCGCCTGTGCCGCCCTGGAGGGCGATCGACAGGTCCACGACAGCCATTTGCGCCGCGTGGCGGCACCGGCGCTGCGCCATCGCCTGCGCCGGCACGTGCTGGACGATACCGGCTCGACCATCCGGATCGAGCGCGTGTTGTCCGAACTCATGCCGGCCTGATCGGCACGCCCAAAGGGTTCTGGCTGTCCCGCCCCAAGCCGCCGGCCCTGACCCCACCGACGGCCATGCACGCCCATCCATCCCAGACTCGGCCCCCCACCGCCCGGAATCGGCCGGTCCAATCGACCCCGGCGCTCACCGAAGACCCGCTGAACCCTGCTCAGGCTCTGCTGTCAGACGACGAAGCCTGGGCCGCCGCCCTGCTCGCTGTTGACCCCATCGGCCTGGGCGGTGCCTGCCTGCGCAGCGGACCCACTGCCTGGCGCCAGTGTTGGCTGGATCGACTCAAAAGCCTGCTGCCGCAGGGCACGCCGATCAGACGCATGCCGGCAGGCATCGGCGACAGCGAACTGCTGGGCGGCTTGGACCTTCCGGCCACCTTGGCCAGCGGTCGACCCGTGCTCAGAAGCGGGCTCATCGGTCAAAGCCATGGCGGCCTGCTGCTGCTGGCCATGGCCGAGCGGCTGCCGGCAGAGACTGCGGCCCGATTGACGGCTGCGCTGGACAACCGGCGGGTCGATCTGCAGCGCGAGGGCCTGGCCGATGCCGTAGAGACGGCCATCGGTCTGCTCGCCCTGGATGAGGGTCAGGACCCGGACGAAGCCCTGCATCCGGCCCTGCAAGACCGCCTGGCCTTCTGGCTGTGCGCGCCACAGATCGAGGATGAGCAAGGGTCGCTGGCGCGGGCTGCGGAACTGGAGTTACAGGAATGGGTGAACGCTGAACAGGTGATGACCGCGCGTCTGCGCCTGCCGCATATTGAACTGCCCGACTCTCAACTCCAGGCCCTTTGCGGCACCGCCATGGCCCTGGGCATCGACTCCCTGCGCCCGCCGCTGTTGGCCGCGCGGGCAGCCCGCGCGGCCGCTGCCCTCCAGGGCGCCTCGAGCGTCAGCACGGACCAGGCCACGCTGGCCGCCCGGCTGGTGCTCGCTCCGCGCGCCACCCGTCTGCCTCCAGACCAAACCACCGAGGCCGACCCGCAGTCAGAGCAGCCGCCACCGGAGCCGCCAGAGGCGCAGGCCCCACAAACGCCGCCAGCCCAGCCGCAAGCCGAAGAACAAGCCTTGGACTTACCCAGTGCCGAACAGCTGCAGGAACTCATGGTGGCAGCAGTTCAGGCCAGCCTGTCGCCCGGACTGCTGGCCATGCTGCGAGCCCAACGGTCTGTCCGGGCCCTGCACGGCGGAGCGGGCAAGGCCGGCGCCTCGGTCAAGAATCGGCGACGCGGACGGCCCTTGGGCGCGATGCGAGGCGAGTTGCGAAACGGCGCGCGCCTGCACGTGTTGGCCACCCTGCGCGCGGCTGCGCCCTGGCAGACCCTGCGAAAACGCAGCCGCCCGCCCGCGCCCACTGCCTCACGCCGCATCGAAGTGCGCCGCGAGGATTTCCATATCAAGCGCTTTCGCCAGAACACTTCAACCACAGCCGTCTTCGTGGTCGATGCTTCAGGCTCATCGGCCCTGAACCGACTGGCCGAAGCCAAGGGGGCGGTTGAACTGCTCTTGGCCGACTGCTATGTGCGGCGCGACCGAGTGGCGGTGCTGGCCTTCCGCGGCACACAGGCCCAACTGCTCTTGCCACCGACGCGATCCCTGACCCGGGCTAAACGCGCACTGGCCGCCCTGCCCGGCGGTGGCGGCACGCCCCTGGCCGCAGCCCTGCAAGCCACGCAGACCCTGACCCACCAGATCAGCCGCAGTGGCGATACACCCCTGGTGGTCCTTCTGACCGATGGCCGGGCCAACATTGCGCAGGACGGCAGCCCTGGCCGCACCAAGGCCACCGAAGACGCCCTGACCGCAGCCCGAAGCCTGGCGGCGCAGGCTGTAACCTGTCTGCTGATCGACACTTCGCCTCAGGCGCAACAAGCCGCGCAAACCCTGGCGCAAACCCTGGGCGCCCACTACCTTCCTCTGCCGCATGCTGATGCGAACAAGCTCTCGCAAGCGGTACGCCTGGCACGGCCTGAGGCATCCTGAGGACCGATGAGCACTCTGGCCGCTCTGGACTGGGAACGCGACGGGCAGAACTGGCCGCACCGCGAGCGCAGCCGCTTTGTGCAGGCCGCCGGTCTGCGCTGGCATGTACAGCACTGGCCAGCGCCAGCACCGCATGCAACCACCGTCCTGTTGCTGCACGGTACAGGCGCGTCTTCGCATTCCTGGCGAGACGTCGCCCCGCTGCTGGCCGGTCATCTGCAGGTGATCAGTCTGGACCTGCCTGGCCACGCCTTCACCGAATTGCCCGCCGCTGGCGCCTCATCTTCTCTGTTGTCACTGGCCGGCATGGCTCGAGGCACCCAGACCCTGGTGGAAACGCTCAAGCTGCAACCCGACCTGATCGTCGGTCACTCCGCCGGCGCAGCGGTGGCTGTGTACATGGCTCTGGAGCGTCTGAGCAAGCCCCGCCTGATCGTCAGCCTCAATGGTGCGCTGCTGCCGCTGCACGGCTTGGCCGGCCAGTTCTTCTCGCCAGCCGCTCGCCTGATGGCAGGCATGCACTGGATCCCCCGACTGTTTGCCCATCAGGCCAGAGACCGTGCGGTGACCGAGCGACTGCTGTACAGCACCGGCTCGCGCATCAGCGAGGAAGGCGTGGACCTTTATGCCAAGCTGGTGGCCAGCCCCAGCCACGCGGCGGCGGCGCTGGGGATGATGGCCCAGTGGGATCTGCATGAACTGGCCGAGCGGCTGCCACGCCTGCGCGTGCCACTGGATCTGATCGTGGCCACTGGCGACAAGACGGTGCGACCCTCACAGGCCGAGAAGGTTCTGCCGCTGCTCGATCCGACGCTGCGGGCCACACTGACACGCTTTGAGGGCCTGGGTCATCTCTCGCATGAGGAACAGCCCTCAGCCACCGCAGAAAAATTGCTGGAGCTTTATCACCGGCGGTTGCCGGCGACTTGAAGGTGCATCCTGGCCGGTTGCGGGAAACAAGCCATGCCCCGCGTCTGATCGATAACGATCCACTGCCCCTGCGGAAGTTTCTTGCTTTCATCGGACCGCGTCTCGTAAAACCTGCAGTCGTTCAGGTTGGTCTTGCCATCGATCGAAGGATAATGTCCAAAAATCTGAGTTGTTCTGACCCATGAGTTTGATTCTCGCCAGCCCGAATCTCAACCCGCCTGAGCCTTGGTCTGCCTGGCTGGTGATGGACAGGCAAGAACCAAGCTTGACCGGCTCCAGCCTTGATGCGGAGCGCCTCAACGGCTCGCCGGGCGATTGGCCCCGATCGGTCCCGGTGATTCTGATCCTTCCCGCCTTCAAACTGTCTTGGCAGCGCGTAACCCTGCCACGCCTGCCGGCGCAAAAAGTGCGCGCGGCCTTAGCCGGGCTGCTCGAGGAAGAACTGCTCAGCGATCCGGCCGAGTTACATCTGGCGCTGGCTCCCGACTGGACTGCAGGCGAGGCCTCGGACGTCGCCGTCTGCGACAAAGCTTGGCTGATGCAGCAGATCACGGCGGTGCGGACTGCAGGTCACGACATACAGCGCATCGTCCCCGAATTTCAGCCGGGCCAGTCCGCTCAATTTTTGGTGGGGGAAGGTGGTTTGACCCATTGGGTACGAGTCAGTCCCACAGGGGTTCAGGCCTTGCCGCTAACAACCCAGAGCAGCTGGCAAGCCATCAGCCAGGCAGCGAACGATGAAGACGGCAGTTTGTGGGCTGAACCCCAACTCGTGGACCTGGCTGAACGAATACTGCACAAGCGGTTTGACGTGTTGTCGCCGGCTCAACGGATGTCCCTGGCTGCCCAATCCGATTGGGACCTGGCCCAATTCGATCTGGCGACCGGCGCTTCAAGGCGTTGGCACAGCGTAGCCCAGCGGATCCTCCATCGCCTCTGGAGTTCCCCACAATGGCAGGCTGTGCGTTGGGGTTTGGCGCTGCTGCTTCTGGTGCAAGCCTTGGGTCTACAAGCTTGGGCCTGGCGTGAAAACCGCACACATGAAAGCCTGAGAAGTGAGCAAGCTGCCCTGCTGCGTCAGACCTTCCCGCAGACCCCAGTCGTGATCGATCCGCTGGCGCAAATGCAGCGTGCGGTGCGGGATTTGGCCCAAAAAACCGGCGCGCCAGGGGCCGGTGATCTGGGCGTTATGCTGACAATACTGGCCGAATCGGGAGCCCCCGCCATCGGACAACTTGAATTTGCCACCGGCCAGATAACGCTCAGCGCTTGGCCCCTGGCCGAGGAAAGCATCAAGCCGCTCCAGGTCAGTCTGGCATCCAAGGGCTACAGCCTGCAAGGTAAGGATTCGCAATGGCAGATCAAGGCCACCGCGCCATGATGAACCCGATTGGCCCGAACTCGCAGCTCATCAAGCTGTGGCAGTCGCGTGCCCCGCGCGAAAGATGGCTGATGGCTTTGGCCGCTGGTTTGCTGGTGTTGCTGCTGCTCTGGTTCTACTCGATTCGCCCAGCCCTGCAACTATGGAAAACAGCTCCCGCTCAACGGGTGCAACTGACGCAAAATTTGAGCTCGATACAGCAACTGGCAGGCCAGGCGACGGCGCTGCAAAAGCAGGCCCGACTTGACCCGGCCCAAGGGCTAGAGGCTCTCAAGCGATCCATTGAAAAAATGGGCGGGCAGGCCACATCGGAGGCGGGCGGGCGCGTCGTCGTTCAGCTCAAGCGGGCGCCTACCGAAGAACTGGCAAACTGGCTGCAGACTGTAGGTCCGCAGACTGGCGCTCGGCTGGTGCAGGCATCGTTGCGGGAAGTCGAGACAGCACACTGGGCCGGCCGTATGACCTTGGAGCTGGCACAGCCATGAAGCGACATCTGAGCGCGCCCAAGGCCGCCTCCGGCCGCGCGGGATGGGCCTGGGCCCTGCTCGGTTTTCTGGCGGGCGTGGGAGTCTCAGTGGCCTACCACGCACCGGCGCGATGGCTGACCGGCCTGGTGGGCCCGGACAGCCCGGTTCAACTCGTCGAGCCGGCCGGCCGGATCTGGTCCGGATCAGCTCGCATAGCTCTGACCGCCGGGCCAGGCAGCCGCGACCGGGCCTTGTTGCCCGATCGAATCGAATGGAGTGTGGGCGCAACGACCTCGGCACTGATGGTTCATGTCCGCGCCCGATGCTGCATGAGTCAGACCGGGCAAATACGGCTATCGATCAAGGATTGGCGGCCTGAACTGAGCTTGGCTGACCTGCAGTCCATTTGGCCCGCTGATGTGCTGGCAGGACTGGGCACTCCGCTGAACACGCTCAAGCCCGCGGGGAACATTCATCTGAGCACTCAAGGCCTGCATTGGGGCTGGAGCGAGGGTCGGGCGCAATGGCGAGGGCTGGCGCGCTTGGATATTCAAAACCTGAGCACGCCCCTCTCGCCGCTCAAACCGATTGGAAGATACCAGGTCGACCTGTCGGGAGGAGCCCGGCCCTCTATCTCTCTGAAGACTTCAGGGGGCGCCCTGCTTCTTCAGGGACGTGGGCATTGGCTCGAAGGGCGACTGCACTTTACCGGCGAGGCCAGTACATCACCGGAACTCGAACCCGTCCTCAATACCGTACTCAATATCATCGGCCAGCGCGAAGGCCGACGCTCCATCCTTTCCCTCGGAAGAGGTTTTGCCCCATGAAAAAAATTGCGATTGCAACATCCCTCTGCCTCGTTTTCATGGGGAGCGGGCCATCCAAGGCCCAAAACGCCGCCCCGGCACAGGCCGCAACATCCGCCCCAAAGCCAGGGAATATGGTTTCCCTGAGCTTTACCAACACCGAGATCGCCGAAGTGGCCCGTGCCGTGGCCCTGATCACCGGTCGAAGCGTCGTCCTCGATCCCAGAGTGAAGGGCACGATGACGCTCAACACCGACCGGCCAGTGAGCCGCGCAGCGGCTTACGATCAATTTCTGGCGGCCCTGCGATTGCAGGGTTTTGCAGTGGTGGAGTCGGCAGGCCTCTACAAGATCGTGCCAGAGGCCGAGGCCAAGCTCCAGGGTGGAAATGTGAGCGACAAGCCGGCTGCGATCCCCGGCAACCAGATCGCAACCCAAATCTTCAGGCTCAGCCACGAGAACGCCAACAACCTGGTTCCCATCCTGCGGCCTTTGATTAGCCCGAACAACTCCATCAACGTCAGCCCAGGCAATAACTCACTGGTCGTCACCGACTATGCGGACAACCTGCAGCGGGTCGGACGCATCATCGCAGCCCTGGATATCCCCAATGCAACAGATATCGAGGTGGTTGCGCTGCGGCATGCGATTGCCTCTGACCTGGTTCCAATGGCCCTTCGTCTTCTGGAGTCTCAGCCCGCAGCGGGAGCTGGGCAGGCCGGTGATGCAAGTTACCGCACCACCGTGATGGCCGAACCGCGCGCCAACGCGGTCATCATCAGAGCGGGTAATCCGGCCCGGCTGGCTCTGGCTCGCAGCCTGGTGGAACGGCTGGACCAGCCGGGCAGTCCGGCCGGGCCGGCGGGGAATATTCATGTGGTTTACCTGAAAAACGCCGATGCCGCCAAATTGGCCATCACGCTGAGAGCAGCCTTGGCCGCCAATGAAACACGTTCGGGAGCTGGCGCGCCGGCCCCTGCTGGAGCCGCCTCGCCTGCGGCCACGACACCTGGCGCCTCGGGCACTGCCGCCAACCTGCCCCAGATCGGTGGACAGATTCAGGCTGAACCTGCCACCAATTCCCTCATCATCAGCGCCCCTGAACCGGTTTATCGTCAACTCCGGTCCGTGATTGACCAGCTGGACACGCGTCGGGCACAAGTGCTGGTAGAGAGCCTCATCGTTGAAGTGCGGGCTGATAAAGCCGAGGAATTCGGCATCCAGTGGCAAACCCCCATAGGGCAAAGAGGCGACGGTACGATCGGGCTCCTGGGTACCAATTTCGGTACGGGGGGCAACAACATCATCACCCTGCAGACACAGGGCGCGAGCGGCAATGTGGTACCGGGCCGGGGACTGAATTTCGGCCTCCTCAACCGCAACGGCGGTGTCTACACCCTGGGCATGCTGGGACGATTTCTGCAGGAGACGGGTGATGGCAACATTCTGTCGACACCCACCTTGCTCACCCTGGACAACGAAGAGGCCAAGATCGTCGTCGGCCAAAACGTGCCGTTTGTCACGGGACAGTACACCAATGCCAACACCGGCCCGTCCGGATCGGTCAACCCCTTCCAAACGATCGAGCGGCGCGATGTGGGTCTGACCCTGCGCGTCAAACCCCAGATCAGCGAGAGCGGTACGGTGCGCATGCAAATCTTTCAGGAAGTCTCCAGCATCTCCCCAACCGTAAGCTCCAGTGGCTTGATCACCAACAAGCGATCGATTGAATCGAATGTCCTGGTCGAAGATGGCGCCATCGTTGTGCTCGGGGGATTGCTGCAGGATGAGTTTTCCGGCAACGAGGACCGTGTTCCAGGACTGGCCGACATTCCGCTGCTCGGGCGCCTTTTCCGCAGCGAGGGGCGCAAGCGCAACAAGAGCAATCTGATGGTTTTCCTTCGGCCCATTGTGGTCCGCGATGCATCGGCCACACAAAATCTATCCCTTGACCGCTACGATCTGATGCGCGGCCTGCAGCAAGGCGCCCGGCCGCAGCCCAGCTCGGTGATGCGAATCGAAGGCGCGCCTGTCTTGCCCCCCATCGCGCCCTCGAGTGCAAGCCCGTCTGGATCCAGCACGAGCCCAAGACCGGCCCCCACCCGACCTTGACCATGCGGCATCCCCTGCCCTACGCATTTGCCCGCAGCCATCAGCTTCTGCTGATCGACAGCGGAAACTCTCTGGAGCTCTGGCTGAGCGCGGCCAGTCATCCGGGGGCTACCGGCGAGGTGCTTCGAGTCTATGGATTCGGCGAGCGAGCGCTTGAACTTCACCAGCTTGAGGAGGGTGAGCTCAGGCAGCGTATCAGCAGCGCTTATGCACAAAGCGAGTCCAGCGCCGCCGCTGTGGTCAGCCAGGTCCAGTCGGATGTGGATTTATCGCGCCTGATGCAAGAGCTGCCGGCCGTTGAGGACCTGCTGGAAATGGCCGATGACGCGCCCATCATCCGCATGCTCAACGCCCTGCTCACCCAGGCTGCACGAGACGGTGCCAGTGACATCCACATCGAGCCCTACGAGCAACATTCTTCGGTTCGATTCCGAATCGACGGCACCCTGCGCGAGGTCGTCAAGCCGCATCGGGGGCTGCACGCTGCCCTTATTTCACGCCTGAAAATCATGGCTGAACTCGATATCGCTGAAAAGCGTATGCCGCAGGACGGCCGCATTTCACTGCGAATCGGAACCCGGGCGGTCGATGTCAGGGTATCGACTCTTCCAAGCGCCCACGGCGAGCGGGCGGTGCTGCGATTGCTTGATAAATCGGGCCAAAGGCTGCGACTTCGTGACGTTGGCATGCAAGGCGAGTCGCTCAGGCGTTTTGAGAACCTGATCAGTCAGCCCCATGGGCTGGTATTGGTAACCGGCCCCACCGGCTCAGGCAAGACCACCACGCTCTATGCTGCTCTCGGGCAGCTCGATACCTCGCGCAGCAACATCATGACGGTCGAGGACCCGATCGAATACGAATTGCCCGGCATTGGACAAACCCAGATCAACCCCCGCATCGACCTTGACTTTGCGCGCGCCCTTCGCGCCATCCTGCGGCAAGATCCAGACATCATCATGATCGGTGAGATCAGGGACTTCGAGACAGCGCAGATCGCCATTCAAGCCTCTCTGACAGGTCACCTGGTCTTGGCTACCCTGCACACCAACGATGCAGCCAGTGCGGTAACTCGTCTGACGGATATGGGGATCGAGCCCTTCCTGCTCAGCTCATGCCTGCTGGGCGTACTGGCACAAAGGCTGGTGCGCAAGCTCTGCCCGCATTGCCAAGGGGCAGGCTGCATCGAATGCGGCCAAAGCGGTTACAGCGGGCGTACTGGCGTCTTCGAGTTGCTTGTCACCGATGAAAGCATTCGCAGCCTGATCCACGAGAAGGCTCCTGAAGACACGGTACGCAGCCAAGCGCTGGCCGCAGGAATGGTGCTCATGCGCGACGACGGTCAGCGCCTGGTTCAGGAGGGCGTGACCTCCCTGCAAGAACTCGTTCGGGTCACCCGCGGCTAAGCTTCGATCGTCCCCGCCATGCCCGCCTTTTCCTACGCTGCCATCGACCAAAAGGGTAAGGAACTGCAAGGGGTGATTGAGGCCGACTCCGCGCGTGCAGCACGTACGGCCCTCAGGTTTCAAGGTCTGATCCCCATCCAGGTCGATCTTGCACTGGCTAACCAAGAGCTTGAGCGCAAGCCATGGTGGCAGCGCGAAATTTGGTCGGCACGGGCCTTCAGTGCCGCCGAGCTGGCGATCTTCACCCGTCAATTGGCAGAGCTGGTGGCTGCAGGTTTACCGCTCGAACGCGCGCTGAGCAGTCTGATCGAAGGGGCTCAAGGCAAAAAGCAAAATGTCTTGGCCACCCTGCGCGCCGAGGTCAATGCCGGCAGCAGTCTGTCCAAAGCCTTGGTGCAGGCACCACGAGAATTTGACGACACCTACAGGGCGGTGATCGCTGCGGGCGAACAGACAGGCGAGCTCTCGCGCGTCCTTTCAAGCCTGGCCGAAGATCTTGAGCGGGGCCTGGCGCTGCGGGCCAAAGTGGTCAGCGCAGCGCTGTACCCTGCCATCGTCAGCGCAGTGGCCATCCTGATTGTTTTTTTCTTGCTCGCCTATGTCGTGCCACAAGTGGCAGAGGTCTTTGCGGGCAGCAAGCGGGCTCTGCCCACCTTGACGGTCGTGATGCTGGCCCTGAGCGCTGCGGTGCGCCAGTGGGGGCCGTGGCTGGCGCCGCTCATGGGTCTGGCCCTGCTGCTTTTTGCACAGGCCTTGCGGATCGAACGTGTGCGCCTGGCCTACGACACCTTCTGGCTCAAATTGCCGGTCCTCGGGCTCCTTTCCCGCGGGTACAACGCTGCCCGCTTCGCTGCAACGCTGGCCTTGCTGGCGCAAGCTGGCGTCCCGATCCTGCGGGCACTTCAGGCCGCGGCCGACACCCTGCACAACACAGCTCTGCGCCGGGACGCGCAGCAGGCCCTGGTTCTGGTGCGTGAGGGTGCGCCCTTATCTGCGGCCATTTCGGCCCATCCCCGCTTTCCAAGCCTGCTGCCCATGTTCGCCCGACTCGGCGAGCAGACCGGAACCCTTCCTGCCATGCTGCAACGGGCTGCCAGCCAGCTCGGCAACGAGGTGCAAAGACGGGCCATGCAACTGGCCACTGTGATGGAGCCCCTTCTGATCGTGGCGATGGGCGGCATCGTGATGCTGATTGTGCTGGCGGTCCTTCTGCCGATCATCGAGCTCAACCAGCTGGCCCAGTAAGCACCACCTTCTCCAACAGATCCGATCGTCTGGACGCCCTCGGAGGCCTGGGCAGCGTCTTTTCTCTTTGTTCCGCGGGCGCCAGCCAGGCGATGGCCTTGCATCAAGGCCCGCTCTTTCTGTCCGAGTTTCTAGCGGCGCGGGCAGCCCTTACAAGCGCAGGCCCAACTCGCGAAGGATCGACTCGTTGTGCTCACCCACCCCAGCAATCGCCCCCATGCGGGGCTCAAATGCGCTGGAGACCGCCGGCGGCTTGAGGGCCGGCATCAGACCGACAGGCGTGTCCACATCTGTCCAGCGGGCTCTGGCCTTGAGCTGCGGATGGGCCCAGACATCGGCCATGCTGTTCATACGGGCGTGAGCAATCTGCGCCTGATCGAGCCGCTGCTCAACCCGACCGACATCCAGTTGCGCGAAGGCTTGCAGGATAAGGTCGTTGAGGGCTTTGACGTTTTCGCTACGCCCGGACACGGAGTCAAAACGGCAGTCGGTGGCCAATTCAGGGCGGCCGAGAACCTGCTCACAAAAACGGACCCATTCGCGCTCGTTTTGCACCCCCAGAATGACCACAGCCCCGTCGCCGATCGCGTAGGGCCCGTAGGGCTGTATCGTGGCATGCGAGGCCCCGGTGCGCGCCGGCGGCTCGGCTGCGTCCATGGCGTAATACATCGGGTAGCCCATCCATTCCACCAGCGACTCGAGCATGGAGACGTCGATATGCGATCCCTCCCCGGTCTTGCTGCGCTGAATCAGTGCCGCCAGAATGGCCGAATAGGCATACATGCCCGCCGCAATATCTGCCATGGAATTGCCTGACTTGGACGGCGTCTCCGGAGTGCCCGTGACGCTGATCAGCCCCGCCTCACCCTGAATCAGAAGGTCGTAGGCCTTGCGGTCGCGATACGGACCGTCCTGCCCGTAGCCTGAGATATCGCAGACGATCAGCTGCGGCTGTGTCTGCCGCAATGTGGTCGCATCGAGCCCCATGCGCGCGGTGGCACCAGGCGCCAGGTTCTGTACCAGCACATCGGCACGGGCGATCAGGGCCCGCAGCACCGCAAGGTGGGAGGGATTCTTCAAGTCCAGCGCCAGACTCTCCTTGGATCGGTTGACCCAGACAAAATGCGAGGCCATGCCCCTTGCCCTCTGGTCGTAATCGCGGGCAAAGTCCCCTCTTCCAGGCCGCTCTACCTTGATCACCCGAGCTCCCAGATCGGCCAGGTGACGCGTGCACAGAGGCGCGGCGATTGCCTGCTCAAGCGAGACGACAGTGACCTGATCGAGAGGCCGCGAGCCAGAGTCCGCCCGGACAGAAGCCTCAGGCATCGTAACTTTTACCCAGAGCGAGCAAGTCGGGGGTGCCAATCAGCCCATTGAGCTGATCAAAGTCCAGCATCTCGCCCTTGAACGGCGCTGTGGTCTGATGCTGGTGCAAGCTGGCGTAGTAGCGACGCAGCAAATGCGAGACCGCTCGCGCGGTGCCACCTGGAAAAATGACGATACGAAAGCCCAGTTCACCCAGCGCCGAAGCGCTTTGCACCGGTGTCTTGCCGCCTTCGACCATATTGGCCAGCAGCGGCACACGGCGGGCAAAACGTTCGCAGGCGGCCTTCATCTGCTCAGGCGTTCGCAGGGCCTCAACAAAAAGCGCATCAACTCCACAAGCCAGGTACTGCTCTGCCCTGTCCATGGCCGCCTCAAAACCTTCGACCGCCAGCGCATCGGTGCGCGCCAGGATCAAGGTGCCGGGATCATGGCGAGCATCCAGGGCGGCACGCAGCTTGCCGCACATTTCAGGCGCCGACACCACGCCTTTACCGTCCAGATGCCCGCACCGCTTGGGAAAGGTTTGGTCCTCCAGCTGGATCATGGCCGCGCCGGCGCGCTCGAAAGCGCGCACGGTACGCTGGGTGTTGAGGGCATTTCCAAAGCCGGTGTCGGCATCGACGATCACCGGCACCTGCACCCGCTCGGTGATACGCGCCAGCGTGTCGGCCACCTCGGTGGCGGTGGTCAGACCGATGTCTGAGCGCCCCAGACGGGTGTAGGCAATCGAGGCACCTGAGAGGTAAAGCGCCTCAAAGCCGGACTGCTCGGCCACCAGAGCGGTCAATGCGTCGTACACACCGGGCGCCAGTACAGCGCTGGACTGTTGCAGTCTCTGAGCAAGTTTCATGGTGCCCCTAATTTCATCCATCAGCCAAGGTGATCGAAGGGCTGCTTCAACTGCCGAGCCATCACGCCCGCCGCCAGCCAGCCGCCGCCCACTGCACTGAGAAGGCCATTGCCGGCCAGATAGCCATCAGCGCCGCGCCCCGACACGCCACGGGCGGCGCCCCCAGCTGCGAGCAAATTGGGCATGGGCCGACCATCGCTGCGCAGCACCCGCGCCTGCGGGTCGATGTCCAGCCCCCCCTGGGTGTGGAACAGCGCGCCGGTCACCTTGATCGCATGGTAGGGCGGCTGCAGGGACCGCTTGAAGCTGCGACCCCAGGCATCGGTACGTCCGGGTGCCACCTCATCCAACGTGGCCTGCAAAACGGCTGCATCGCAGCCCATCAGCTCGGCCAAACGGTTCACATCGGTCGCGGTGCGCAGCGCGCCGGCAGCTTCGGCCTCGCGAAAGTCGGGGAACCCGCGCAGCAGCTCGAGCAGGGGGGCATCAAATAAATTCCAGGCCACACCGCCGGGCTGGGCCAGCACATGAACTGCCGCCTCAGAGTAACCCCCCGTCTCATCATTGAAGCGGCGCCCCTGGGCATTGACCTGTACGCCCCCCTCCATGATGAAGGCCCAGGTCATCAGCGCCCCCTGCGGCGTGACCCAGGAACCGTGACCCTGATAGGCGTCCAGGTCAGCCATGCGAAGACCCAGCTGTCGGCCCCATTGGATGGCCGTGCCGTCGTTGCCCTGATGACCGGCAAAAACCGCCTCGGCCATCTCAGGCAGCAGCTCGCGCACCATCTGCGCATTACCGCCAAAACCGTTGCAGGCAAGCAGCAGCACCTGACAGGCCAGGTGCTCAAGCTGACCGTCGGGTCGACGGTAACCCACCCCCAGCACCCGATTCGCGTTGTCCACCCACAACTCGGTCACCAGCGCCTCGCTCAGAACATCCACACCCTCAGCACGGGCCAACTGCTCCAGCCGGGCCATGAAGGTTGCGCCGGTTTTCTCAGGCATGGTGTGCATGCGGCGCACCCTGTGACCCGGATAGAGAAAACCATCGACGATTTCAAACGGAAGCCCCTTGCCCTCCAGCACGTCAATCGCCTCGGTCACGGCTTGCACATAGGCCTGCACCAGAGGGCGCGGAGCCTGCCCGTGGGCCTTGTTCATGACATCGTCGATCAGCAGCTCGTGCGAATCGGCAATGCCTAATGACTTCTGCAATCGGGTCTGCGCTGCAGGAATGAAACCTGACGAGAGGGCTGTCGATCCTGTGGCCACGGCATCGCGTTCGAGCACCACACAGTCGATGTCGGCCTGCCGCAGCCCCACGGCAGCTGTCAAGCCGCAGGCGCCGCCACCGACGATAAGCGCAGGCACACCCCAGGTGCCCTCGGGCATAGCCTGGGCACGCACGACACGGGGTGGGGTTGAGGGCTGGCTCATGCGGCCTCCTGCTTGCGCTGCAGATGTTTCTTCAGTTGGGGCAGCAGCCCTCCGGCCCGCACCATATCCAACAGAAAATCGGGGATGGGTTCGCAGGTCAGGCGCTCTCCATCGGCACGCACCACAGCCCGACCGGTCAAATCCAGGTGAATCGGCTCGCCCTCCTTCAGGCGCTCGGCCTGCGGGCAAGTGAGCAACAACAACCCCAAGTTGAAGGCATTGCGAAAATACAAACCGCTGTAGGACGGGGCAATGACGGCCCGGACGCCCAACTGCACCAGGGCGCCAGCCGCCTGCTCGCGCGAGGAGCCGATGCCAAAGTTGGGGCCCGCCGCGATCACATCGCCAGCTTGCACGCCGCTTGCAAAATCGGGGCGCACACCTTCCAGGCAATGGGCTGCGATATCAGCCAGGCCCAGCTTCATGTAGGCACCCGGTGCCAGCTGATCGGTATCGATATCACCCCCGAGCTTCCAAACCTTGTGCGGACCGCTCATGACAGCACCTCGCGGGGATCGGTAATGCGGCCGCGCAGGGCCGATGCAGCCACGGTGTAGGGCGAGGCCAGATACACCTGCGCCGTGGCCGAACCCATGCGGCCCTTGAAATTGCGTGCCGTCGTGGCAATCACGCGGGCGCCATCAGGAATGCTTCCGCCATAACCGGAGCAGGCACCACAGGCCGTGGGCAGGACTTCGGCGCCCGATCCGCGCAAAGCGGCCATCACCCCTTCGCTTTCGGCCTGAGCCTGATCCTGCAAGCTGGCCGGCGCCACCATGAGGCGCACACCCGCCGGCAGACGCTGGCCCCGCAGCACACGGGCCGCAGCGCGCAAATCATCAAGTTTGGCACCTGTGCAGGCGCCGACATAGGCCACTTCGATAGCGATGTCACCGAATTGCGTCACAGACTGGGTATTGGCCGGGCTGTGCGGCGCTGCCACCTGGGGCGACAGGCTGGCCGCGTCAAAGTTGTAGGTGATCGCATCAGCATCGGCATCCGTATGCCATCCATCGAGCTCTACATCGGTCACCCCAACGCCGGCCAGCCATTGCCGAGTCACCTCATCCGGGGCGATCAGGCCCACCTGCGAGCCCAGCTCAGCGCTCATATTGGAGAGCGTCATGCGCTCCTGCATCGACAAGGCTTGAACCGCCTCCCCACAGAACTCCACCGCCTGGTACTGTCCGCCGTTCATACCAAAGCGGCCGATCATATGCAGCATCATGTCCTTGGCGGTCACGCCCGGCGCCAGCCTGTGCTGCCAGTGCATGCGGTAGGTGCGCGGCACCTGCACCCAGATCTGACCCGTGACCACCACACCCAGCATCTCGGTACTGCCAATGCCAAACATATAGGTGCCAAACGCCCCCCCGGTCGGTGAATGCGAATCACCGCCCACACAAAAAAGGCCGGGCTTGAGGTGCCCCTTCTGCGGCAGCACCACATGGCAAATGCCCTGACTGTCATAGACATGCGGCAAGCGCTGATCGGCAGCCCATTGGCGGGCGATGCGCACAATGCGGCGCGAATCATCGTCCTGCTCCGGGACATAGTGATCCATCACCAGGACGATGCGGGACTTGTCCCAGACCTGAGCGCCCAGTTCCTCGAGCATGGGCTTGAGTCGGCGCGGACCCGACGAGTCGTGGAACATGGCCAGATCCACCTGGCAGTTGACGATTTCCCCGATCGACACCGAGGCGCGTCCCGAAGCCCTGGCAATGAGTTTCTGGGCCAGCGTCTGCGCCGGCTTCTTCGGCTCAGTCACTGCGCCCCCTGCGAATGACGATCAACGCGGGCTTCAAACAACACCTTCCTGCTCCTTAACGGTTATGCGGGCATCGACACCGCCGATGCGTGAAACCTCCATTTGATATTCGTAGCGGTCGGGACGATACAGGCCTTCGAGCCATTGCACCGGCCGATCCTGCAGATCAAAGACCCGGCGACGCACCCATAGCAAGGCGGTGCCGATGGCCACGCCCAGCTCCTGCGCCACCAGCGCATCGGCCTGACGCGCCGAGATGGTCTGCTGAGCACGCCCCAGAGCCACACCAGCCTCTTCAAGCAACTGCAGCATCGGTTTGCTGACCAGATCGCGGCGGCTGATGCCCAAAGCCAGATCGGTCGGCACATAAGTCGTGATGTAGGACAGCGGACCCTCGCGCGAACTGCGACGCCTGACGGCCTTCCTGACCTCTGTCCCCACCGGAACATCCAAAGCCAGGGCCACCGACTCGGAAGCAGTCAGCGCACGCCATTCGAGCACCTTGACCGTGGTGGCACGGCTGGCGCTGACAATGTTCTCCATCAGGCCCGCCAGGCGTGTGGGCTGCGCCTGAACCGCAGTCCCAGACGAGGCCAGCGCACGGCCGTGCGCCGTGGGGAAGGTACCCCGCCCAGCGACCCGGTGGATCAGCCCTTCAGCGACCAGCTGTTCCATCGCATGGCGCACCGTCACCCGGCCAACTCCAAACTGACGGGCCAGCTCTGTCTCCGCCGGAATGCCCTGCGCGAACAGACCCTCCTGCAACTGCTCGCGCAGCACCAGATAGATCTGGTGATACTTGGTCAAGGGCAGCCGGGCGGTCATGCCATGACCTCCCGAGCCTGCCAATTCTGCACGCTGATGCGGAAAACCTCGCCCGGATCAACACCCTCGAGCAGGTGATACAGCACAAAGCGATAACTCTGCCCCGCCTCTATCTCGCTGGGCGTGAAGGCAAAGGCCAGATTGCCCCCGGTGGTCAGGCGCCCCGGATATCCCAGGTGCAGCAGGTTTTGCTTGAACACCGAGGCCGCAGCGCTGGCCAGCTGCACCTCCTGAGACAGAAACTCAAGCACCAGACCGACTTCATGGGTGCTGCGCTGTGAATCGGTCAGCGCTCGTACCGCCCCCTGGCCGTAGACATGGGACACCACACGCCAGGCGCCCGGCACCAGTTGACGCACCCGCTCTTCCACCTCGGTCAGGGCGCTCTGCAGGCGCCCAATTAAGGTGGGATCGGCCACACCGGCCAACAACACCACCCGTGCGCCGACGCGGGCCGCCCCTTCAACCTTGAGAGTCGGACGAGAGCGCGGGCGGTAGCGAGCACCCCAGACACGGGTTCGCCGCTCATCGACGCTCTGGTAGCGGGCCGACCGCAAGTCCAGGGTACCTTCGGGCTCCTCGACACTCCAGGGATCAGCCTGCTCGTACAAGGCATGGGCCGCCACCGAAGATGCCGTAGTCCGCAAGGCTGGGTTCATGCTCTCAAGGATGAAATCCTCCGACCCCAGCTCGGCCAATATCGCGTCGCGCCCGCCCGGCTCGCAGCACAAAGAGGTGCACTCGATGATCTTGGCCATATGCAAAGCCAGCCCGGTGTCATAACCGAGCATCTGGGGCAAGGCCGCAAAAATGGCCGTGTCGCAGGAGCGTCCGGCCACCAGCACATCGGGCAAGGTGCGAAGTGCCTCCTCAAAGGTGCTGCTGCCGCACTGGGCCACCAGATGACCGCAGGAGCGCAGCTGCTGCGTATCGGGTATGGGCAGACCCAGGCTGGCAGCCACCGGCTCCAGTGGCTTGACTCGCCCTTCCTGTACAGCCTGCTCCAGCACGGAGACAGGTATATCGCTGGCCACCGTGGCCACCCGAATCGGCCAGCCCCGGTCCTCAGTCACCTGTCGCAACAAATCCAAAGTTGCCTGCAGATGCGGTGCTGCGCCAGCAGTCCCGGCGCTACCGATGATCAGCGGCACATCCAGCGAACGCGCGGCCTCCAGCACCAGCTCCAGATCGCGTCGAACCACGGCAGGCTGCGCCGCCATCTTCCCCGAGCCCAGATAAAAAGGTCCAGGATCAATCGATCCCATATCACAGCCAATGAAGTGCGGCCGCCGGTCTACGCCGCGCCTCAGGGACGCCTGAGGAATGCCAAAACCCAACTGGCCCGAGGCTGCCAATACCCGCAAGCGCTCCGATCCAGGCCGGTGCGTCTGCAGCAGGCGCGCCACTGCACTCATACCCGCAACTCCAGCAGAGGCCCGTGCTGCTGAGCACCATAAACATCGCCGTCGCCAGGGTCACCCGCACACAGGCGCCTGGGCAGCGACAGCTTGATGGCCAGCAGGTCTTCCAGATCAAAGCGAAGAATCTGCGCGGGATCCACGTCGTAGAGGGCAGCGACCGAGGACTGCGCCAAGGCTTGACTGTCACGGGCACGCTCAAAAGAGGGCCGGTCCGCAAAGAACAGATCCACGGTCAGGCAAAGCGGACCCGCATTTTTGCTGCGAATCACACGCGCCAACTGGGACAGGGGCAAGCTGCTCATACGGTCATCGCGCTGTAAAGCCACCATCGACACACAAGACCTGCCCAGTGATGAAGGAGGCACGAGACGACAACAGAAAGCTCACCACCTCGCCGATTTCATCGGGCTGACCGAGCCGGGCCATGGGTATCGTGGCCTCCATCGCGGCCAGCGCCGCGGGATCGGCCAGAACCGGCGCCACCATCGGCGTGGCCACCGGACCGGGGCCGAGCGCATTGATGCGCACTCCCTCCGCCGCCCACTCCAGCGCCAGGGAACGCACCATGCCATTGAGTCCTGCCTTGGAAGCGGCATAGGCCGCACCCCGTGCATGTCCCACCAGGCCGATCTGACTGCTGATTACAACGACGCTGGCATCCGGCAAGGCCTGGGTGCGCATGCAGGCAATGGCAGCACGCGCAAGGATGAAGGTCGAATCGAGGTTAAGGGCCAGCGTCTGCCGCCATTCGTCCAGGCGGGTTTCGTCCGAGGACTTCTTGAAGAAGATGCCCGCGCAGCAAGCCAGCGCATCAAGCCCGCCCAATTCGGCCCTGGCCAGGGCCGGCAGTTCGGCGCAGGCCCCATCGTCCAGCAAGTCCTGCACAAAAACCATGGCCGAGGGCAAGGCCTCCAGCAGGGTCTGACGCTGGGCCTGCGACTGCACCACCCCGGCGACACGAGCGCCATGTCGAGCAAGCGCACAAGCGGTGGCCAGGCCAATACCCGAACCCGCGCCCGTGACCAGTGCGCGTCTTCCGGCCAATTCGGGCAAGCCAGGCTTCATGACTCAAAGCCCCAAGTAGTTCTTGCGCAATTGAGGATCTCGGGCCAAATCTTCCGATAAACCCTGCATGGCAATCACACCGTTTTCAATGATGTAGGCCCGATGCGCAATCGCAAGCGTCTGTACAGCATTCTGTTCCATCAGAAGAACCGGCAGACCGTCGCGATTGATGCGCTGGATCAACTCGAACATCTGTTCAACCAGCAAAGGCGACAAACCCAATGAGGGTTCATCCATGATGAGCAGGGTGGGCTCGGACATCAGCCCCCGGCCAATTGCCAGCATCTGCTGCTCACCGCCGGAGAGCGTGCCGGCCAACTGGCCGAAACGCTCGCGCAGACGCGGAAAAATGTCGACCACCTTCTCGATGTTTTGCGCCCGCCGTTCACGACCGCGCACCAAGCTGCCCAACTCCAGGTTCTCGCGCACGCTGAGGTTGGGGAAAATGCGCCTGCCCTCGGGCACATGGATCAAGCCGCGCTTGACCACTTCGCTGGAAGAAAGCCCGGAGATCTCCTCGCCTTGGAAACGAATCGAGCCGCCGAAGGGCGTGTACAAGGCCGAGATGTTGTTGTTCAGCGTGGACTTGCCCACTCCATTGCTGCCCAGCACCGCCACAATCTCGCCGGCGGCCACATCCAGGTCGATGCCGCGAAGGATTTCGACACTACCGTAACCGGCGCGCAGCTGACGAATCTCAAGCATGCGTACCTCCCGCCGCCACCACGTCGGCCATCTGATCGGCCGCGCCCCGGCCCAGATAGGCCTCCACCACATCGCGGTTGCTGACAATATCGCGGGGCGCTCCCTCAGCAATGATTTTCCCGTAGGACAACACGTAAATATGTTCCGACAGGCTCATCACGGCATGCATGACATGCTCGATCAGCAGGATGGTGACACCGGCGTCTCGAATCTGACGGATGATGGCAATGATCTCGAGGATTTCCTGTGGGTTGAGTCCAGCCATGACTTCATCGAGCAGCAGCAGCTTGGGCTCGGTGGCCAGCGTGCGCGCCAACTCCAGGCGCTTGCGACCAGCCACCGTCAGTTCGGCGGCGGGCTGGTCGAGCATGGAGGCCGGCATTCCCACCCGCTCAGCTACCGTGCGCGCATGCGCCAGCGCATCGGCACGCCGGGCGTGCAGCTGGTGCGATCCCACCGCGATGTTTTCAAGCACAGTGAGCTTGGCAAAAGGTTGGGTGATCTGAAACGTGCGCACCATGCCGCGGCGCGAGATGTCATGCACCTGTAGACCCGTGATGTCCTGCCCCAGAAATTCCACCCGACCCTGGTTGATCGGCAAGAAGCCTGCAATGCAGGCAAACAAGGTGGTCTTGCCAGCCCCGTTGGGCCCGATCAGGGCAACAATGCGCCCCTGATCCACCTGCAAAGAGGCGTTGTCCACGGCACGCAGGCCACCAAAGATCTTGGTGAGGTTTGAAACCCTGAGCATCACGCGCCTCCCGATCGGCCGGAGCGCCGCTTGAACAAGTCAATCAAACCATTGGGCAGGTAGGCAATGATGACCACCAGCAAGGCACCGTAGAGAACCAGCGACAGACCCTGTAGCGTGAACCAGGCCCGCGTAACTTCACTGACCGCAGCCAACAAAACAGCACCGATCAGCGGTCCGTATACCGTACCCGCGCCGCCGATCATACTGACCAGCAACATCTCGACCGACTTGTCCACGCCAAAGGCGATCATGGGGTCGATATAGAGGAAATACTGCGCAAAGAAGCAGCCTCCCACGCCCGCAATGGCCCCCGAGATCATCATGATCTTGGTCTTCTCGGCAAAGGTGTTGATGCCCAGTGCACGCGCCGAATCCTCGTTCTCGCGAATGGCCGCCAATCGCGCGCCAAAGCGTGATGCCTTCAGCCAAAGCGCCAGCGCAACCGAAATCACCGTCAAGGCCAGAATGATGTAGTAGAAAACGCGCCGATCACCAAACTGGAAATTGGCGGCTGTCTGCTTCATCGGAATGAGCATGCCTAGGCCGCCGCCGGTGATTTCCACCGAATTGGCGATGATGCGAAAAACTTCGGCAAAAGCCAGGGTAATCAGAGCAAAGTAAGAACCTTTCAAGCCCGCGCGAAACGACAGCACGGCAATCAACCAGCCAGCGGCCGCACCCGCCAGCGCAGAGACCGGCAAACCCATCCAGGGATTCCAACCAAAGCGCATCTGCACAATGGTTGAGGCATAGGCGCCTACGCCAAAGAAGGCCACATGACCAAAAGACAATTGGCCAGCGAATCCACCGGCAATATTCCACGACTGTCCGATAAAGGCGTAGAACAGGGCCAGCACCGCAAAATTGACCATGAAAGGCGAACTGAAGACCAGCGGGAACACCAAGGCCAGCAGCAGGATAAAACCATGCAATGCCCATGAAGAACGAGCCGGCGTCATCGCTTGTCTCCGAACAGTCCCGACGGACGAAAGAGCAGGATCAGAATGAAGATCAGCGAAATGCCGATTTGCCCCAGGCTCTCTCCGAGAAACAGACCGCCGAAGGACTCGGTCAAGCCGACGATCAGGCCGCCAATCACCGCTCCCAGGAAACTGCCCATGCCACCGAGCACCACCACGGTGAAGGCCACGATCACGAATACATGGCCGCTGGATGGCGAGACATAGAAAATCGGCATCAGCAGGCAAGCGGCCGCACCCAGCGTGGCCAGGCCGATGCCAAAGGACACGGCAAAAATGCGGTCCACATCGATGCCCACCAGCCGGGCACCCATGCGCTCCTTGGCCACAGCGCGAATCGCCTTGCCGGTGTCGGTGCGAGTGATGAACAGACCCAGCAAGCCGCACAAGACCATGGCCGCCACAAAAGAGACCACCTTGGGCACACCCAGCAGCAGCGGGCCCAGTTCAATCATCTTGTCGCTGTAGGCCAGCGAGATCGTCCGCGAATCGCCCTTGAAGAACATCAGGGCAAGGTTCTCGATCAGGATGGACAGGCCCAAAGTGATCAACAAGATATTCTCATCGCGACCCAGTGAGAGCTTGCCTATCATGTGACGGTACAGCAGGTAGCCCAGGCCGTACATGCCTGGCACCATGACGAGCAAAGCCAGATAGGGATCGACTCCGGCCTTGGTCAGCAAGAAATAGACGCCAAACATGGCCAGCATCAGCATGCTGCCATGCGCAAAATTGATGATGTGCAGCACACCATAGATCAGCGTCAGGCCCGACGCCACCAAGGTGTAGATGCCGCCCATCAGCAGGCCATTGATGGTCGCCGCCAGCAGAATGTAGGGATCCACGAATCTTCCTGATCTGGGCACTCAAAGGCGCTGCCGGAACTTGGCTGCAAAGGAGCCAAGAGCCTGTCAGGCCGCAAGCCCATGGGCTTGCGGCCGCCTTCTCGCCCGATGGGTGAAATCAGCTGAACTTGGGCTTGGGGAAGATGGGCTTGGCTGCCGCAAATTCGTTGGGCCAGACCACATCGATGTCGGTGCGCGTGGCTTGCAGCAACACCGCCTTGCCACCCTGGTTTTGGCCGTTGACGAACTTGGTCGCACCGTAGGGCATGAAGTGATCGGCCCAGGTGCTCGCCTCCAGAGCAGCGATCACCTTCTCTTTGTCGGCGGTGCCGGCACGCTGCAAAGCATCGGCGTAGCATTTGACTGAGTTGTAACCACAGTAGACCTCGAAGGTGAACAAGGCACCGCGATCGGCCGCACGCTTGCGCAGATCGGCAGCCCTGGGGTTGCGCGGATTGAACCAATGGTTGAAGTCCATCATGTGCTGGGCCACCTCGGGCTGCTCCTGCACCAGTTTGTAGTTGAAACCGCCGCCGAGCACGCTGAACATGGCTGCCAGATCGACCTTCTGCTGATGCAGGGTACGGGCCAGCAACACATACTCGTTTTGATAGTTGCTCATGATCACCAGGTCGGGGCGCAGGCTGCGGATACGCAGGGCCACGTTTGAAAAATCACGGGTTGGGTTGGCATGCTTGATCACCTCAGCCACCTCAATACCGATGCCCGGGAGCTTGCCGGCCAGCAACTTGGCGGTACCGGTACCGAATTCAGATTCTTCATGAACCAGAACCGCCTTCTTGGCCACGCCGCCGGCAGCCTTGTTGACTTGACCGAGGCCCTCGATGGCGTCATCGACGCACTTGCCAAAGCCCGGCGCCAGACGGAAGACGTTCTTCAGGCCGCGGTTGACGATGTTGTCAGAGACCCCCACGTCAATCATGAACGGGGTGTTGTATTTGGCCGCCGCCTGAGTGGCCGGCAGCGCGATGGCGCTGGAGAAGCAGCCCACATAGGCAGCCACGCCCTCCTGGTGCAGACGCTCGACCTCGGAGACGCCCACTTCGGGACGCGACTGCGAGTCACCCAGTGCCGCCTCCAGACGGGCACCGCCCATGGACTTGATGCCACCGGCCGCGTTGATTTCGTCTATCGCCAGCTGGCAGCCCAGACGTCCTTGACCGCCGCTGTAGGCCAGGCCACCACTGACCGGGTGCACCAGTCCGATCTTGATCGAACGGGGCTGAGCCAACAGAAGGCCAGGGGCGCCGAGCGCAGAGGCGGCCGCACCGGCCTGCAGGACCAAACGACGGGACACGCGAGCTTGAGACGTCATGGGAAATCCTCGATGAAAGGGAAAGGGAGGGTGAACTTCATTGTCCTATTGATAGGACAATAGGGCATACTGTGCAGGCAAGAAGCCTGCAAGTCAAGCGGCCTATCCCCGAAGGGTTATTCACAGGCCTGCAGGCCTGACCCAGCGCCTATCATGAAGGCCAGCCATGGACCATGCCCACTACGCTTACAGCGCCCTACCCCTGAGGTCACCGGGGATCTTGCCGGCAGGGCTGCATCTCTTTGCGGTGCTGTATTTGGAGCACTGGGATTTCGAGTCTCCGCCAGGCAGCCTGCGTGATCCGCGCTTCGTCGGGGAGTTCGGCAGCTTCAATCCCGACTACCGCAGTTGGTCTCAGCGAGAGTACGGCTTGCGGATCGGCGTCTTCCGGGTGCTCGATGCCCTTGAGCAAGCCGGCATCACCCCATCCGTGGCGGCCAACAGCCTGGTTCTGCCGCGCATCCCAACCGTGGTTCGGCGCCTGCAAGAGGCGGGGGCCCAATGGTTGGGCCATGGTCGGGCGGCCACGCAAATCATGCACGCGGATATGCCGCTGGACGAACAGCGTCACCACATCGAAACCTCAGTGGCTTGCATCGAGCAGTACGGCGGACATCGACCCAAGGGCTGGATCAGCCAAGATTGGGGCACCAGCCCCCACACCTACGCCTTACTGGCCGAAGCCGGCCTGGGCTACACCCTGGACTGGGGCAATGACGACCAGCCCTACTGGATGACGCCAGCCGGTCGGTCTGCCCGGTCGCTGCTGGCCCTGCCCTTGTCCAGCGAATGGGACGATGTGCAAGCCCAATGGCTACGCCCCCTTGAGCCACGGCAGCACGCCCTGCACATCCTGCAGGCCGCGCACCAGATGATCGATGAATGCCGACAGCAGCAACGCTGCGCGGTCATGGGCTTGGGTTTGCACCCCTGGGTTTGGGGCATGCCCAGTCGCATAGAGCACCTGCGACAACTGCTGCGCCAGTTGCGGCAAATGGACTTGCGCCTCACCACCGCCGACCGCCTGTATGCCCAGTGCGTCGCCAATGGCTGAACATCCAACAAGGACCCCCATGCACTATCTGGACCGCCTGAGTCAATTCGCAGCCGAGCTGGACTACCGCCAAATGCCAAGCCCTGTCCAAGAACAGGTGGGCTGGATTCTGGCCGATACGGTAGCCGCCACCGCCGCAGGCTCGGCAGAACCTGAGCTCAAAGCCCTGGCCGCGCGTCAAAGCCGCAGCGAATCGGCCACGCTGATCGGACTGGGGCGGCGCGGCACCTGCGAGTCCGCAGCCTTCATCAACGGTACCGCCGGGACCTTTCTCGAAATGGATGAGGGCAACCGCTTCTCACGCGGCCATCCGGCCGTGCACGTCATCGCAGCGGCGACCGCGCTGGCGGAAGAGCGTGAGGCCAGTGCCGAGGACCTGCTGGCCGGCATCGTCGCCGGCTACGAGGTGGGCTCCCGGCTCGGCGCTGCCTCGCAACTGCGAGGTGCCATGCATCCGCACGGCACCTGGGGCACTCTGGGGGCGGCAGCGGCCTGCGCCCGAATCGCGCATTTCAGTACAACGGCCATGCGCGAGGCCCTCAATGTGGCCTCATCGCTGAGCACCGCCACCTCCAAGCGGACCATGCTCGAAGGCGGCCTGGTTCGCAACACCTATGCGGGCCTGAGCAACCGAAATGGCCTGCTGGCGATCGATCTGGTCGAATGCGGTTTCACCGGCGAGCGAGACGGCCCGGCCTCACTGCTGGGCCAGATCATCTCCGATCAGTTCAAGCCCGATGAGGTGGTCCGCAACCTTGGCACCGACTGGCATCTGATGCGCAACTATTTCAAGCTGCATTCCTGCTGCCGCTATAACCACGGCACGCTCGATGCACTCGATGAATTGGCCTCACGCGATGGCTTGCCCAGCCCTGAGCAGATCGAACGGATCGAAGTGCAGACCTACCACCTGGCCGCCGAACTGAACGATCCGGCGCCGGCGAACACTTTGGCCGCCAAGTTTTCGGTGCCCTTTGCCGTGGCCACCCGTATCGTCAATGGTTCAAGCGCGCTGGAGAGCTTTACCTGGGAACAAGTGCGAAACCCAAAGGTGCTGGAACTCGCAGGCAAGGTCAGCATCGTTCACAACAAAGCCATGAGCGAGCGACTGCCAATGGAGCGGCCTGCCCGGATCAGCCTTGCGCTCAAGGACGGGCGCACGCTTGTCGGGCAGGCCGGCGTCAACCGTGGTGACGACGCCGCGCCCTACACCCGCGAGGAACTACGTGGCAAATTCATGAGCCTGACGGGCCGCATCTGGCCCGCAGCCCAAGGCCAGGAACTGCTCCAAGCCACGCTGGGGCTTGCGCGCCTGGAGGTCCCGCTGCGCCGCTGGCTGGCCCTGCTCGGGCGCGCACCGGCGGCCGTCTGAAACTCCGCGGGCTGCGCCTAGCGCAGCGAATTGTCACCACTCATGTAGACATAAACCTGCGCGAAAAGCCCGTCACGCAGGGTGAAAAAATTGCAGTTGTTCTTGTGCAATTTCTCGCCAGCATGGGTGATGTTTTCGACGCGGAAGCGGCTGGCCACCCGCTGCGCTGGCGCGTCGATGACATGATCAAACTCGCCATGCCAGACGCTGGCATAGCGGTTGTTCAGACGCTCGAACATACCGCGCAGCCCGGTATCACGGCCCAAATATTCAAGGCTGTGGTTGGCGATGACAAACCGGGCATCAGGCACAAAACAGGCCAGGGTGGCCTCCAGATTCATCTGGTCAACCGCGGCAAAGTAACGCTCCACCAGAGCCCGCAACTCGGGACCGCCAAGCAGCACTGGGGCGAGGCTCATACGGCCACCTGCGCAGGCGCGCTGAAGCCAGCGTCCTGCAGGCTGCGAAACAGGGCCAGGGCCCGGCTGTGGCTGGCTCTGGCCTGCTCGGAGCAGGGCACTTGCAGCCGCTCTTCTTCCACAAAGTGACCGTGGCTGCGTCCGCGCACGCGCAAGGCCGAGGGCCGCACCGCACCCACCGGCTTGACCCGTGCGGGGATGTAGCTGATGGCAAAGCCCAGACGCCGATCGTCGGTGTTGTTGCCCGCCGAGGCGTGCACCAGATCGGTGTGATGCAGCGACATCTGGCCGGCTGCGACCGGCATGTGCAGGCCCTGCGCGTCATCGAAGCGGCCACTGATACCCTGACCACGCCGAATCATGTTCATCGGCTCGGGCTTGTCATCGTGTTCAAAAGCGCCCCAGCGGTGACTGCCCGGCAGGGCCTGCATGCAGCCGGCGGCCACACTGGCGTCGGACAGCGCCACCCAGGCGGTGATGTGCAGATGCGGCTGCAGGTAAAAGTAGGTGCTGTCTTGGTGCCAGCGCACGAAGGCCGGGGTGCGCGCTTCCTTGACGAACAGGGTCGAGTGGTAAACCAGAATGTCCGGACCGATGATGTCTTCCACCGCATCGAGAATGCGCGGGTGATGCACCAGCCGATCGGCCCAGCCAAACAAGAGATAGCTTTTGGACTTTTCGGGAAAATCGATGGGTGCACCGCGCTCAGCCTCCCAGGCCTGCAGCTCACTGCGGCAGGCTTGGACCTCGTGCGCCTCGAGCACATCCACCGGAAACACAAAGCCATCGCGCTCATAGGCCTGAACCTGCGCCTGACTTAAAAGCTTGGGCATGCGATACCAACCTGCCTTTCAGGATTTGGGGGCTTGCAGAGACTGCTCGGCCGCCCCCAGCATGGCTGAGAGCATGTCCAGCCGGGGGTGCATGGGGCGAGGATAGGCCTGGCGGCTTTGGCTCAGACCCAGGCCCAAAGTCGCCTCGACCATCTTGTAGCTGAGCGGACCGGGATTGATGACCGGCACAGGCAGGCGCTGGCTGAGCCAGGCATGCGATTGGTGCATGGTGGTCGACCCCAGGATCAGCACATCGGCACCGTCTTCGTCCATGGCCTTGCGCGCGGCCGCCTCCAGGAGCGGAAATACATCCTCCTCCTTGCCAGAGAGCAGGGCCTGGTTGTCCGGCGGTACCTCGATCGAACGCACCGAGGCGCATTTGTGATGCAGGCCCAGGTCATCGAGCGCCTTCTTGTACAGGGGCTTCCAGCGGCTGGCCATGGTCAGAATCGAAAAGCGATCGCCGAGCATCAAGGCTGCGAGCATGGAGACCTTACCCGGTCCGAACACCGGGATGTCGAGCACCGAACGCAGCGCCGCCACCCCCGAATCGCTCATGGTGTCGATGCAGACGGCCGCAAAGCCTTCCTCCTGAGCGCGACAAGCGGCCTCAAAGTTGGCAACATCAGCCAGCACAAAATCATGATGGCTCGAATAGTTGGCCGGACCAGCCCTGACCGGCCGAAACTCAAACTGCAGTTCGGGCGACAGGTCTATGCCTTGCAGTTGGGCCTGCCGCAGCGCCAGATTCTCTGGCGACATGGCAAAGGGCACCACGACCAACACACGGCGCATCATGCAGCCCCCCTGAGTTCGCTCACAACTCCCCGCGTGCTCTCGACGCGGCCGAAAAGCCGCTGGAAGTTTCGCAGGGTCACCTGGTGCAAGTCTTCAAAGGTGGTGGCGCAGCCGTCTTCCACCAGAGTCACCTGATAGCCCCGGTCGGCCGCCTCTCGGGCGGTGGTTTCGACGCACATATTGGTGGACACACCCACCATATAGAGCTGATCCACCCGCAATGAGCGCAGCAAGCTGTCGATAGGGGTGGATGCAAAGGCGCCCACAGTGGTCTTGCGCAGCACATGTTCACCGGGAACCGGCTTGAGCTCGTCGAGAATCTCGTGCTCGCGGCTGCCCACATGGTTGCTGCAGGAGGCCAGAAGCTTGCGCATATGACGCGGCGCATCACTGGCATCGGGCAGGGCCGCACCCAGGGTGACATGCAGCACCGGCCGCCCCAGCCGATGGAAATGCTGGCGCAGCAGCAGGACGTTGGGCAGCACCGTGTCTTCGATGCGTGCAAAGCGGTAGTCCCCCACCGGGGAACCCTGGGCCTTGAGCGTGCGCCCCAAGGCACCCTGGCGCGAGCCGGTGGCGTACTGCATGTCGATGATGACCAAGGCTGCACCAGCCGCATCGATCACTGGCTCGCTCATATAGTCGCGAATGTAGTCTTGCGATGCGTTCATGCAAAGTCCTTGGCTTGTTGCTGACGATACCAGTCGACAATCTGGGCCCCAGTGGCAAACCACACTTGGTCATGCCCGGCCACGTATTGAAGCGCCTCGGCCAAGGCGCCGATCCGATGGGGCTGGCCCATGATGAAGGGATGGACCGCAATGTTCATGACCCGGCCATGCTCGGCCCCTTCTGCATATAAAACGTCAAATTCATCGCGAATCTTCTGGCCGAAAGCTTGCGCCTCCTGACCCCGTCGCCAGGCGATGCTGTCGTTGATTTCCATCGAATAAGGCAGGCTGATCAGGCTGCCCTGCCGTACCCGGATCGGCGTGGGCTGGTCATCGTGATAAAGATCACACAGGTATTCAATGCCGCTTTGGGCCACCAGGTCGGGGGTGCTCAGGGTGTTGGAGGCGGCCGGCGAGAACCAGCCCTTCAAACGCCGGCCGGTGTGCCGCAGATGAATCTGTTGGCACTCCTCTATCGCCTCACGCTCCTCCTGCTCGCTCAAGCCCCAGTGATATCGGGTGTTGTAAAGCCCATGCGACATGAACTCCCAGTTACGCTCAATCATGGCGTGCGCCAGATCCGGATAGAGATCGAGCACGGACATCGAGAGCGAGACGGTAATGGGAAGGCGCAGTCGATCGAACAAATCCATCAATCGCCAAACCCCGACCCGGTTGCCATAGTCACGCAGACCATAGCCCAGGATGTCCGGATGCGGCACCCGCGGCCAGGGGTTGCGCACCCTCACCACCTCGGGCAGGTATTCGTAGTGCTCGATATTGGGCGCGATCCACACCGCCACCCGCGCCCCACCGGGCCAGCGCAGCCGCTTGCGGTCTGGCAGGGCGCAATAGTCGATGCGGTCCTGGCCGGCGATGCTACCCATGCCAAGACCTCCCCCGGATGCGACGCAAGCGGGCCAGCTTGCAGGGCGGCACAATCGGGCTTTGTATCGGCTCTTCGAGAGGAACCCCATGCCTGTTGTCTCGATCACCCTCCTGCCGGGCTACAGCGCGCCGGCACGCGAGCGTCTGGTGGAACGCACCGCGCGCGCCGTGCGTTCGGTCATCGCCGCCTCGAATGCGGGCACCACCGTTTTTGTTCAGGAGGCCGCCACCTACCAGCGCGATGGCAAGCGCTTTGACGCCGGCGGGCCAGAGCTGCCCGAGGCCAGTGCGCTGATCCGGCACTTCCTGGAGCGCATGCAGGTACGCGATCTGGAGGCCGCCCGAGACCTGCTGGCGCCGGGGTTCGTCATGACTTTCCCGGGCGCTGCGCCGATGCGAGAGTTCAGCCAACTGCTTGAATGGGCCAAGACCCGATACAGCCGGATCGGTAAACAGTTTGAACGATTCGAGGAATGCTGGGGCGAGGATTGCACCGTGGTCTACTGCAGCGGAACGCTCGAGGGCGTATGGCTCGATGGCACGCCGTTTTCGGGCATACGTTTCATAGACCGATTCGAAGTCTCTGGCGGCCTGATCCAGCGCCAAGACGTCTGGAACGATCTGGGCGAGCTCATGCCCAAGGGCTGAGCCCCCGATGCGCGCACGAAGGCCCCTTGCGGCATGCGCGGACTCCCAGGCGCTGGCCGAGCCGCTCATTTCAGAGGCTCTGGCCCCGCCAGGCGTCCAGAATCTGCGAACCTGTGGCCGGCCATACCCCGCGGTGCTTCATGATGTGCGCCAGCGCCTCATCCAGGGCGCGAATGCGATAAGGCTGCCCGATCACCCAGGGGTGCAGTGAAATGGCCATGATGCGCCCGTTGTCCTGGCTGGCTTCGCGGTACAACACATCGAAGTGGTCGATCAGCTGGTCGCGAAAGTCATCCTCGGTGTGGTGGTTGTTGACCAGGATGGTGTAGTCGTCGATATCGATCGGATGCGGCATCGCCACCATGGGGCCACTGTCGGTCCGCACGGCATAGGGCATGTCGTCATTGACCCAATCACACACATAGTCCAACCCAGCTCGACCGAGCAGGTCCAAGGTATTGAAGGATTCAGACTTGGCCGGCGACAGCCAGCCGCGCACCGGCTGTCCGCTGGCCCTGCGCAGGATTTCCAGGGTCTGGGCGATCCACCGAGCCTCGTCCTGCGCATCCAATCCGCCGTGGTGCAGATGGTCCATGTCCAGCCCGTTGGCGATCACCTCCCAGCCCAGCTCAAGACAGCGCCGCAACAGCGCCGGGTAGCGCACCGCCACCGCCGCATTGACCGCCACCGTGGCCGGTATGCCATGCGCCCCGAGAGCCTGCATGATGCGAAAAATTCCCACCCGATTGCCGTAATCGCGCAAGGTGTAATGGCGCAGGTCCGGATAAGCCGTCTGCATGGCTCCGGGCGGCTTGAAGGGCACGCCGGCCATGTTGAGCGGAAACCATTCCAGCGCAGGCACCACCCACAGCGCGATGCGCGCCCGATGCGGCCAAACCACCGGCTTGCGCTGGGGCAGCATCGACCAGGCATAGCGGTCATGGTCCATGCCGTAACGGCGCAGAGGATAGGACAGATAGTCCTCGGGCAAGGGCTTGCTGCTCATGGAGCCTCCCCGACCGGATGAGCGGCCGCCATGAAGTCGGCGTGGTAGTGCTCATTGAAGTAGTGCGCAATCTCGCGCCCGGTGGCCAGCCAGACCTTGTCATGCCGAGTGATGTAGTCCAGCGCTTCCTCAAAGGCGGCCAGGCGGTAGGGCTGACCGATCAGGTAGGGATGCAAGGGAATGCACATCACCGTCCCCGATCGCTCGCCTTCGGTGTAGAGCCGGTCAAACTGGCGCTTGAGGATATCGCCGTAGCGGCGCGGCGACACCAGATTGACGTTGTAGACGATGGTGTCGTTCATCTCTAGCGAATAGGGAATGCTGGTCAGGCGGCCCTGCTTGACCTTCACCGGCCCAGGCTGATCGTCGTGGAACAGATCGCAGACATAGGTCAAACCCATCTCGGCCACCAAGTCCATGGTGTTGGGCGTGTAAGTCAGCGCTGGGGCCAACCATCCGTCAAGCTTTTGGCCAGTGTGCTTCCTGATGGTATCGATCGAATCCTGGATAACTTGCCGCTCTTGGGCCTCATCCATGCCCATCAGGTAACGGGTGTTGTAAGTGCCGTGCGAATAAAACTCCCAGCCTTCATCTGCGCAAGCCCGAATCACCTCCGGGTGATGCTCGCACATCGCCACATTAAGCGAAACACTGCCCCGCATATTGCAACGCTTCATCACATCGAGCATGCGCCAGAAGCCGGTGCGATTGCCGTAGTCACGGTAGGAATAATTCAGCACATCAGGCGCCGGTCGGGCCCAGGGAGCGCGCGCCGGATTACGCGGCGGGTTCAGTTCGTAGAACTCCACATTGGGTGCCACCCAGAACGCCACCCGGGCCCCGCCCGGCCAGCGAATGACCGGCCGCTGGTCATAGGGCAGATAGTCGTAGAACCCTGGGTCACGCCGGGTCGGCAAGGCGCTCAAGACCGGCCTCCGCGGGCAGACACGCGAGAGAGCTGATCCATCGTCTCCTCGATGGACAGTACATCGGCGTACTTGAGCATCATGTCATAGAGGTTGGCAAAGTGCGGCGACTCGTGCTTGTCAGCCACACACTCCTCCGGCACGATGGTGCGAAAGCTGCGCTGCAGGCTGTCGACCACCGTAGCACGCACACAGCCCGAGGTGGAACCACCGGTGACGACGCAGGTGTCCACGCCGTGAAAGGTAAAGATCGAACCCAGATTGGTCTCGAAGAAGGCCGAGGCCATGCGCTTGTTGATGATGATGTCGCGCTGCCGATCGATCTGCAGACGGTCATCAAACTCAGCCCGGCGGCTGCCGACCTTGATGTTTTGCAGCGAGTCCGGCGTATGGGTGCGCGTGCCCCAGACCCCACAGTCTTCGCCCGACTCCATGTAGGCCACATAAGTCCAGACCACCGGGAAGCCCTTGTCACGGAAGGCCTGGGCCAGCCGGTTGACATGTTCGAGCTGCCGCGGATCGGTCTCGTAGGCCGTGGCGAACTCACCCACGCAGGTATAGGCTTTTTGCAGGTCGATGTTGATCAGCGCGGGCATCTTGCCAAATCCAAACCGCTTGCGGGTGGGATTGGCCTTGACCTGCGCAAACAGCTGGCGTGCGCTCTTGTCGGACAGTTCCATGGGGATGAAAAGAGGGATAAAAGAGGGCATCTTCCCTTGGCGCATTTGTCCTGTCAATAGAACAAATAGGCCAAAGTCGGGCATCGCAAGACCGCCGCCGCAGCCGCCGCGGGTGGCCGCCGCAGACGCCAGGCGCTAGCCCACCCAGTTGGTGGCGCTCCAGCCGCCGTCAATCACCAGTACATGACCGTTGATAAAAGCGGCATCGTCCGAACAAAGGAAAGCCACAGCCGCAGCCACATCGCTGGGCGCGCCCAACCTCGGATAGGGAATGGTGTCGACCATCAGGCGGCGGAAGGCGGGCTGGTCAAGGCGGTCCTCGATCAGCGCCGTGCGAATCAGACCGGGGGCCACAGCATTGATGCGCATTCCCTTGGGCCCATAGTCCACCGCCATCTGACGGGTCAGGCCAATCAAGGCCGCCTTGGTGGCGGCATAAGCTGAAGCACCGGGATTACCCATCAGGCCAAAGGTCGAGGCCACATGCACCATGCAGGCACCCGATTGCATCAGCCCCAGGGCCTCGCGGGAAAATCGGAACACGCTGCGCAAATTGACGGCCAGAAAGCGGTCCAGCTCAGCATCGTCGGTCAGGTGCATGGGCTTGGGCCGACCGATCCCGGCGTTGTTGACCAGCGCATCGAGCCGACCAAAACGCGACCGTGCCAGAGCCATGGCACGCGCTGGAGCCTGCTCATCGGTGACATCCATCACCTCCCAGGCGACCCGCTCGGGGGCCAGCGCCGCCAGCGTTTGCAAGCCCTCGGACTGACGGTCCAGCGCCACCAGGGACCAGCCCGAGTTCAAAAAGCGCTCGGCAATCGCCCGCCCGATGCCCTGAGCCGGGCCAGTGACCATGACAACCTTGCCTGAATGCATACAGCCTCTCCCCGAGTGCAGGACAATCCGCTTTATACCGCTTGGCCTCGGCCATCTCCCTGCCTCACAGCCTCTGCGCCTGACCCCTTCCATCGCCCCTTATGAAACTTCCCACTTACTTCATTTCTCACGGCGGCGGCCCCTGGCCTTGGGTCGAGCCAATGCGCCCACAATTTGCCCTGACCGAACGCGAACTGGCCGCGCTGCCGCAGCGCTGGTCGCAGCGGCCGCGGGCAGTGCTCATGATCAGCGGGCACTGGGAAAGCGAGCAGTTCGCCGTCTCCAGCGCGCAGCATCCGAGCATGGTCTATGACTACTACGGTTTTCCAGCGCACACCTATCAAATCCGTTACCCGGCACCGGGGGATCCGGAGCTTGCGGCCCGAGTGGCCGCCTTGCTGACGCAGGCTGGCCTGTCCTGCCGCAACGATGAACGCCAAGGCTTTGACCATGGCGTTTTCGTACCCATGCACTGCATGTACCCCGAGGCTGACATGCCCGTGGTGATGCTCTCGCTGAAAACAGGCTACGACCCGCGGGAACACTTCAGGGCCGGGCAGGCCCTGGCCCCCCTACGGGAGGAAGGCGTGCTCATCATGGGCAGCGGGCTGACCTACCATGACATGCGCGGCTTCGGGAGCAGCGCCGCAACGCCGGTGGCGCGTGCCTTCGAACAGTTTCTTGAACAGGCGGTCAGCGCACCTGACCCCGCACAGCGTCGCGACCGCCTGATCGACTGGACGGCAGGCCCGCAGGCACGGCGAGCCCACCCCCGGGAAGACCACCTGATTCCCCTGCTGGTGGCTGCCGGGGCTGCCGGACCTGACGCGGGGCGCCGCTTGTTTTTGGACCATGCGCTGGCGGTGGACATGGGCTCGTACGAATTTGGATCGGCCGCTGGGACCGACCCACCATCGCCAGGACCGGCCGCCTGATCCTGGGAATTACTCTACTTGTCTAGTCAACACTAGACAAGTACGATGACCCGATGTTGCTCATGCAGCCTACCCCCACAATCGAACCCAGTAACAGTCCGCCTTTCCAGCGCGTCAAAGATTACCTGCTGGCCGAGCTCTCCAAAGGCACCTGGCTGCCGGGTCAGTTGATGCCCTCGGAAAGCCAGCTGATGCAGCGTTTTTCGGTCAGCCGCATGACCGTCAACCGGGCGCTGCGGGAACTACAGGCCGAAGGCCTGGTCGACCGGGTTCAGGGGGTAGGCACCTTCGCGGCGGCCCTGCATCGGGTGGCCAGCACCCTGTCCATACACGATCTGCAGGAAGAAATCGAGGCACGTGGCGGCCGCCACGAAGCAAGGGTCCAATTACACCGGGCCGAGCCCGCCACCGAGGCTCTGGGCCAGCAGCTCGGTGTGCCGGCCGGCACGATCGTCTTCCACACGCAGCTGGTCCATCATGAAAACGGACAACCGCTTCAGTGTGAAGATCGCTACGTCAATCCGCTGGCCGCACCACATTATCTGGAGCAGGACTTCGAACGCATCACGCCCACCCGCTATCTGTTTCAGCACACGGCTCTGCGACGCGCCCAATACAGCCTGCAAGCGGCCTGTGCAACAGGGCCAGAAGCGCAACTGCTTGGCATTGAGCCCGACGCGCCCTGCCTCATCATGGTCAGGCGCACCATGAGCCACCAGCATGTGATCACCTTGGCGCGGCTGGTGCATCCCGGCCATCGCTATCAACTCAGCGGCGACTTCAAGCCATGAACCCCCTGCCCGGTTCCTGGCAGCGAGCCAGCTTGCAGACCGCCGCCCCCAGCCCCTGGCGCAACGGCGGCGGCATCACCCACGAACTGGCTGCCGAGCCTGCGGGCCCATGGCGCTGGCGGGTGTCGGTGGCGCGTATCGATCGCGACGGACCCTTCTCGCGCTTTGAAGGGGTGGATCGACAGTTTGCCGTCGTCCGGGGCGCAGGGGTGCGCCTGCATCTGGACGGTCAGCCGGTGCCTGTGCTGGCCCAGGGACCCGCGGTGGCCTTTTCCGGCGAGAAGGCCTGTCATGCCGAGCTGATCGACGGGCCGACCCTGGACTTCAATCTGATGAGCCGGCAGGGGCGCGCGCAGGTGCAGCGCTGCGCGCGTGCGTGCACGCCGGACTGGACGGCCGGGCAGACAGCCGGGGTGTATGCCTGCGCGCCGACCCAGCTCAGTCATGCTGGCGGCGCGCAAACCTTGCTGGCCCAGGACGAGCTGATCTGGACGCACCAGGTGCCCGATGGCCCCTGGACGGTCAGTGGCGCCGACGCCCTGGCGTTTTGCATCAATTGGGAGCAGGCATGAGCCGCCATCTGCTGACCGACTGCCATTTGGCCACCATGGATCCGCAGCCCGGCAATCCCATGGGACTGATCCACGATGCAGCCCTGGTCTGGGACGAGGTGACAGCCACCATCGTCTGGGCCGGAGCGCGTGCGCAGCTGCCTGAAGGGCTGCGGCAGGACTGCCAGCATCACCTGGGACGTGGGGCTTGGGTCACCCCCGGCCTGATCGACTGTCACACGCACCTGGTGTACGGAGGCGACCGCAGCGCCGAATTCAGGCTGCGGCTGCATGGCGCGAGCTACGAAGATATTGCCCGCGCCGGCGGCGGCATCGTCTCGACCGTCAAGGCCACGCGAGAAGCCAGCGCTCCTGAGCTGCTGGCGCAGACCCTGGCCCGTTTGGACCTGCTGATGGGCGAAGGAGTGACGACGGTAGAGATCAAGTCCGGCTATGGTCTGCGCCTCGAAGACGAGCGCAAGTGTCTGCAGGTGGCGCGACAGCTGGCCCAGCAGCGGCCGGTCGATGTTCGCACCACCTTTCTTGGCGCCCACGCCTTGCCCCCCGAGCGCAAGGGCCAGGCCGATGCCTATATCGGCGAGGTGCTGACCATGCTGACCGATCTGCATCAGCAGGGTCTGGTTGATGCAGTCGATGCCTTCTGCGAGAACATTGCTTTCACACTGGAGCAGACCGAAAGGGTCTTCCAGGCCGCCCGCTCGCTGGGGCTGCCAGTCAAACTGCATGCAGAGCAATTGAGCGACATGAACGGCGCGGCGCTGGCGGCCCGCTACCAGGCCCTCAGTTGCGATCACCTCGAATGGCTCAGTCCATCGGGCGCGCGCAGCATGGCCCAAGCCGGTACAGTGGCCGTGCTGCTGCCCGGTGCCTTCTATTTCCTGCGCGAAACCCGGGTCCCGCCAGTGGCGATGATGCGCGAACTCGGTATCCCCATGGCTCTGGCCACCGACTCCAATCCGGGCAGCTCACCCTGCACGTCCCTGCTGCTGATGCTCAACATGGGCTGTACCCAATTTCGGCTCACGCCTGAAGAGGCATTGCTGGGCATTACACGCCACGCGGCACAGGCCCTGGGCCTGAGCGATCGTGGCCATCTGGGCGCCGGCCAGCGTGCTGATCTGGTGCTCTGGCAGATCGGGCATCCGGTCGAGCTGTGCTACCGCTTCGGTCACCAGCCGGGCCTGCGCGTGGTCCAGGCCGGCCGCTGGCGGAGCGGCGCGGGCAAGACGCAAGCCACCGAAGAATCATGAGCGACTTGAGCTTCGACCTTCACCTGGGCCGTGTCGGTCTTTTGCTGAGCATGCCCCATATGGGAAGCTACATCCCGTCCAAGCTGGCCCCAGGACTGGTGCCGCGCGCCCTCGACTGCGAGGACGCCGATTGGCATATGGACAGGCTCTATGACTTCGCCCTGGATCTGGGGGCCAGCGTGCTGCGGCCGCGACTCTCGCGCTATGTGATCGACCTCAACCGGCCACCCGATGATGCCCCGATGTACCCGGGCGCCTCCAACACCGAGCTGTGTCCCACCCGCTTTTTCACGGGAGAGCCCCTCTACCGGACTGGGCAGGAACCCGGCCCGGAGGAAAAAATCAGACGCAGGCAGACCTATTGGGAGCCCTACCACCAGGCCCTGCAGGGCGAATTGCAACGCCTGCTCGAACTGCACGGCCGCGTGCTGCTTTGGGATGCGCACAGCATCCGGTCGCAACTGCCCTGGCTTTTTGAGGGACGACTGCCCGATCTGAACATCGGTACCGCCGATGGCAAAGCCGCTCATCCGGCCATCGCGCAAGCGGTGGTCCAGGCCTGCGCAGTCGACTCGCGTTTCACCCATGTGCTCAACGGCCGCTTCAAGGGCGGCTACATCACCCGGCACTATGGCCAGCCCGACCGCGGCATCCATGCGGTGCAACTCGAACTGTGCCAGTGCCTCTACATGCAGGAAGAGCCGCCCTACGCCTACCTGCCCGATCGTGCCCGGCAGCTGCAGCCCACCCTCCATCAGATGGTGCGCGCGGCCCTTCAAGCCTTGGGAAGCCTGCCCCGATGAAGTTCTGGAGCCCGCATGCCTGGATCGACGGCCGCTGGCAGGGCCAGGTGCTGCTGCGCTGCGACGCGCAAGGACTGTGGACGCAAATTCAAACCGGCGTGCCCGCCAGCCAGGCCGGCGATGCCCAGCGGCTCGGTCCGGTGCTGCCCGGTCTGGTCAATGCGCACAGCCATGCGTTTCAGCGTGCGATGGCTGGCTTGGGCGAACGCATAGACCCCGCTGCGCCCCAGGATGACTTCTGGGCCTGGCGCGACCGCATGTACCGGGTGGCCCACAGCATAGGCCCGGATGAACTCGAGACGGTGGCCAGCTGGCTCTACAGCGAGTTGCTGGCCCACGGTTTCACCCAGGTCTGCGAGTTCCACTACCTGCACCGTGACCTTGAAGGTCAGCCCTATGAGGATCCGCAGACCCTGAGCTGGGCCCTGGTTCGCGCAGCAGAGCGAGCCGGCATCGGTCTGACCCTGCTGCCCACCCTCTACATGCGCCAAGGCTTCGGCCACACGGGTCTGCAACCATCGCAGCGGCGCTTTGCCAGTACGCCCGAGTTTGTCATGGACACCCGGCAGCAGATCCGACAGTACGCCACCGAGCATGACCGCAGCAAGCTCCTTCACGCGGGCGTGGCCCTGCATTCGCTGCGCGCTGTACCCCCACAGGCCCTGCAAGAAATCGCCCAGGCGGCCGCCGACGGACCGATCCACATCCATGCGGCCGAGCAGCCGCTGGAAGTGGCGCAGTGCCTTCAGCACTTGGGGTGCCGGCCGGTGCAGTGGCTGGTGGATCAGGCGGGCATCGGGCCAACCTGGCATCTGGTGCATGCCACCCATATCAACGATAGCGAACTCGATGGCCTGGCGCGCAGCGGTGCGCAGGTGGTCCTGTGTCCCAGCACAGAAGCCAATCTGGGCGATGGCCTTTGGCCCCTGCCCGGTGGCCTGGAGCGTCGGATCGCCTGGTCCATCGGCACAGACAGCCATGTGGGCCGGCACTGGGCCGACGAATTGCGATGCCTGGAGTACGGGCAGCGACTGCAACTGCAGGCCCGCAACATCGCCGCCAAACACGCTGGGCAAGTCAGCAGCGCGGCGGTCCTCTTTGAACATGCGCTTGGCGGGGGCAGCGCTGCCAGCGGTCTACCACTGGCAGGCATTGCCCTGGGCCAGCGGGCCGACTTGCAGGAAATTGATACCGAACATCCAGCGCTGCTTGGCCTGCCCCTCGAAAATCTTCTAGACGCCAGCGTGTTTTCAGCGCCTGCGGGCCGGCCGCGCCGGGTCTGGGTGGCGGGCCGGCTGGTGCAGACCGACTGGGCCAGCCTGGCCCCGCGCTGGCGCGAGATACTGGCGCGACTCTGGCGTGGCGAGCCAGACGCGTAGAACCTCGCCGGAACCCGCGCGAGCCTGATGAACCGAAGACTGGAATTGAGCCATGTCCATGCTTGAAATGACCGAGAACGCGACCTTTCTGCGCAACGCCTGGTATGTGGCCAGTCTGTCCAAACAGGTGGGCCGCGAGCCGCGCGCGGTGCGCCTGCTTGACGAAGCCATCGTGCTCTACCGGCGCGAGGACGGCCAAGCGGTGGCCCTGGAGGACGCCTGCCCCCACCGCAAGCTGCCGCTGTCCATGGGTCGTTTGGTCGGCGATGCCATCGAGTGCGGCTACCACGGCCTGACCTTCAACGATTGCGGGCAGTGCATTGCCGCACCCACCCAGGCCCGCATTCCCGCCGGCGCAAAAGTGCGCAGCTATCCGGTGCAGGACCGCTATGGCCTGCTCTGGATCTGGATGGGCGATGCACAGAAGGCCCCGCACCACGCGGTGATCGACATCGAAAACCATGACCATCCCGATTGGCACCTGACCACCGGCGACAGCCTGCTGTGCAACTGCCACTACCTGTGGCTGGTGGACAACCTGCTCGACCCCTCGCATGTGGCCTGGGTGCACCGCAATTCCTTTGCCGCTTCGGGCACCGAAGACACCCCGCTGCAGATAGACGCCAGCGATGAGGGCGTGGTCTGCAGCCGCTGGATGTACGGACAGCCTGCACCTGCGTTTTACGCCCCGCTGCTGAAGTTTTCAGGCCCGGTCGACCGACTGCAGCACTACGAGGTGCGCTTGCCGTCCCTGGCCATCAATCGCAGCATCTTCGCGCCGGCCGGCCTGGGCGGGCCGGATGTGGGTCAGGATCCGCGCATCTACCGCATGGTTTCGTACAACTTCCTCACGCCCATCGACGCCAACTCCACGCTGTACTTCTGGCTTCAGCACCGCAACACCGATCCCCACGATCAGACCCTGACCGAACGCATCGCAGCTGGGGCCAAGGCCGCCTTTGAAGAGGACCGGCAGATCCTGGAGGCGGTTCACGCGGGCATGAAGAGCAAGCGCACGCCCCACATCGGCCTGTTGCTCGATACCGGCGCCAGCCGTTTCCGCAAGACCCTGGCCGAACGCATACAGGCCGAAGCCCAATCTTGAGAAGAAAAAACTCCATGGTTTTGATCACCCCAGGGCAACTCGATTGGCCCCTGCTGAAAGACATTCGACGAGCGGCGCAGAGCCTGGACCTGACCCCCGAAGCCTGGAACCAGGTGCAGGCCAGCGCCGAGGCGGTCAGACAGGTGCTGGCCAGCGGCCAGGTGGTCTACGGCCTGAACACCGGCTTTGGAAAGCTGGCCAGCACGCGCATCAGCGACCATGCGCAACTCCAGGTCAACCTGCTGCGCTCCCATGCGGTGGGCTTGGGCCAGCCGATGCGAGCCCCGGTGGTTCGACTGATGCTACTGCTCAAGGCTGCCAGCCTGGGACGTGGTGCCTCTGGGGTGAGCCCGCGCATCATCAGAACCCTGCTGGACTTTCTGGCCCACGACCTGCTACCCGAGGTACCCTGTAAAGGATCAGTGGGTGCCAGCGGTGACCTCGCGCCTCTGGCCCATCTGTGCCTGCCGCTGCTGGGCGAAGGCATGGTGACGCTGCGCGGCCAGCGCATGCCAGCTGCGGCGGCCCTGCAGGCCTGCGGCCTTGAGCCTCTGGTCCTGGGCCCCAAGGAGGGGCTGGCCCTGATTAACGGCACCCAGGCATCGGCCGCCCTGGCCCTAGACGGACTGTTGACCGCCGACCAGTTGCTGAACACGGGCGTGCTGGTCGGCGCACTCACCCTGGATGCCGCACGGGGCAGCGATGCGCCCTTCGATCCCCGCATCCACCAGCTGCGCGGCCAGCCCGGCCAGATTGATGCGGCCGCCGCCTACCGGGCCCTGCTGAAAGGCAGCGCCATCCGAAACTCGCACCTGACCAACGATGACCGTGTGCAAGACCCCTACTGCCTGCGCTGCCAGCCGCAGGTGATGGGCGCCTGCCTGGACCAACTGCGCCACGCCGCCAACGTGCTGCTGCGCGAAGCCAATGCCGTCACCGACAACCCGCTGGTGTTTTTTGGCGACGGGCCGCCGGAGCTGCTTTCCGGAGGCAATTTTCACGCCGAGCCGGTGGCCTTGGCCGCCGACGGCATCGCGCTGGCCTTGGCCGAGATCGGTGCGATTGCCGAGCGAAGGGTAGCCATGCTGGTCGACAGCGCCATCTCGGGGCTACCGCCTTTCCTGACCCCCGAACCCGGCCTCAATTCGGGCTTCATGATTGCCCATGTGACGGCGGCGGCGCTGGCTTCGGAAAACAAGTCACTGGCCCATCCGGCCAGCGTGGACAGCCTGCCTACATCGGCCAACCAAGAGGACCATGTGAGCATGGCCACCTTTGCCGCGCGCAGGTTGTGGGACATGGCCGACAACACCGGCGCCATCTTGGCCATCGAACTGCTGGCCGCCGCCCAAGGTCTGGAACATCACCGCCCCTTGCGCAGCACCGCAGCCCTGGAGGCTTTGCACCAGGGCGTTCGCGCTTTGAGCCCCGCGCTGACGGTAGACCGCAGCCTGGCCCCCGACATGGCCGCCGTGCATCAGTGGCTGCTGTCGGGGGGAGCGCAGGCGTCGGTGCTGTCGGCGGCATCTGATACGCTAACGCAGGCCCTGCGCCATCTGAGCAGCCTGCATCGTTAGACGGCGCCCAGACGAGGGGCAGGCGGCGGCGCGAACCAGTCGTTCACCCATCGAAGAACCCAAGCCTGCGGGCCTCATGGCCCGGCCATCCGTTTCTTATGCCATCTGATTGGAGATTTCATGTCCACTGAAAAAGTTGCCCTCATCACCGCGGGAGGTTCCGGCATGGGCGCCGCTGCGGCCAAGCGTCTGGCCGAAGATGGCTACCGGATTGCCGTGCTGTCATCATCCGGCAAGGGCCAGGCGCTGGCCCAATCGCTCGGTGGCGTGGGCGTAACCGGCTCCAATCAATCGAATGAGGATGTCCAGCGCATCGTCGACCTGGCGATGCAGCGATGGGGACGCATCGACGCGCTGGTCAACTCAGCCGGACATGGCCCCCGTGCCCAGATCCTTGAAATCAGCGATGCCGACTGGCAAAAAGGGATGGAGGTCTATTTCCTCAGCGCGGTACGGCCGATCCGTCTGGTCGCCCCCATCATGGCCGCCCAAGGGGGCGGCGCCATCGTCAACATCAGCACCGCCTGGGCCTATGAGCCCTCGGAGATGTTTCCTACTTCGGCTGTCTTCCGTGCCGGTCTGGCCAGCTTTTGCAAGATCTGCGCCGACACTTATGCCGCACAGAATGTTCGTATCAACAATGTCCTGCCGGGCTGGATTGACAGCCTGCCCGCCACCGACGCACGCCGCGACAGCGTGCCGATGCGGCGTTATGGACGGGCCGAAGAAGTCGCAGCCACCATCGCCTTTCTGTTGTCGCAAGGGGCCGGCTACATCACCGGACAGAATATCCGGGTCGATGGCGGCATCACGCGGTCGGTTTGAGGCGGTGCGGGCGTTTCAGGGGACCGCCTGGCCCACCCGCTGCAACCACTGAGCAAAACTCTGCGCCAGGCTCGCCTCAACCCAGAGCCATCCGCCCTGCCCTTGAGGGCAGATCACCACAGTGAAGGCAGCACAGCGGGTGCGGCTGGCAAAGTCGAGGGGCAGGCGCTCAAAATCCAGTTCGCAACCCTGGGCGAGCCACTGTTTTGCCGGTCCGGGCATTTCGAAGGCCTGCTGCGCATCGCTGATTTCGATCAGCGCATGGGGGTGAGATCCCGCCGCCTCGGGCACACGGTCGGGCCAGGTCGCATCGGCTGGCCCCCAGCACCACCATTCATCGGGACCCAGGCGCATCCAAAGCACCTGGTCCTGGCGCAGGCAGCGGCTGGTCTGCAGCGCGAACAGGCCCGGGGCCAGACCCTCCAGCCACGGCTGCGGCCGTGTACGCAGACAGAACAATCGTCCTTTAGGGGGCGGACAAAACCATGAATCAGCCACGCATGCGTCCTCCCTGTGGGTCGACGAACACCGGCGGCACCACCTGGGCCGGCCGTCGCGCCAGGCCCGATGGCGCGGTGGCGGTAACCCAAACCGTCTGCCCATGCCGTGCAGCGCCGTCCTCCAGCAGCGCCAGCGCCACCGCTCGCTGCAGGCTCGGGCTCCAGACGCTGGCCGTCACAAAGCCTGCGCTGGCCTGATCCAGGGCAAGTGCCGACTGCGGGTCCATATCCAGCTCAGCCTTGAGAATTTGCGCGCCCTCCTCCAGCGGCACCTCGCCTGGGCCCACCAGCAGGCCCACCAGCGCAGGCCGGCCGGCCGGTCTTTGCAGATCGCGGGTCAGGGAACGCTTGCCCACAAAATCGCTCTTGTCCATGCGCACCGCCCAGGCCAGGCCCAAATCCAGCGGGTTGACGCAGCCATCGACCTCGTGGCCCACGGAGATGAAGCCCTTTTCCACCCGCAGCACATGGTTGGCCTCGGAGCCTATCGCACTCAGGCCCAGGGGCTGGCCCTTTTCCAGCAGTTGCATCCACAGGGCCAAAGCCTGCCGGGCTGGCAAATGAATTTCATAGCTCAACTCTCCGGTGAAGCTGACCCGAAACAGCCGCACCGGCAGTCCGGCCAAAGCAGCCTCACGAAGCGTCATGAAAGGAAAGGCGCTGCGCGACAAATCCACGCTGCAGTCGCAAGCCTGCAAAAGTTCACGGGCGCGTGGCCCGCAAACCACCAGAGCGGCCCACTGGTCGGTCACCGGGGTCACGAAGGCCTCAAGCCGACCCTCAAAGCGCACCTGCAGCGCCGACTCCAAAGCCGCGTGCACCGCCTGGGCCTGGCCGCTGGTGGTGGTGATCCACCAGCGCTGTTCACCGATGCGAAACACGGTGCCGTCATCGAACACGCGGCCATCCTCGCGCAGCATGAGCGCGTAACGGCCCCGCCCCGGCGCCAGATCACTGACCCGGCAGGCGTAGACGTACTCCAGCAGCTCGACGGCCTGCGGCCCGCTGATTTCAAACTTGCCCAGTGGCGAGCTGTCGTAAATCGCCACCGCCTCGCGGCAGGCTCGGCATTCGCGCTCAAGGGCCTGCGCGAAGCTCTCGCCGGCTTGCGGGTAGTAGCCAGGCCGGCGCCAGTTCTGACCGGATTCATACATCACCGCACCCTGCTGTTCGTGCCAAGCAGTGATGGGCGTGCGCCGAACCGGTCGAATCAAGGGGCCGGGGTCCGGCCCAGCGATGGCGCCGAAGGGTACCGGGGTGTAGGGGGGCCGCAATCGGGTCGGTCCCAGGTCACCCGGCGAGAGCCCTCGCAGCTGCGCCATCATCACCGCACCATTTAAGGCCGAGGTACGGCCTTGGTCGGGCCCCATGCCCAGAGCGGTGTAGCGCTTGAGGTGCTCAGGCGCCTCATAGCCCTCGCGCTGGGCCAGGCGCAAGTCATCGAGCGTCACGTCGCTGGCCCAGTCGACAAACACCCGCCCCCTGCCGATGCGCTGCAGCTCGATGGCGCTACAGCCCGCGCTCTCGTCCGTCGCGACCGGGCTGGGCAGTTCTGGCAATCGCAGGCCCAGGTCACGCGCCACCTGATCAGCACCCTGCGCCGCATGGGTCAGCACATCGCCGGTGAGCTGCGCGCCGCCAGCCGCACCGAGACTCAGCGCCTCAGACCCACCGCCCTCGGGGACCATGCCGTGCAGGCTCGCGTCGTAGCGGCTGCGTCCACCCGCCTGCGCATGCAGGGCCAGGGCGCAAGTCCAGCCGCCCGAGACGGCCAGCAGATCGGCCGGCAGCCACTGGCGCTGCCCCGAGGCCAGATCCAGGGCCACCGCACGGACCGCCTGCCGACCCCGCACTTCGGCCACACGAGCGCCCAATTCCACCCGCAAGCCCAAAGCTCGGGCACGCTGCAGCAAGGCGGGGGACACCTGCGGCCGCAAATCAACCACCGCCAATACCTCCATACCGGCCTGCTGCGCCTCGAAGGCAGCCGTCCAAGCCTGGTCGTTGTTGGCGGCCAGGACCATGCGACGGCCGGCCGCCACACCCCATCGGTGCAGATAACTGCTGACCGCGCCAGCGAGCATGACGCCCGGTCGGTCATTGTCGGCAAACAGCAGCGGCCGCTCAATCTGCCCAGTGGCCAGCAACGCATGCGGGGCACGTATCTTCCACAGACGTTCGCACCCGGGTCGGCTGCGATCGAGGGCCAGCCACAAGCCGTGGTCGTAGCGCGAGACCACTTGGGTCAGGGGCCAGCGCTGCACATTCGGCATCGCATCGAGCGCCCGCACCGTTTGCGCGATCCAGCCATCCATCACGCTTGCCGCGGGGCGATCAAGCCAGCGGCCGCCGGGCTGGGGCGCATCATCAGCCAGAATCACCCGGGCGCCGGCCTGAGCCAGCGCGTGCGCTGCCCAAAGCCCTGCCACCCCGGCTCCCACCACCAGCACATCGGCGTGAGCAAAACGCCGGTCATAGGGCCCTGAGGCGGGCTGTTCCAAAGCCGCAGGCAAGCGCCCCAAGCCAGCCGCATGCCGCAGCGCCCGCTCAAACCAGGGCCAGGCCCAGGCGGGTGACTTGAACGTCTTGTAATAGAAGCCTGCCGGCAGCAAGGCTGAACAGCGATCGGCCAGGGCCATGAGATCCCAGCGCAAACTGGGCCACCCGTGCTGCCCCCAGGCCTGCAGGCCTTCAACCAGAGGCTCCACTGTGGCCAGGACGCTGGACTCGGCGCGGGGAGATCGCAGCTCGACGAAGGCACAGGGATCTTCCCAGCCCGCAGCCATGAGTCCGCGCGGACGGTGGTATTTGAAACTACGCGCCAGCAGACCCGTACCCTGGGCCAGCAGGGCCGAGGCCAGCGTGTCGCCCTCAAAGCCCTGCAGAGGGCGGCCTTCAAACTGAAAGTTCAGGACATGGTCCCGCTTGATCAGCCGCCCCCCCTGCGGCAAGCGCCATCCGCTCATGGCTGCACCTGCGCGGAGCAACTGAGGATGCGCTGGGTATGCGGATCGCGCTGGACCCACAACCAGGCCCGGCAGCCGTGCATGTGCCACCAGAGCTCGCGCACAGGCCCATCAGGGTTGTCTCGGTGATAGAGATGTTCGGCCCAGGCCGCCTCATCCAGCGCCTGCGGCTGCGCAGGCCGCTGGGAAGCTTCGCCGGCGCAGGCAAATTCCTGCTCATTACGCGGGCCGCAGAAGGGGCAAGGGATGATCAACATGCAAGCTCGTCAGAACCGGTTGGAGGCGCTGGCCGTCTCGAACAGCAAGCGACCAGCGGTGAAACGCTCCAGCGAAAAAGGGGCCGCAAACCGGTCAGCCTGACCTCTGGCCATCAGACCGGCCAGGCTGCGCCCCCCCGAAGGAATCGACTTGAAGCCACCCGAGCCCCAGCCAGCGCTGACACACAGGCCCTGAACCGGCGTGGTCGACAGAATGGGACTGGTATCGGCCGACAGGTCAATCGCGCCCCCCCAGGTACGCAGCAATTTGACCCGCACCAAGGCGGGAAACAGCTCAAGCAGGCTGGCCACGCAGTCCTCGATCACGCCGTGCTGGCCCCGCTGCGTCCAGGACAAGCCCGCATCGGGTCCACCGCCAATCACCAACTCGCCCTTGTCCGACTGGCTGAAGTAAATGCCCAGGGCCGGACACGACACGATGACATCGAGCATGGGCTTGAGCGGCTCGGACACAAAAGCTTGCAGCGTCAAGGTCTCCAGAGGCAAGCTGAGGCCAGCCATGCGCGCCAACCGGCTGGTGGAGCCGGCCACCGCCAGCCCCACACGGTCCGTGAGGATGCGGCCGCGCGTGGTTTGCACTGCCTGCACACGACCGCCCTCGACCTCCAAACCCGTGACCTCGCAGTTCTCGATCAGATCCACCCCGGCCGCACTGGCCACCCGGGCATAAGCCCAGGCAACAGCGTCGTGCCGTACCGTGCCAGCGCGGCCCTGCCAGGCGCCGGCGAGGACCGGCAGACGCATATCGGCATCGCGTCTGAGCAAAGGCAGCAAGCGGTAGACCGCCTCCGCATCGAGCAGCTCATAGTCGGCACCGACCAGTCGCATGGTGTGCAGACGCCGGCGCGCATCGCGCAGCTTGGCCCAGGTCTGGATGATCTCAATCTGACCGCGCTGGCTGACCATCAAATTGAAATCGAGCCGCTGGCTCAGGTCTTCCCACAGACGCAGGTTTTCATCCTGAAAGCGTATGCCCGGCTCGCGCAGGTAATTGGACCGGATGACGGTGGTGTTGCGACCGGTATTGCCGCCACCAATCCATCCACGCTCGAGCAAAGCGACGCGTCGCAAGCCTTCGTCACGCACCAGATGCCAGGCGGTGGCCAGGCCATGACCGCCGCCGCCAATAACCACCGCCTCGTAGCTGGGCCGAGGCTGCGCGGCGCGCCAGGTCCGAGGCCACCCCCGGTGGCCCCGGAAGGCCTGCTTGAGCAGTTGCAGAAAGTTGTAACGCACGATCGGGGTAAACACCAAGACGGCCGCAGCGAACCGGCAGCGCCGCCGTCCCGACTGTACCGGAGTACCCGGCCGCAGGGCGCTGGCTCGCTGGCAAAAGGCAAAGCGCCCGGGGCAACCGTCGACCCAGTATGCAGCCCCAGATTGCCGAAGCTGCTACGATGCCACTCGAAACTCTCGAAGCCGGGGCCGTCAAACGCCCCGCTGGGCGCCACTGCGCAGCCCGACCCTCCTCTATCAAACCGAAGAAAGGTGCGACCATGAAACTGATCAAGTCCTTGCTGACCGTCACCCTGTGTGGACTGGTGGCCTTCAGCAACGCGGCCTTCGCCCAGGCAACTCCGGCCAAAAGTCGGCTGCAAACTATTTTGGAGCGTGGGACGATCCGCGTGGGCACCACCGGCGACTTCAACCCGATGTCCATCCGCGATGCAGCCACCAACAGCTACCGGGGCTTCGACATCGAAGCCATGGAGCAGTTGGCCAAAGATTTGGGCGTGAAAGTTGAGTGGGTTCCCGCCGAGTGGGCGACCCTGGTGGCCGGTATCACCGCCAACCGCTACGACATCTTCTCCGGCGCTTCGCTGAGCATGGCCCGCGCCAGGACGGTGGCCTTTTCCGACCCCTACATCGAGGCAGGCACGGTTCCGGTGATCCGCAAGGCCGACGCAGCCCGCATCAACAGCTGGGCCGACCTCAACCGCAGTGGCAACATGGTTGCCGTCTCGCTCGGTACCGTCTTTGAAGAGCAGGCCAAGGCCCATTTCCCACAGGCCACGGTGCGCGCCATCGAGAAGCCGGCCACTGGCTACCAGGAAGTGCTGGCCGGTCGGGCCCTGGCCACCATCACCAGCAATGTAGAGGCCGCCACCCTGCTCAAGACCTATCCCAACTTGACCACCGTGGCCAAGGCCGAGTTGCGCAACAAGCGTCCGTTTGCCTATCCGCTGCCGCAAGGCGATCCGGTCTGGACCACCTTCGTCAACAACTGGGTGGCCCTGAAGAAGTCCGAAGGCTTTTTCGATGCACTTGAGGCCAAGTGGTTGGGCCGCTGATCGACCGAGTCTAGCCAGCCATGAAATTGCGACCGGCCTTATGGCTGGCCCTGGCCTCGCTCGCCCTGCTCAGCGCCTGTGGCGCCGGAGCGGATGGCAGCGGCTACACCTGGGGCTGGTATGTCATCAATCCGCTGACCGACAAGGGAGCCTCTAATCTGAGGTTCTTGTTGGCGGGGCTGGGTTTGACCATCGGGCTGTCGCTCACCGCCATCATCGTTTCGGTGATTCTGGGTGTCCTTCTCGCGCTGGCCGGACTGTCACGTTCGAGCCCCCTGCGCGCGGTCTCACGCACCTATGTCGAGATTTTCAGAGCCATCCCGCTGCTGGTGCTGCTGCTCTGGGTCTACTACGGCCTGCCCATGGTCACCGGCCTGCAATTCGGGGCCTTCGCCGCTGGTGTGATCTCGCTGGCCTTGTCCGACGCCGCTTTCGAATCCGAAATCTTCAGGGCTGGCATTCAATCGGTGGCCAAAGGCCAGCGAGAGGCGGCCCATACCCTGGGGCTGTCGAGCCGGGACACCTTCCGCTACATCGTTTTTCCGCAGGCCATACGCACCATCCTGCCGGCCCTGGGCAACCAGTTCGTCTATGTACTCAAGATGAGTTCCCTGGTCTCGGTGATCGGCCTGCAGGAACTCACCCGCCGGGCCAACGAGCTCAATGTGACCGAGTACCGCCCCCTGGAGATCTACACCGCCCTGGTGTTCGAATACCTGTTGCTGATCCTGTTGACTTCCTGGGCCGTACGCCGCCTGGAAAAGCGCATGGCATCGGCGCCCCGGTGACCCTGGGCCTGAAGCATCACATCGCCGCGATGGCGCGGCTGCCGCAGAGGCCTCAAGAATGCGCAATGCAGGGGAGCGCGAGGGCGGCCTGAGACCCGGTTGTGGCAGGGCAGCGAGGCGATGCGCAGCAGAACCAGACCGCTCAGCCAAGCCGGCCTCTATCGTCTGGAGGGTCCGGCTCTAACCAGAGCCTCAGTGATGCAGGATGCGGTCAAGAAAACTGCGGCAACGCTCACTGCGCGGGGCGCTGAAAAAGACCGCTGGCGGCGCCTCTTCGACCACCCGCCCCTGGTCCATGAACACCACCCGATCAGCCACCCGGCGGGCAAAGCCCATCTCATGCGTGACGCACAGCATGGTCATGCCGTCACGGGCCAGCCCCTCCATCACCGCCAGCACCTCCTGGATCATTTCCGGGTCTAGCGCAGAAGTTGGCTCGTCGAACAGCATGATGCGCGGCCGCATGCAAAGCGAACGGGCAATGGCCACACGCTGCTGCTGACCGCCCGACAGTTGCCCCGGAAACTTGTGCGCCTGCTCGGCAATACCCACACGCTCAAGATACTGCAGCGCCAGCTGCTCGGCCTCCTGACGCTCCAGGCCGCGTACACGCATCGGCGCAAGCATCAGGTTGTCGAGCACGCTGACATGCGGAAAAAGATTGAACTGCTGAAACACCATGCCGATCTCGCCGGCAGCGTGGGCACCATCCGGCGAACGGTCATGCAGCTCAAGCCCATCGACCCAAATGTGTCCCTCGTCGTGGGTTTCCAGCTGACTGATGCAGCGGATCAAGGTGGATTTGCCCGAGCCAGAGGGGCCGCAGATCACAATTTTTTCGCCACTGGCCACCGAAAGGTCCACACGGTCCAGGGCTTTGAAAGAGCCAAAGGATTTACCGACCGCCTGCATGCGGATCAGGGGGCTGGACCCAGCGGCCGAATCGCTCATGGAAAACACCCTCACCATAGGAACAATCGGCCATTATGATTGAAGGCCATGCGGCTTGCTCATACCACCTGGCCACGCGTGGCCCGCTACCTCGAAAGTTGCAGGGGCATCATCATCCCGGTGGGTTCGACCGAACAGCACGGAACGATGGGCCCCATCGGAACCGATGCCCTGGTCGCTCAGGCCATCGCCATCAAAGCCGCCCAGAACCAGGGCTGGCTGGTGGCCCCCACACTGGGTATCGGGCCAGCACAGTTCAACCTGGGCTTTCCGGGTACGATTTCACTGCGGGCCTCCACGCTGATGGCCGTTGTCAGCGATGTCCTCGACGGCCTGCAGGCGCAAGGTTTCCAGCGGTTTTATTTCCTCAACGGACACGGCGCCAACATCGCCACCGTACAGGCAGCCTGCCAGGACTTCTACGCGGGGTGGAGCCTGGGCCAGCGCAGCGGCCCAGCACCCAAGTGCCAATTGCGATCGTGGTGGGACTACCCCCGAGCCAACCAGCTGCGGCAGCAACTCTACGGAGACTGGGAGGGCATGCACGCCACGCCCAGTGAGCTGGCCATCGCGATGGCAGTTCTTGGACCGGACTATCCGGCTGACGACCAGGGCCGTGCCGACCAGCCACCGACACGCTTGCCCGAAGGCTATGCCCGCCTGCACGCCGGGGACAACCATCTGGATGCCCAGCATCACCGGCAGCAGTTTCCCGATGGTCGGGTGGGCTCCCATTCAGCGCTGGCCCGCCCCGAGCATGGGCACCAATTGCTCGAGGCCGCTGCAAGCGATGCGCAGCAGGATATCGCCGAGTTCTTCGCATCATGATCCTCTACGGCTTGCCCGTCTCCACCTACACCGCCAAGGTCAGGCTGGCCCTGCGCTGGCGCGGCATCGACTTCGAAGAACGCGAGCCGCCTGGCGGCTACCGTTCAGACGACTGGCGCAAAATCGTGCCCATGGGAACCATCCCGGCGCTCGATGATGGCGGTTTTGTGCTGTCTGAGTCTGAAGCCATCCTCGAATACCTTGAGGAGCGCATCGGCGAGCGTCCGCTGCTGCCCCAAGACCTGCAGGAACGCGCCCGGGTGCGCCTGCTCGCCCGCCTGCATGACCTTCATGTAGAGCCCAAGGTTCGCGCGCTCTTCCCTCTCCTGCGACAGCCCCGGGAGCGCGGGCAACTGCCGCAGCTCAAAGCCGCTTTGCAAGACAAACTCGTGCGACTGTCGGAGGTGGCCCGGCCCAGCCCCTACATGGCCGGCCGAGCTCCAACGCTGGCCGACTGCGGTTTTGCCGTCACCCTGCCCCTGGCCGAGCTGCTGCTTGAGGCCCTGCAATCGCCCTTGCGCCTGCCCGATGCGCTGCTGCCCTGGCAGCAGGCCCTGGCCGCCGATCCGGTGGTGCAAGCCGCCTTGTCCCCCTGGCGAGAGGCCACGCAGGCTTGGCTGCGCGCCGCCGCAATCCACGCCTGAAACCTATGAAAGAAAACCTGAGCCCACTGCTGCAGCCCGACTGGCGCTATGTCGAGAAAAACAGTCTGGAGGACTTCAGTCGCAAGGACTGGCAAATGTTGCTGAGCCAGCGTGACACCTACTACCGCGAGCAGCAGGCGCGGCAGGTGCTGCGTATGCTGGCCGACTCAGAGCATGACCCCACCTTTGGCTACCGCATCAACAACTACAGGCACTGTCTGCAATCGGCCACCTTGGCCTTGCGTGATGGGCTGGACGAGGAAGATGTGGTGGTGAGTCTGCTGCACGACGTAGGCTTTATCACCTGCCCTGAAAACCATGGCGAGTTTGCCGCCGCGCTTCTGGGCTGCTATGTCTCCGAGCGCAACCACTGGATGCTGCAGCGTCATGCCCTTTTTCAGGATGTCCATTCGCCGCACCACCCGATCAGCGATCCGCAGGCGCGCGAACGTTGGCGTGGGCATCCGCACTTTCAATGGGCTGCCACCTTCGTTGAACGCTACGACCAAGCCGCCATCGACCCACACTATGACTGCGCCCCGCTATCGGTGTTCGAGCCTCTGGTGATGCGCATCTTCTCGCGCCCACCTCGCATCCTGCCCCTGCCCTGATCGATTGCCCTGAGGAATACCCAATATGTCTGCCTGGATCAAGATGATTGCCCTGGAAGATGCGCAAGGCGCTCTGGCCGGCGCCTACGAAAAAGTCAAAACACCCCACGGCACCGTCGATAACGTGATGAAGGCGCACAGCCTGCGCCCGCACACCATGGAAGGCCATGTGGCGCTTTACCGCAGCGTGTTGCACAACCCGGACAACACCCTGCCCTTTTGGTTCCTGGAAGTGGTGGCCTCCTATGTCAGCATGCTCAATCGCTGCGACTACAGCCTGACCCACCACTTTGCCAATGCCAGACGACTGATGGGTGATCCAGCCCGTGCCGAGTCGGTTCGCCTGGCCTTGCTGGACCGCGCGCCAGAGCGTGTGTTCGAAGGTCGCGAATTGGCCCTGCTGCGCTATGCGGGCAAGCTCACCACGGACGTGGCCCAGATGGTCAAGGCCGATATCGACGCGCTGCATCAGGCGGGCTGCGACGATGGGCAGATCCTCGAGGTCAACCAGGTCTGCGCCTACTTCAACTACTCCAACCGCCTGCTCAATGGACTGGGCGTCACCACCGAAGGTGACGTGATCGGGTATTACAAGGAATAGGGCCGGGCGCAAGCCCCATCGCGCCGAGGGCAGCGCGCCCGCCCGCAGCACACCAGCCCTCAGGCTATTCGTCTGGGAGCCGCCCTCTGGCGGCCTCAGAGCCTCAAAAGCAGAGCCGACCGCGCCTAATGCAGGGCGCGATAGATTTGCTCGGCCAAGGCCCGTGAAATCCCGTCGACCGTAGCCAGATCTTCTGCACTGGCGGCACTCACACCGGCCAGACCGCCAAAACGGCGCAGCAGGCTGGCGCGCTTGCGCGGGCCAATACCCGGTATGTCCTCCAGCCGGCTGGTCACCCTGACCTTGTCGCGGCGGGCGCGCATGCCGGTGATCGCGTAGCGGTGCGCCTCATCGCGAATTTGTGCCACCAACATCAGAGCGGCCGAGTCGCTGCCCAGATAGACCTTCTCGCGACCATCGGCAAACACCAATTCTTCCAGGCCCACCTTGCGCCCCTCGCCCTTTTCTACGCCGACGATCAGGCCGATATCCAGACCGAGTTGCTCAAACACCTCGCGCGCAACTGTCACCTGGCCTTTGCCACCGTCGATCAGCACCAGATCGGGCAGGCGCTGGCGTTCATCGACCGCCTCACCTTCGCTCAGGGCCTGCGCCACCGGGCGATAGCGCCTGAGCAGTGCCTGCCGCATGGCCGCATAGTCATCACCGGGCACCACGCCCTCGATACCAAAACGTTTGTACTGTCCGGCTTGCATCCGATGCTGGGCAAACACCACACACGAAGCCTGGGTGGCTTCCCCGCCCGTGTGAGACACATCAAAGCATTCGATCCGCAGAGCTTGCAGATCGTCCTGCGGCAGGTCCAGAGCCTGCGCCAGGGCACGGGTTCTGGCCTGTTGCGAACCCTCTTCGGCCAGCAGCCGGGCCAGCTGCAGATCGGCATTTTTGCAAGCCATTTCCAGCCAAATGCGCCGCTGCTCTCGCGGCTTGTGCACCACCGTCACCTTGACACCGGCTTGCTGCGTGAGCAGATCAATCAGAGCGCGATCGACCGCATGACTGAGCAGCAGCACCGGGGGCACCGGCAAGTCGATGTAATGCTGCGCCAAAAAAGCCTGTAGCACCACCGACTCAACCGGCCTGCTTGAAGCTTGTGCATCGGTGGCCGTGCCCGTATCGACGTCTGCGGCGATGTCCTGCAGATCGACGGCCGTTTCAACATGCGCCGGGAAATACGCCCGGTCCCCCAAATGCCGCCCTCCGCGCACCATGGCCAGATTGACGCAAGCCCGTCCTCCCTGCACCCGAACGGCCAGGATATCGACATCTTTGTCGGCGTGAACATCCATGGCCTGCTGCTGCAGCACCCGCGAAACCGCGCGCATCTGGTTGCGCAGCTCGGCCGCCTGCTCAAACTCAAGCGCTTCGGCATGCGCCACCATCCGTGATTCGAGCGACTTCAGGATATCTTGCGTGCGGCCCTGCAAAAACTCGCTGGCATGCTCACTGTCGCGGGCATAGGCCTCCGGCGAGATCAGGCCTACGCAAGGACCGGAGCAACGCTTGATCTGGTAGAGCAGGCAAGGCCGGGTGCGGTTGTTAAATACCGTGTCCTCACAGGTGCGCAAGCGAAACACCTTTTGCAGCAGCGCAATGCTGTCCTTGACCGCCCAGGCGCTGGGGTAAGGCCCAAAGTAATGGTGCTTGCGATCGACCGCGCCCCGGTAATAGGCCATGCGTGGGAACAGCTGAGCCTGCACCCCGCCGGCATCTGCTCGCGACGTCTGCACCGCCGTGATTTTGAGATAGGGATAGCTCTTGTCATCCCTAAAAAGAATGTTGAAGCGCGGATGCAGGGTCTTGATGAGATTGCTCTCCAGCAGCAAGGCCTCGGCTTCCGAGCGAACCACCGTGGTTTCCATGCGCGCAATCCGACCGACCATGTGGCCAATTCGGGTACCCCCATGGTCCTTCTGGAAATAGCTGCTCACCCGCTTCTTCAGATTGCGCGCCTTGCCCACGTAAAGAACGCCGCCTTGCGCGTCGTAATAGCGGTAGACCCCGGGCATGGCCGGCAGCGCAGCCACCTCGGCCAGCAGGGCCTGTCTGAGTTCATGGGCCATCGGGTCTGCAATACCGGAGCTCATCTTGAGCGCACTTGTTTCCATCTATGGATCAAAGGGCAGCCTGGCTTACAAACACCGCAGTGCCTTTTCCAGCTTAAGCTTGGCCAATAATTCCTGGGGCAAGATCACACCGTCAAAAGTGGCCGCAGTGGATCATCCTGAGGGCGGTCACAACAGCCGCTTTGCTTTAACGATTGTATGAGCGCAGTTTGCCGCACTCCCATCCATATGCCACCCGCTCGCCTCTGGGACCTCTTCTGCACCGTCATCGACAACCATGGCGATCTCGGCGTGTGCTGGCGCCTGTCGCGTCAGCTGCGCGATGCCGGCCAGCAGGTGCGGCTGTGGGTGGACGATGCCTCGGCCCTGGCCTGGATGGCCCCGGGGCTCAGCCAGGGCCGCGAACCCGGCATCGAAGTCATCCCCTGGAGTCGCGCAACAAGCCCGTTGGAAGGCCTACCCGCGGCCGATGTGTGGATTGAAGCCTTCGGCTGTCACATCCCCGAGGCCTTTGTGGCCCAGGGTGTGCGCGGGCGCTCGCAGCAGCCGGCCTGGATCAACCTTGAATATCTGAGCGCCCAATCCTGGGTGGAACGCAACCACCGCCTGCCCTCTCCGGTGCAAAGCGGTCCGGCCCGGGGCTGGACCAAGCATTTCTTCTACCCGGGCTTTGGCCCCAGAACCGGTGGCCTGTTGCGCGAAGCGGGCCTGCTGGCGCGTCAGCAGGCTTTTGACCCGTCAGCCTGGCGCGCACAGCAGGTGCCCGGACTGCGCGCTGGCGCGCGGCTGATCAGCCTGTTTTGCTACGAACCTGCCGCCCTGCCCCTGCTGCTGCAACAAACGACCCAGGATCATTGGCTGGTCACCCCGGGCCGACCGCTGGCTGCCATGCAAAAGGCTTTGCCCGCAGGGGTCCCGACCTTGTCCTGGACCGCCCTGCCCTACACCGACCAGGACGGCTTTGACCAGATGCTGTGGGCCTGCGATCTCA
>CAYPSU010000001.1:68735-107765 GCA_964413475.1 uncultured Polaromonas sp. | reverse complement strand
AGAAGCACCGGTTGCAGCACAGAACGCACCACTGCCCGCAGCCACTCCTGCGGCCAAGTCCTGACCCAGGAATCGGCGCAGGTGTCTTTTGGGCACCTGCGCCGTACCCCGACACAACCTCATCTCTCAAGCGACAGGAGAGCCGATCATGGCCATGCTCAGCTTTGAAAAAAAATACAGAGTCCGCGGCGGGACTTTGCTCGGCGGCGACCTGTTCGATTTTTGGCTAGGTCCGTTTTACGTTGGTTTTTTTGGCGTTACCGCCGCATTTTTTGCGCTGCTGGGAACGGCCCTGATTCTCTGGGGTGCGGCCATGGGGCCCACCTGGAACCTCTGGCAAATCAGCATTGCTCCGCCTGACTTGTCTTACGGGCTGCGGTTCGCGCCCCTGGCCGAAGGCGGACTTTGGCAACTGATCACAGTCTGCGCTCTCGGCGCTTTCGGCTCATGGGCCGCCCGCGAGGTGGAGATTTGCCGCAAACTCGGCATGGGCTTTCATGTGCCAGTGGCTTTTAGCGTTGCCATCTTTGCCTACTTCACCCTGGTGGTCATCCGACCGGTGCTCATGGGCGCCTGGGGCCATGGCTTCCCCTACGGGATCTTCAGCCACCTGGACTGGGTCTCCAACGTGGGCTACCAGTACCTGCATTTTCACTACAACCCGGCGCACATGATCGCCGTGAGTTTGTTTTTCACCACCACCTTCGCCCTGTCACTGCATGGCGGACTGGTTCTATCGTCTACCAACCCAGGCCGCGGTCAAGAGGTCAAGACTCCCGAGCATGAGGACACCTTTTTCCGCGACATCATCGGCTACTCGGTCGGCACCCTGGGGATTCATCGTCTGGGCCTGTTCTTGGCCCTGTCTGCCGGTTTCTTCAGTGCGGTCTGCATCGTGCTCAGCGGCCCCTTCTGGACTCGGGGATGGCCCGAATGGTGGGGCTGGTGGCTGAACCTGCCGATCTGGTCTCAGTGGCCAATCCAGTGAAACGGGAGAACTGACCATGGCGCAATACCAAAACCTGTTCACCACCGTCAACGCTGTTGGCCCCGTCTCGCACGGGGTCGAACTGGGCCACGGTAACAGCCCACGCACCGGAGAGCCCCTGCTCAACTACTGGCTGGGTAAATTGGGCAACGCCCAGCTCGGTCCAATCTACCTGGGCGGATTGGGATTGGCCTCGATCATCTTCGGCACCCTGGCCATCAACATCATCGGATTCAACATGTTGGCGCAGGTCAACTGGGATCCGATCCAGTTCATCCGTCAGCTGTTCTGGCTCGCCCTAGAACCCCCACCGCCACAGTATGGCCTGTCGCTACCCCCCATGAACCAGGGTGGGTGGTACCTGCTGTCGAGCCTGTTCCTGCTGATTTCGGTCTTGCTCTGGTTTGCACGCGTCTGGAGGCGCGCGCGGGAATTAGGGCTGGGCATGCACATCCCCTACGCATTCCTGTCAGCCATCTGGCTGTTTCTGGTTCTCGGCCTGTTCCGGCCTATTTTGATGGGCAGTTGGGGGGAGGCGGTTCCCTATGGCATCTTCCCGCATCTGGACTGGACCACAGCTTTTTCCCTGCGTTATGGAAACCTCTTCTACAACCCTTTCCATGCGCTGTCGATTGCCTTCCTGTACGGCTCGGTCCTGCTGTTTGCGATGCACGGCGCAACCATTTTGGCGGTGGGCCGCTATGGCGGCGAACGCGAGATTGAGCAAATCGTCGATCGTGGTACGGCCAGCGAGCGCGCTGCGTTGTTCTGGCGCTGGACCATGGGCTTTAACGCCACCATGGAATCGATACACCGCTGGGCCTGGTGGTTCGCGGTCCTGACCACCCTGACCGGCGGTATTGGCATCCTGTTGACCGGTACCGTGGTTGACAACTGGTATCTCTGGGCCGTCAAGCACGGGGTGGCGCCACCTTACCCTGATGTCTTCCCGGCTGTCACTGACCCGGCCCTGCAGGCCGCACCGACTGGAGCCAAGCCATGAGCATGCCTTCCCTTTCTTCCGTGGTCCGGCTGGTCGGCCTGGCCTCGGTGGTCCTGCTCAGCGCCTGCGAGCGACCGCCCATGATCAGCGTTCAACATGGCTATGCCGGCACAGGCATGGTGCAGGTCTACAACCCCCGCGCAGTGGAACAGCAGATCGAAGCCAACAAGCCACCGGAGAGTTCGCCCCCGCTGCCCGACGACGGTCCACGCGCAGGACAGGTCTATCAGAATGTCAAAGTGCTGGGGGACCTCAGCGTTGGTCAGTTCACACGACTGATGACCAACATGACGGCCTGGATCGCACCGGAGCAAGGCTGTGCCTACTGTCACAACCCGGCCAACTTGGCCGAAGACAGCAAGTACACCAAGGTGGTAGCCCGCAAGATGGTGGAGATGACCCAGCACATCAACACCGACTGGAAAAACCACGTGGGACAAACCGGCGTGACCTGCTACACCTGCCACCGCGGACAGCCCGTCCCCAAGGAAATTTGGTTCACTGCAAACAACGCACCGCGGGGCGCCAACTTCATCGGCGATACGGCGGGCCAAAACGGTCCGGCTAAAACTGTAGGCCTGAGCTCGCTACCCAACGACCCCTTCACCCCTTTCCTGCTGGGCAAGGAAGAAATCCGGGTCAATGGCAATACCGCTCTGCCTTCAGGGAATCGACAGTCGATCAAACAGGCCGAATGGACGCACAGCCTGATGATGCACATGTCCTCCTCCTTGGGGGTTAACTGCACCTATTGCCACAACACCCGCAGCATCGCCAAATGGGAAGGTGGTCCCCCTCAACGGGTGACGGCCTGGCACGGCATCCGTATGGCCCGCGACCTCAATCTGAGCTACCTGGAGCCACTGACCGATGTGTTCCCGGCCCATCGCAAAGGGGAACTGGGCGATGTGGCCAAACTCAATTGCGCGACCTGTCACCAGGGCGCCTACAAGCCGCTGCACGGTGCGGCCATGCTCAAGGACCACCCCGAACTGGGTCGCGACACCACGCTCAGCGCCCCGGTCAAGGCTGCAAAAGCTGCCCTGCAAGCCTCCGCTGCCGCTCCTGCGGCCCAGCGGTAAGGTCTTGCTCTTGAAGCCGGGGCGCTCATACCGCCCCGGCCTTTTTTTATTTCAATCCCATGACCTCTGCCACCGCCGACGCACCCAAGGCCCTCAGTGGCATGCTGGTGGTGGTTCTGGTTGACTACCAGCGACCACACCGGCGCTGGGGTTGGCTGCGGCTGATGCAGGGTGCTTCGGGCCTCAAGGATATACCTGGGCTACTTTTTGGCAAGGTCATGGGCAGCGGCAGCAACGGGGGTTTTAGCCTGCGACCCAGCAGCACCCATCAGGGGGTGATTGCGCTGTTCGATCAGGCCGAGCAAGCCATGGCCTTTATGGACGGCCCTCTGGTCACGGCGTTCCGAGATCGAGCCGCCCGCTTTTGGTGCGGCCTGATGTCGGTCGAATCGTCACGGGGCTCCTGGGATGGGCAATCGTGGGATCCCAGCCCCCTGCCCTCCCCCCTGCCGCAACTGATTCATGCCGAGCCCCAACCGCAACTGCTGGCGGCGCTGACTCGAGCCAGCATTCGCCCAGCCAAAGCCATGGCCTTCTGGAAGCAGGCGCCGGGGGCTCAGGATGAACTGCTCAGAAGTCCCGGTTGCCGGCTGGCCATGGGTCTGGGCGAGGCGCCGCTGCTGCGCCAGTGCACCTTCAGCCTTTGGGAAGACACCGCCTCGATGCTGGCCTATTCCCTCAATGGCGCACATCGCAAGGCGATTGAACAGGCTTACAGCAAAGGTTATTTTTCCGAGTCCATGTTTGTCCGTATGCGGGTGCTTCAAAGTCGGGGACAGTGGCCCAGCCCGCTGGAGTTTCAGGGCGAATCGGAGCATGTCTGAACGCCGCGTCGTGGTGATCGGCGCCGGCGTGGCAGGTCTGGTGAGCGCTTTGGAACTGGCTCACCAAGGGCTGCAAGTGACCGTCGTCGAAGCGGGCCAGGCGCCAGGGGGCAAGATGCGGCAGCCCATGGTGGACGGGGCGACCATCGACAGTGGCCCGACCGTCATGACCATGCGCTGGGTCTTCGACGAGATTTTCAGCCGAGTGGGCAGCCAGCTCGATTCGGAGCTGCACCTGACGCCGCTGAGCGTGCTGGCCCGCCACTTCTGGGCCGACGGCAGCACCCTGGATCTCTACGCCGATCCGCGGCGATCGCTGGAGGCAGTAGCTCGCTTCGCTGGGCCGCAAGAGGCCAAGCGCTTCGAACATTTCTGTCAGACCGCAAAGCAGGTCTACCAGGCCCTGGAGGGCCCCTTCATTCGCTCTCGCGCCCCCACTTTCACCGGCATGGGAGGCGCCCTTGGCGTACGCGGCCTGGCCACCCTGGCGCGAATCGGCCCGATGCGCAGCCTGTGGGACAGCCTGGGCCAGCATTTCAGCGACCCACGGCTGCGCCAACTGTTTGCCCGCTACGCCACCTACTGCGGCTCCTCGCCTTGGCAGGCACCGGCCACCCTGATGTTGATCGCACAGGTCGAACTCGAGGGGGTCTGGTCGGTGGCAGGCGGCATGCATGAACTGGCCCAGTGCCTGGCGCGCCTGGCGCAGTCGCGTGGCGCGCAACTGCGCATGGGCTGCCGATGCGAAGAAATCGTGGTGAAGGACGGCGCAGCCCGAGGCGTGAGGTTATCCGATGGAGAGCTGCTGGCTGCCGATGCGCTCATCTTCAATGGCGACATTTCCGCCTTGCGCGCTGGACTTTTGGGGCACGGCGCGCGAGCTGCTGCGCCGTCGCGAGTGGCGCAGCGCTCTCTGTCTGCGCTGACTTGGTCCATCCACGCGCCGACAACCGGGGTGCAATTGGATCGGCACAATGTTTTCTTTCAAGACAACTACGCCAGCGAGTTTCAAGACATTTTCGAGGCGGGTCGCTTACCGCGGCGACCCACGGTCTACGTCTGTGCGCAGGACCGGGGAACCGGCGAGCAGCCGAAGCAGGCCGAACGACTGCTTTGTCTGGTCAACGCACCGGCCAGAGGAGATGAGACTTGCGGTGGACTGACTGATGAGGACATCGAGCAATGCCAGACGACCGCCTTCGACCTGCTCAAGCGCTGTGGGCTTCAGATGCAAGCTCAACCCCATCAAGTCCTGCGGACCACGCCGCAGGACTTTCACCGCCTGTTCCCGGCCACAGGGGGGGCGCTATACGGCCAAGCGACGCACGGCTGGATGTCGGCCTTCGCCCGGCCGGGATCGATCAGCCCGATCCCGGGACTGTTCCTGGCGGGGGGCAGCGTGCACCCGGGTCCGGGGGTACCGATGGCGGCCCTGTCCGGGCATCTGGCGGCCGCGGCCCTGATGGCCAGCCCCGCTTTGACCAGGCGCTTGCACCCGATGGCTACCTCTGGTGGTATGTCGACGCCCTGAGCGATGACGGCGCCCACGGACTGACTCTGATTGCCTTCGTCGGGAGCGTTTTTTCGCCCTACTATGCCTGGGCCCGTCGCCGCGGTCCAGCCAATCCCATGAATCACTGCGCGCTCAATGTGGCCCTTTATGGCCGGACGGCGCGCCGGTGGTGCATGACCGAACGTGGAGCCAGCCATTGTTCACGCGACGAAACACAATTCGTCATCGGACCCAGTCAGCTGCACTGGGATGGACAAAGCCTGACGATTGACATCGACGAGGTTGGTATGCCCATCCCGCATCGAGTGCGTGGGCAGGTGCGTGTGCACCCGCAACGCTTATTCAACTATTCGACATCGCTGCAGGCCAGCGGTCGACACCGATGGGGACCGATTGCGCCGCGCGCCCGGATCGAGGTCAAGCTCGAGCAGCCTAGCCTGAGCTGGCAGGGGCAGGCTTATCTGGACTCCAACGAGGGCGACGAACCGATTGATCGTGGCTTCGGGCACTGGGACTGGTCACGCGGCGACCTCAGTGATGGCAGTACCGTGGTGGTTTATGACATTGAGCCTGACGACCCCTGCGGTCATGTACTGGCCCTTCGTTTCATGCCCGATGGCCAGGTGCTCAACTTCGAGGCACCGGATCAGAGACGACTGCCTCGGACCGGCTGGCGGATCGACCGACGCATGCGCAGCGAAGGAGCGGTCAAGGTGGTCGACCAGCTGGAGGACACCCCGTTCTACCAACGCTGCGTCCTCAGTAGCCACCTGCTCGGTCAAGCTGTGACCTGCTTCCACGAGACGCTGGACGTCCCGCGCCTGGTCCATCCGCTGGTGCAAGGCATGCTGCCCTGGCGTATGCCACGCCGCGGCTAGGAGGACCGGGCGCTGTCAGGCGGGAAGGGGTCGGCATGCCGCCTGTAATCGGCCGCAAAACCCGCTGTGAACATCCCTTGTTGCGCCGATGGCTTACGTCTGCTTACATCTGCGTGACGATTGACACACCCGTCGGGCATCGGCAAGAGAGTCCAATCATGATGCAGACGCGATTGGAACCCAAAATGCACAGCCCCCAGCATGACCTCCGCTCCGGACAAGCCTTTCCGGGCCCGAATCTCCCGCCCCAGCAGCTGATCGACCAACTCGAGCGTACAAACGGTCACCAGTCGGAGTTTCTGGCACGGCTGAGCCATGAGCTGCGCAACCCGCTGGCGCCGATGCATCACGCACTGCAACTGCTGCGCATGCAGGGCAATACCCAGGGCATTGACCGAACCTGCGCCATGATGCAGCGGCAGCTGAGCTATATGGTCAAGCTGATTGATGAACTGCTGGATATCGAACGCATCAACCAGGGCAAACTGATCCTGAACCGCCAGACCGAGGTGCTGCAGGATCTGCTGCGAGACGCCTTGGAAATCGGGCAGGAAGCCCTGCGTGAACGTGCTCACCGGCTGCGGATCGACCTGCCGCTCAAGCCTATTGAGGTTGAGGTTGATCCAGTCCGCCTGACCCAGGTGGTGGCCAACCTTCTGATCAATGCGGCCAAGTACACGCCGCCTTCAGGCCAGATCGAGTTGCGGGTGCAAGCACAAGCCGACACGGCACGAATTGAAGTCAAGGACAACGGCGTGGGTCTGAGCCTTGAAGACTTGAGCCGCATTTTCGATCTGTATGCGCAAGTGGCCAACAGCCAGCGCATGGCCGAAGGGGGGCTGGGCGTGGGACTGGCACTGGCCCGCCAGATCGTTCAGTTGCATGGCGGGAAGATCAGCGCTGAGAGCGACGGACCAGGACTCGGTAGCACCTTCAGCATTGTCTTGCCGCTGCCCAAAAGCGGTGCCCGCCGCCCTAACGGCAACGCTGGAGCGAAAACCTTGCGGCTTGCGCGCCACGCTCCGATGGGGCAAGTGCTGGTCGTTGATGACCATGTGGACGGGGCCGACACCTTGACCTCAGCGCTGCAATGCCTGGGCCACCAGGCCTGTGCCTGCTACGACGGGCCCAAGGCGCTGGAAAAGGCCAGGCAGCTGCGGCCTCAGGTCGCCCTGCTGGACCTGAGCATGCCCGGCATGGACGGCTTTGAATTGGCGCGCCGACTGCGCCAAGAACACCCCCACATCGCCCTGGCAGCCATGACCGGATGGGGAGCATCCGTCGACCGTGATCACTGTCTGTCCAACGGCTTTCAGGCGCATATTGTCAAGCCCGCCTCCATGGAGGAGATCGAATCGGTTCTGGCCGAACTGCTGCCCAAGGTTCAAGCAGAAACAGGGGCTGCGGCAGCGAACCAGACCCTTAACGGGCCGAGCGCCGCAAGACCTGCTGACGCTCGAACAGCTCGATCATCCAGATCAAACGCTGCCCCAAGGGCCGCCTGACCCAGGTCGGCCGCGCGGGGAAGGGTCGGGCGCCAGCCTGCTCGCAGATCTCCACCAGGTAGGCAATCGCCGGCAAGGGCGGTGCGTGCGACTGTTCTGGCGATGGCAGCACCGGCCACCAAGCCCGGCTGAGCAAGGCCAGTTTGCGAGACCGGGACACCACCGTCCGATGATCGACCGAATTAAGACCGTCGCGCCGTAACTGATGACCGATCTCGGCATAAATCAGGCGGGCGGCCACGATGGCTGCCCGGCAGTCCCGGGGCAGTCCGGCCACACCGGCCGTCGCCTGGTGATAGAGGCGATCGGCCTCCTTGAGCAAGCGCTCTATGACCTCTTGCAAAGGTGGGCAAATGCCGGGCTTGAGCAGCCAGCGATCGGCATCAAGGCCTGCCTGCTCAAGCCACAGCCGGGGCAGGTAAAGGCGGCCCTGCCGCGCGTCTTCGCCCACATCGCGAGCAATATTGGTCAACTGCATGGCCACGCCAAGCTCACAGGCGCGGGCCAGCGTACTGGCGCTGCGTCCGCCCATGATCCAGCACATCATGGCCCCTACGCTACCGGCCACCCGAGCCGCATAGGCGTGAAGGTCCTCCAGGCTGTGGTAGCGGCGCTCCTGCGCATCCCAAGCAAAGCCCTCGAGCAAGGCCTCCAGCAAACCGCGGGGCAGCTGATACTGGTGAACCACCACCGCCAATGCCCGGTCCTCGACAAAGCTTTGAGGACGGTCGTGATAGATGGCATCGAGTCGCTGATGCAGCGTCTCCAAGCTGCGGTGCACATCGTCACCGCGCGCCTGTGCCTGATCCACCAAGTCATCGGCCACACGGCAAAAGGCGTAAAGCGCAATGCTTGCGGCGCGCATACGTACCGGCAGCAGTCGGCTGGCTGCAAAGAAGCTGCGCGAGCCACCCCGCATGAGTTCGACACAGGCCTGCAGATCCTGTTCGCGCCTGAGGGCCAGAGTTCGAGCAGTGGGCATCAGCATTCAGGCTCCCGTAAGCGAGGCCACGCCTCGCTGTTTGTAGATGGACGCATCGGGCACCACCTGATCGAGGGCCTTGGCCGACATCAGGACTCCGGGAACCCCCGCGCCAGGATGCGTGCTGGCGCCGACCATGAACAACCCGGGCAAATCCTCGCTGCGGTTGTGCGGCCGGAAATACGCGCTTTGCAGCAGCAGCGGCTCGAGCCCGAACGCGGCACCCTTGTAGGACAAAAGCCGGTCCCGAAAATCTAGCGGCGTGGTGATCATGGATGCGCGCAGGTGCTGACTCAGCCCCGGCAGGACGGTGCGCTCAAGCGCCTGGGCAACAGCCTGCCGATAAGGCTCAGCCTGCGCCTGCCAATCCGTGCCACTGTCAAGGTGGGGTACCGGCGACAGTGCGTAGAAGGTATCGCAACCGGGCGGCGCCATGGACGGGTCGGAGGCGCTGGGCCGATGCAGGTAAAGACTGAAATCGCTGCTCAGCCGGTGCTTGCGGAAGATGTCATCCAGCAGCTCTTTGTACCTGGGCCCTAACACCATCATGTGGTGAGGCAGTTCGTCATAGCGGCGATTGGTGCCAAAGTACCAGACGAAAAGGCTCATGGAATAGCGCCCGCGCTTGATCCGACGATCGGGCCAGCTGCGCCGCCAGTGCGGATCGATCAGGTTCAGATAGGTCCAGGCCGCATCGGCATTGGACACCACGATGTCAGCCGAAAGACTCTGCCCACCAGCCAGCGTCACGCCAGAGGCCCGGCCGCCCTGCACTTCGATGCGGCGCACCTCGGCATTGCAGCGCAGCTCTCCGCCCAGGCTCCGCAGGAGGCCAGTCATGGCGGTGATCAGAGCACCGGTGCCACCCATCGTCCAATGCACGCCGAACTGCCGCTCCAGCGCATTGACCAGGCTGTAGACACAAGTCACTGAATAGGGATTGCCGCCAATGAGCAAGCTCTGCAGACTCATCGCCATCCGCAGCTTGGGATGCTTGAGATGCCCCGCCACCATCTGGTGCAGGCTGCGCCAGCCGCGCATGCGGGCAATCGAGGGAATCGCCTGCAAAAGATCACCCACCGTGTTGAAAGGCTTGGTGCCCAGTACCTCAAAGCCGCGCCGGTGGCAGTCGTCGGCCTCACGCATGAAGCGCTCAAAGCCGGCTGCATCCGAGGGATGGATGCGCCGCACCTCTGCACGCATGCGATCAATGTCGCCGCTGTAGTCGAAATGGTCGCCGTCATCAAAGCGGATCCGGTAGAAAGGATCGAGATGCTTGAGCGTGACCTCATCACTGAGGCGGCGGCCGGCCAGTTGCCACAACTCCTCGAGCAGGGCCGGTACGGTGATGATGGTTGGCCCGGCGTCAAAAACATGACCATTGACTCGGTGCACATAGGCCCGTCCACCGGGGGCATCTAACTTTTCAAGCACCGTGACCTGCCAGCCGCGAAGCTGGAGACGGATGGCCGCCGCCAGGCCTCCGAATCCACTGCCAATCACCAGGGCCCGAGGTCGGGCCAATCCGTCCACCAGATGCCGAGTTTCCTGAAGATTGATCGCGTTCACGGTGGGTCCGATTTACTGATGGCCCCCAGCGCTACAGCGGGCACAGGCATCCTGCCAGGATCAACGGGTCGCTGCGTTGCCTGGGGACGGCCCATAGCCCAACCCCATAGACGCTCAATGGAGAGCGGAAAAGCCATCAGCACATGCTCGACGATGGCCAAACCCAGCAGCGTGGCCAAAAGAGCCGATCCGGTGGTGGCGCTGACCACGCCGGTGTGTACCTCCCAGACCAACCAGCCCAGGATCAGGGCCGACAGGCCCAGCGTCAAAAAGAAAAATGGTGTCACCGGCCCACACTTGAAATAAGTGGCCAGGTAGCGCAGTTGAACCGGCAGGTAATTCGCACCGGTCTGCGGCACCCCGAGGTAGAGATTGAGCTTGGCCGACAGGCGCATGCACCACAGCAGCGCGAAGGTGCACAAGGCCACATGATTCGGGTGTCCGCCTTGCATCAGCCACAACACCCCGAAATTGATTAAAAGAGCCACCTCATGGTGAGCCACGGCCAAAACCGATTCCCGCAACCGAGCCCAGCCTCTGGCCTGCGGCGACAGGCTCACCCGGCGCGGGCCGGTCAGCCAACCGGTGAGAAATGCGAGTTCATGCCAGCTCCACATCAGGATCACGCTGGCAAAGCCCAGGTAGGACCAGGCACTGCCCGCATGGCGCATGCTGGCGGCGCTACCCAACAGCCCCAGGACCAGGAAAAGGGAGGCCAGGGCCATGCTCCACCGGAAGCTGGAGGCGCGCCTGCGCACCAGCCACAAAATCGCCCCGGTGCCCAGCCACCAACTCAGCAGCGCAAAAGCTGCCGCGGCCCCAATGGAATGGATCCAATCAAGCATGCTTTGCCCTTGGCAGAGCGGTGGTCGACAGGGTGGGAGGGCAGATCACCGGAGACTCTTTCACCAGACGGGAGACATACGGACCTGCTGCGGCAGGTCCTGGGACTTGACGGGCACAAAATACATACGACCAAAAGTCCAGGCCGCTCGAACGGCATGCACCCCCTGCAGCACCAGACCCCACGCACCGCCGCGCGATTTGGCCCTCTGGTGCGCAGCTGAGATGGACACCAGCTTGTCCATGCCTTCGCGCATGCGGGGATGATCGATATCCAATTCCACCGGGAACACCTGGCGGCAAATCTGCGAAGTGATGCGAAACACCTCGTAGTCGTACTCGGTTGAGTGCAGCCCCATCGCCTCATGCAGCAGCGGTCGGCTGTGATCCCGAACATACATCGTGGCATAAACCGCCAGAATGAAAAAGCGGATCCACAGGAGATTGACCCCTTTGAGGAGATGCGGATTGGCCCGCATGATCAGGGCAAAGGACTCGCCGTGACGAAACTCGTCATTGCACCAACGCTCGAACCAACGGAAGATGGGATGGAAGCGCTTGTCCGGATGGCGCTCGAGCTGCCTGAAGATGGTGATATAGCGGGCATAGCCGATCTTCTCTGAAAGATAGGTGGCGTAGTAGATGTACTTGGGCTTGAAGAAGGTGTACTTCTTGGTCCGCTTGAGTCCGCCCAGATCAATGCCCAGATTGAAGTCTTTGAGCGACTGGTTCAGAAATCCCGCATGCCGCGACTCATCGCGAGCCATATAGGTCATGAGCTGCCGAATGTCGGGGTTGCTGATGTTCTTGCGGATCTCGTTGTAGAGGATGCAGCCCGAAAATTCCGAGGTCAGCGACGAGATGAGAAAGTCGATGAATTCCTGGCGCAGTTCAGGCGTGAGCTGCGGCATGAGGCGATTGACCTCTTCTCCAAACTGGGCATCACGCTGAAAGTGATCATGGTTGTTATCGCCCTCATACTCGGCCATCATGGCGTCCCACTCGGCCCGCACGGGTTCGACGTTGAGTCGATCAAAGTCCTCAAAACGCGTGGTGTAGAAGCGCGGCGACAACACCGTGTTGACCAAGGCACGCGCTGTTGCGTCGGCTGAGCTTTCCACCTTGTTCATGAGCAAATCGACATGGTCGGTGTTGCGATCATTGGCGATGGCGGCGTTCATGGTTGAGCTCCTGCAGAGGAAGAAGATGAAGAAGACAGGCCTATACCTTGCAACTGGGCAAAAACGGCAGCATTGCTGGCGCCGAAGGCCTCCAGGTGAATACGTTGGCCAGTGGCTGGATCGCTAAGCACCAACTTGCCGTCGACGTAGGCTGACAGCTCAAAGGGCGTCTGTGGCCCCATCTCACGACGCATGCGTTCGCGGGCCAGGGTACGAAGTGCGCCACGGGCAAAACCCTGCTCCCCCCGCAAGCGAGCCACCTCCTGGCCCGATCGGGCATCGATCACCGCAATGTCGCCGTTTTGCCTATCCTCAAACTGCAGCAGTCGCTGCCACTTGACGGGCCCAAGAGCCTCGCTCGGTGGACTCTGCTGACGGTACCAGCCCACAGTCAGCAGGGTCAGTGTCAGCAAGCCCAGGGCAAGCCACAGCAGCCACGGCCGGCGGCTTACGGTGGGTAGAGGCTTGACGACTGCCATGCTGGCTGTACTCATGCGGTCACCGTACCGGACAGGCCCTGGCGGCCAGATTCTGATGGTGCCCCAGGCTGCGGATCGATCAAAATTTCCTGCGGATTGGCTTGGCGCCAGGCCTGCATGATTTTCTGGCCAAGGGCCTGCACCTCAGGTACGCAGCGCAAGCTGGGCTCAGGGTTTCTCAAATGCCAGGCGCGGGCGTGTGGCCACAGGTGCAGATAAGCAATGCGGTCCGGCCCCTTGATGCGAAGAGCAATATCGCCACAGCCACGCCCGCGGGGCTTGATCGCCGCTGCCGACAGACAGGTCAGGGGTAGATTGAAAGTCATGGTGAGCACGATGCCCACTCGCATGACCACACGCTTGTTGGTCAAGGTGTAAAGACAGGTGTGCGAGGCAAACCACGCCAAGGCTGTCAGCATTCCAACGGCCGTGCAGGCCAGAACGGCGCTGGTCAGCACGGATGGGACCACCAGCATGAGCGGCTGGTCGGCCATGAAGACCGCCTGCAGAGCCAGCATCAACAGAAAGTAGACCGTCACCTTGCGAACATGAAAGGCATGCAGGGCCAATTGGCGCCAGTCGGGTGCGCCCTGCCAGAGGATGCGCTCCCCCGCAGGCAAGGCCTCCGGCAGTCCCGGCGCCGCCTCAAATTCGTGTTCGTGCGGCGTGCTCAAAATAACGGCTCCTGACGCTCTGGCGAGGCGTACAGCAGACCCGCTCCAAAGAAGGCGGGGATACGTTCCTCCTCAAGCATGGTGATTTGCTCAGGATGGCGAGTGGCCGGTACCCCCTCGAACTGGTCTGCCATCAGGGCATGGACGTAGACCCCCTCACGCTTGATACGGGCAAACATGATGGGAACCAGCACGTGCCGGCCACCGCGTGTCTTGACCTCGAGGTAACGGAACATCATTTCCATGCGGTCTACCCACAGGTCGACCACATGTCCGGCCAAGGCATGATCGCCACCGTAGACCGGCAGGCCGCGCGGGTCGGTATCGCGCACCGCGACGCTGTGGTCAGCGGCCACACGCATGGGAACGATCTTGGGATCGCCATGGTGGGTCAGGTCGGGGGTGTCGGCGCGCATGGCCCAGGCCCCCGGGCCCACACCAGCCAGCAGGGGGTCGCCTTCGGGCTCGATGGGCGCTCCATTCCATCCATGGGCGGGCTTGGCACTGAAGCGGCCATCGGGTCGGTGCGGATCGGGCGCATGCACCTCGCGACCGTCATGGAGCTTGTAGGTCACCGGATCGGGCTTGGGCCAGCCGGTGATCTTTGGACCGTTCTCCCGTCCCGAATCCATCGGGTAGCCTTCCCGGTGATTCTCTCGAGCCAGGTAGTAGATCAGCCCGAAGAAGAAAATCCAGAAGGCATAAAGCACAAGCTGGGCTACGTCTACGTACTGCGTGATGGCGCCTGTTTCCATGGTGGTTCTCCTTCAGTCAGGGCAAGCGAGCAGATTCATGGGGTTCAGCCGGGCATTTCGGCCAGGCCGATGCGTTGCGCAGAGCGGCTCTGGTGTCGGGCTGCCAAAGGACCCAGAGCCACCAGAACGACAAAGAGCAGATACATCTCAAAGTGAAAGACAAAGCTGTAGCCGGTGACCGGCGAATCGAGGGTCTGACCCAGCCAACCGCTCTGTGCCAAAGCGCCCACCAGATCGCGCAACACGCCCCCGAGCACCATGGCCAGTCCGGCGGCGGTGGCCTGCACCGCACCCCAGGCCCCCAGCACCAGACCAGTCAGCTCGCGATCTGGCATTTCCATGGCGTTGAGCAGCATCCCGACCGAAAACAACCCGCCGGAAAAACCGATCAGCGCTGCGCCAAAGCGGAACATCCAGGCCGACTCCAGGGGCGCAGAAAAAATCACACAGGCAAAGGCCGGCAGACCGAGCAAGGCACCCAACGCAGCCAGGCGACAGGTATCAAGACCACGGGAGCACAGTCGCGCTGACCAGGCGAAGGCCAGCAGACAGCCGCCGGCCGTCAGCGCGGTCAGCGAGGAGGTCAGACTGACATCGAGCCCCAGCACCTCGCCCCCATAAGGCTCGAGCACGATATCCTGCATGCTGAAGGCCGCGGTGCCCAGTCCGACGGTCCAAAGAAAACGCCGCATCCGGGGCACAGCCATCAAACGCCTCCAATTGCGCGAAAAGCCACCTTGCTCGCGCTCGCCACGTCGTACTGAACGCGCCTCCTGCTTCCACAAAGACATCAGGTTCAACACAATGACCGCAACAGCTGCCCCCTGCACCACCTGGATCAGGCGCTTGGGGCTGAAGTCCTGAAGCATCCAGGCCAGCAGAGCGCTGCCGGCCATCAATCCCAGCAGGAACATCGCATACAGGAGAGCCACGACGCGCGGACGCTTATCGGACGGCGCAATATCGGTAGCCAGCGCCAAGCCGGCGGTTTGCGTCACCTGCATCCCGGCCCCTACCAGCAAGAAGGACAGCGCCGCGCCCAGACGGCCAAACCACAAGCCGCCCTGGTCGGGCGGATCGGCCAGCAGGAGCAGCGCGAAAGGCATCATGGCCAGGCCGGCAAACATCAGCAGACTGCCCATCCACAAGTAAGGCAGGCGCCGCAGCCCCAGAGGCGACGGATGGGTGTCACTGCGATAGCCGATGAAGGCGCGGGCCGGCGCGAACAACAGGGGCAGCCCCACCGATAGCGCCACCCACCAGGCCGGTACGCCCAACTCGACGATCATCACCCGATTGAGCGTGCCCACCAGCAGGGCCGTGGTCATGCCTATGGCCACCTGAAACAGGGACAGCCGAAGCAGACGCGCCATCGGCAACTCAGCCGAAGCCGCGTCGGCAAAAGGCAGATGCTGGTTGGCGAAAGCCACCAACCAGGCCGGGGGGGCGAGCAGGCGTTTTTTCAAGCGCGCCACTCCCAGGCTTGCGAGGTGTAGAAACCGCTCTTGATACGCTGGGTGCGGCCTTCATGCCAACCGGCCTGCGCCAGCCCGCGCTGCAAGCCCTGGCGCAGCACGGGTTCGGACACCGGCGTGAGCGAGGGCGAACGGTCGCTGCGCGGGAACATGCGCCCCACTGCGTGCATCAGGGCCAGCGCTGGCGTGCGGGGTGCAAAGGTAAACAGGATAGAGCTCCGGGTGCGCGTGGCCAAGCCCTGCATCGCCTCCACCATGTGCGGCACGTCGTAGTGAATCAGCGAGTCCATCGCCACCACATGATCGAAGTGGCCCAGAGACGGGCTGAGCATGTCGCCAGAACGAAAGTCAATCTGCCCGGCGCTACTGCCCGCCTGCGCAGCCCAACGATCGGCCGCCAGTTTGACCAGCGTGGGCGAGAGGTCTATGGCCAGCACCTGGGCGCCGCGCTCGGCCGCCTCCATCGCCAAAGCCCCGGTGCCGCAACCGGCATCAAGCAGGCGCAGGCCGCGCATATCCTGCGGCAGCCACGAGAGTAGCGTGGCGCGCATCTGATCCCGCCCGGCACGTACCGTGGCACGGATGCGGCCGACCGGCGCGTTGGACGTCAGCCGCTCCCAGGCCTGCGCGGCGGTACGATCGAAATAGGTCTCGATCTGCTCGCGTCGCTGCAAATAACTGGTGCTGTCCATCAGTCAAACCCCAGCAGATCAAAGATGTCCCGGTCTTTCATGGGCACAGCCGGTAGCGGATCGGATCCCTTCCAGAGCGAGGCGGCCAAGCGCATGTATTCGTCTTGCACCGCCTTGACCGCTGGCGTGGCCTCCAGCTCGAACATGGTCGACTTGGACAAGCGACTCTTGCGGATCTCATCGAGTAGCGGAAAGTGCGCCATGCTCTTGAGTCCGGTAGCGCCATTGAACTTGTCCACCTGGTCAGTGCTATCGCTGCGATTGACGATGACACCCCCAAGCCGGACGTTGTAGTTTTTGGACTTGGCCCCGATGGCTTGCACAATCCGGTTCATCGCAAAGATCGAATCAAAATCGTTGGCCGTGACGATCAGGGCGCGATCGGCATGCTGCAAAGGTGCGGCAAAACCACCGCAAACCACATCGCCAAGCACATCAAAGATCACCACGTCGGTGTCCTCGAGCAGGTGGTGCTCCTTCAGCAGCTTGACTGTCTGGCCCACCACATAACCCCCACAACCGGTACCGGCAGGCGGGCCACCGGCCTCCACGCACATGACGCCGTTGTAGCCCGGAAACACGAAGTCTTCCACGCGCAATTCCTCGGCATGAAAGTCCACCTGCTCGAGGGCGTCAATCACGGTAGGCAGCATCTTCTTGGTCAGGGTGAAGGTTGAGTCGTGTTTGGGGTCACAGCCGATCTGCAGCACCCGCTTGCCCAGGTGCGAGAAAGCTGCCGAAAGATTGGAGGAAGTGGTGCTCTTGCCGATGCCCCCCTTGCCGTAGACCGCAAACACTTTGGCATTGCCGATCTTGACACTGGGGTCCATCTGCACCTGAACACTGCCCTCGCCATCCTCGCCCCGGGTGGACTTTCGGATGTTGCTGATGGGTACGGTAGCAAGGCTCATGCGGAGGCTCCTTCGTAAATGCCCTCAAGGCGGTCTTCCAACTCTTCGCTGGCTTGTCGCAGGGCTTCGAGCACCTGCGGATCGGGTTGCCAAAACTGACGGTCAGACGCTTCAATCAGGCGGTGGGCCAATCGGGCCGAAGCGGTGGGGTTGAGGGAGGCCAGCCGCTGCCGCATCTGCTCGTCGAGCACAAAGGCTTGGGTGAGCTGCTCGTAGACCCAGGGCTGCACCTGTCCGGTGGTGGCTGACCAGCCCATGGTGTTGGTCAGGTGAGCTTCAATTTGGCGCACCCCCTCGTAGCCATGCTTGAGCATGCTCTCATACCACTTGGGATTGAGCATTCGGGTGCGGGTCTCCAGAGCCACCTGCTCGGACAGCGTGCGCACCGCACCGCCGCCATGGCTGTCGCGAGTCTGATCGCCGATATAAACCGGCGCAACGGCCGCTTCCTTGCCGCCCGCACGAGCGGTCTTGGCCCGCTGAATTGCACGGCTGACGCCGCCCAGGGTGTCAAAGTAAGTGTCGACTGTGGTCACCCCCAGCTCGACCGAGTCGAGGTTCTGGTAGGCCAGATCCACATCGGCCAGCATGGAAGCGAGCAAGCGTCCCTGCTGCACCGGCTTGCCCGAACGGCCATAGGCAAAGCCCTTGCGACGGCTGTAGGTCTCAGCCAGCTCGTCGCCCGAATCCCAGCGACTGTTGTCGATGAGCATGTTCACATTGGCGCCGTAGGCTCCCTCCGCGTTCCCGAAAACGCGCAGAGAAGCCGCCTCCAGATCGCAACCGTGCTCCTGCTGGTACTGCAGCGCATGCTTGCGTATGAAGTTCTGCTCCAGGGGCTCATCAGCGCTGGCCGCCAAAAAGGCGGCCTCGGCCAGCAACTTGATCTGCAGCGGCAGCAGGTCCCGGAAAATGCCCGAGAGCGAAATCACCACATCAATGCGCGGTCGCCCCAGGTCGGCCAGGCTGACAAGTTCAGCACCGGCCAGACGACCATAGCCATCAAAACGAGGGCGCGCACCCATGAGCGCTAAAGCCTGCGCGATCGGTCCACCCTCGCTCTTGAGGTTGTCGGTGCCCCACAGAACCATGGCAATCGATTCGGGGAGGTCGTTTCCATCGGCAGCGTATCGTTCAAGCAGACGCTGCGCCTGACGAGCGCCGTCCTTGACCGCATAAGCGCTCGGAATGCGGAATGGATCGAAACCGTGCACATTTCGACCAGTGGGCAGAACCTCGGGCGTACGCAGCAGGTCGCCCCCAGCGGCGGGCCGAACAAAGCGGCCATCGAGGGCATGCATCAGGCCCTCGATTTCGCTGTCCTTGCACATCTCCCCGCGTGCCCGTGCCAGCCCGGTCAGCGCCGCCCGCCTGGACGAGTCATCCCCGCCAGATTGGCCATCCCCGCGGGCCCAGAGTTGCCAAGCCGCCTCAGGCGATCCGCCTTCGGCCAGCACGCCCAGCACATCGGCAGGCACCGTCAAATCGTGCCAGGCCTTGGCGCAACTGCCCAGCATGTCGACAAGAGCCTCCCGAGACAGCGCTTGCCCCACGACGTGAAGTCCATGCGGGATGAGGGTGTAACAAAGTTCGAGCACCGCTTCATTGAGGCGCTGAACCTGCGCGGGCGCCTGATCGACCCAGGCGGGTTCAGCTGCGGTGAGTTCGAGCTCGGCCGCCTGAGCCTGGATCAAAAGTGCAAGCTCCTCAGCCTCCGGGCCCGATTGCGAGTCCAGACCCCGGTAGCGCTCGATCATCTCGCGCAGTGCATTGAGGCCCTTATAGAGTCCGGCCTCGGCCACCGGCGGGGTGAGATAACTGACCAGCGTAGCTGCCGAGCGGCGCTTGGCAATGGTGCCTTCCGACGGATTATTGGCCGCGTAGAGATAAAGATTCGGGGTCTCGCCAATCAGCCGGTCCGGCCAGCAGTCAGCGCTCAGCCCGCTTTGCTTGCCCGGCATGAATTCCAGGGCGCCATGGGTGCCAAAGTGCAGCAGCACATGGGCACCAAAATCCTCGCGCATCCAGCGGTAGAAAGCCGAGAAGGCATGGGTGGGGGCAAAGCCCTTTTCAAACAAGAGCCGCATGGGATCGCCTTCGTAACCGAAGGCCGGCTGAATACCCACAAACACGTTGCCAAAACGCTCGCCCAGGACAAACAGCCGACTGCCGTCACTTTGCTGCCGGCCGGGAGCCGGGCCCCAGGCCGCCTCGATAGCCTTGAGGTGCTTCTCGCGCCGGACATGGTCATCGGCGCTGACCGTCGCATGCACATTGGCCTGCGCGCCATAGCGATCGGCATTGCCCTTGATGATGCGTTCGCGTAACGCGTCGACGCTGGCGGGCACTTCCACCCGATACCCCTGACGCTCCATGGCCTGCAGGGTATTAAAAAGCGACTCGAACACGCTCAGATGAGCGGCGGTCCCGGTGCTGCCGGCATTGGGCGGAAAGTTGAATAAAACGATGCCCACCTTGCGCTCGGCCCGCGAGGACTTGCGCAAGGCAATCAGGCGGGCGACACGCGCTGACAGCGCGTCGGCACGCTCACTGCAGGTGTTCATGTCATGCGCCCCCACCGAATCGAAGCGGCAATGGCGAGAGCATCCGGTACAGGCACTGGCACCGGCACTGCCGCGGCCGCCGTAGACCATATTGCCCGTGGCTCCGTCCAGCTCTGGAATGGACACCATCATGGTGGCCTCCACCGGCAGGAAGCCACGCTCTGAAGCCCCCCAGCTGTCGAGCGTCTGGAACTCTACCGGCGCGACCGCCAGATAAGGCAGGTCCATCTGGGCCAGCACTTGTTCGGCGGCTTTGGAGTCGTTGTAAGCCGGACCACCGACCAGAGAGAAACCCGTCAAAGACACCATGGCATCAATGGTGGGGCGACCCTCGTGCATGAAGAAGGATTCAATCGCCGGACGGTTGTCCAGGCCACTGGCAAAGGCCGGAATAACCCGCAAGCCGCGCGCCTCCAGCGCGGTGATCACGCCGTCGTAATGGGCCGTGTTGCCAGCCAGCACGTAAGAGCGCAGCAGCAATATGCCCACGGTACCGGCGCTGCCGCTGGTGGCCACGCGCGGCAGATCGGACAGACGGTCCGAAAGCCGATGCCCGGCCTCCGAATGGAGTCGGGGGTGATAGATCCCCACCTCTGGATATTCGACCGGCGCCGGCACTTTCAGGCCCCGTAAGGCAGCCCGAGGACCGGCGGCGTAACGATCAATCAGCAGACTCACCAAGCCCTGTATGTTCTCCTGTGAGCCAGCCAGCCAATACTGCATAGCCAGAAAGTACGCTCGCACATCCTGGGCTGTGCCAGGAATGAAGCGCAGGATTTTGGGCAGACGACGCAGCATCTTCATCTGCCGCTCGCCAGCGCTGGTTTTCTCCTCGGCGCTCATCTCAGCAGCCTGGGCACTCTTGCCGCGCAGCTTCTTGAGCAATTCCATCGGGCCACTGCTGGGCGCCTGCATATCAAATCGGCCCATGCGGGTGAGCTTGCTGACCTCGCCGGCCGACATCAGGCAAACCATTGCGTCGCAATGCTCGCGTCGAGCGCGCAAAGCGGGCATGACCGGCGAGAAGTGTTCTTCCATGAAGAGCATGGTGACGATGACAATGTCGGCCGATGCGATGTCGCGCTGGCACCGCTCCAAGGCCGCGCTGTCTGCGCCCCACTCGGATGCCGCATGCACCTGCATCTGCAATCCCGGCACCGAGCGCTGCAACCGCGAGAGGGCCCGTTCGGCCGCGCTGGCCAGATGACTGTCCATCGTGACAAGGGCCACGCGAATGACCGGGCCCTGACCCGCGGCCGAGGCGCGTGCCGTCGAGCGGCTTTCAGCGGCTGAAATGAGCTTTGGCATCGTAGAGCGTGTCGACGGTGATGACCGGTACCCCGCGCTCGCGCGCATAGAGTTCAGTGTTGCGCTTGGCCTTGCCACGAACGAAGAAGGGAATCTTTTTCAACTCCTTTTCCGCCTCCAGCCCCCAAGTCGCTGCAGGAACAGTCGCAGGACCCTGGGGACTCTCGGTGCTGGCACTGGAAGTCGCCACTGACTCTGGGGCTGCTACGGCCAAGTCGCCTCCGGCCATAGGCTGCGGCTGTGCCTGCCGCGCCAGCGTCGCCGCTGGCACACCGGCACGGCCCAGGTGCGAGGGCGCGGCGTCTTCATGGAATTCGGCATCCCCGCGGAACATGCCAATCAGATGCTCCTCCAGCCCCATCATCAGCGGATGCACCCAGGTGTCAAACAGCACATTGGCACCCTCAAAGCCCATTTGGGGCGAATACCGCGCTGGAAAATCCTGCACATGGACAGGCGCGGAGATCACGGCGCAGGGCAGGCCCAACCGTTTGGCCACATGCCGCTCCATCTGCGTGCCGAGCACCAGCTCCGGTTGCAGCTCGGTGATGCGCTGCTCCACCTCCAGATAGTCGTCCGTAATCAGAGCCTCGCACTGGTAGAGCTTGGCTGCATCGCGCACCTCGCGGGCGAATTCCCGGCTGTAGGTGCCCAGTCCCACCACCGTAAAACCCATTTCCTGGGCCGCCACGCGGGCCGCAGCCACCACATGAGAGGCGTCCCCAAAAATGAACACCCGCTTGCCGGTGAGGTAGGTGGAGTCGACCGAGCGCGCATACCAGCCAGCGCGGGAGGCTTCGCGCAGATCGGGCACCTCGGTCAGACCGGCCAACTGGGCGACCTCAGCCACAAAGTCCTGGGTGGCGTTGACGCCAATGGGCACCACTCGGGTAAAAGGCTGCTGATACTGGCGCTGCAACCAGAGCGCCGCCGTCATGCCGGTTTCGGGGTAAAGCACCACATTGAAATCGGCCTCGTGCAGCCGAGCCAGATCGGCCGCCGTAGCCCCGAGCGGAGCCACCACACGCACCTCTATGCCCAACAGGTCCAGCAAACGGGTGATCTCGCAAATGTCATCACGGTGGCGAAAGCCCAGCGCGGTCGGCCCCAGGATGTTGCAGCTCGGCCGGGCGTGCTGAGCTCGCGCAGCGCGCTGCGATCGCGCCGGTGCGGTGCTGAGGTGACGCACCATCTGATAGAAGGTCTCGGCCGCGCCCCAGTTTTCCTTGCGCTGATATGAGGGCAGTTCAAGCGGCACCACCGGTACCGGCAGATTGAGGGCTTTGGCCAATCCTCCGGGATCGTCTTGAATCAGCTCGGCCGTGCAGGACGACCCCACCATCATGGCACTGGGCGCGAAGCGCTCAAAAGCATCGCGGGCCGCCGTCTTGAACAGCTCGGCCGTATCGCCGCCCAGATCGCGAGCCTGGAAGGTGGTGTAGGTCACCGGTGGGCGACGCGGCAGCCGCTCGATCATGGTGAACAGCAAGTCAGCGTAAGTGTCACCCTGGGGCGCATGCAGCACATAATGCACATCCTTCAGGGCAGTGGCCACACGCATGGCGCCCACGTGGGGCGGGCCTTCGTAAGTCCAGAGGGTCAGTTGCATACGTGACTCCTAGGCCGCCAGACGCAAGCGTCGGTTCAGGGGACGGCTGAACAGTTCGGCCAAGTCGGCAGCCTGTTCGTAGCCCTGAATCGGGGTGAAGACCAATTCGATAGCCCACTTGGTGGTCAGGCCCTCAGCCTCCAGAGGGTTGGCCAGCCCTAGCCCGCAGACAACGATATCCGGACGGGCCTGCCGGCAGCGATCGAGTTGCTGCTCCACATGCTGCCCCTCGGACAACTGCACGCCGGCGGGCAGCCAGGCCAGCTCATCGGCCAGGTGCTGCCGATGCAGATAGGGTGTTCCCACCTCGGTCAGACGCATCTGCAGTTCACGGCAGACAAATCGGGCCAGCGGCACCTCGAGCTGCGAATCAGGGAAAAAGAAAATGGACTTGCCCGCCAGCATGGTGCGCTGTCGGGCCAGGGCGGTGCGAGCCCGCTCGCTCGGTGCGGCCGTGACCTGCGCAAAGCGCTCGTCGGGCACGTCATAGGCCCGGGCAGCAGCCTGCAACCAGGCCGTCGTGCCCTCGACACCCAGCGGGAAAGGCGCCGCCAGTCGCTGCCCTCCCCGGGCCTCTAGCGCACGCGCCGTATCGGCCAGAAAGGGTTGGGCCAGAAGGTAGCGCGTACCCGGTCCGATAGCCGGCAAATCGGCTGCATGACGCGGCGGGAAAAACTGCACCGGCACCCCCAATTCGGTCAATAGACGCCGGAACTGGTCTTCCACCACATCGGCCAGTGTGCCCACCACCAGCACAGGCGCTGGTTGGCCGTCAACCTCGGGGCTGCGGTCTGGCAATTCGGGCACCAGGGCGGCCAGACAGGCGTCCTCCCCTTGGGTGAAGGTGGTTTCAATGCCGCTGCCCGAGTAGTTGAGTACCCGAACCTTGGGCGAAAACTGGGTTGACAGGCGAGTGGCTGCGCGGGAGAGATCGAGCTTGATCACTTCTGAAGGACAGGAACCCACCAGAAACAGCAGCTTGATCTCGGGGCGGCGTTCCAACAAGCGCTGAACCACTCGATCGAGTTCTTCGTTGGCATCGGCCAGACCGGCCAGATCACGCTCGTCGATGATGGCCGTGGCAAAGCGCGGTTCGGCGAAGATCATCACGCCTGCGGCCGACTGCAGCAGGTGGGCGCAGGTTCGCGAACCCACCACCAGAAAGAAAGCATCCTGAATTTTGCGATGCAGCCAAATGATGCCGGTCAGACCACAGAACACCTCACGCTGCCCGCGTTCACGCAGCACGGGCAGGTCGCTGCAGGCCGCGGGTTCCGGGTGCAGGGCAATGACCGGGCTCATGCGGGCCACCCTTGTTGCGAGGCATCCCGGCCGGCCGCATCCTGCTGCTGCGCCGCTGCCTGCAAGCGGGCGGCGCGCAATTTGATCAAAAACTGTGCAGCGTTGATCACATAGGCTGCATAAGCAGCCAGCGCCAGCCCCATCAGCGCCTGGGGTTCGAGCAGCCCCTTGAACAAGGCCACCAAATAAGCGGTGTGCAGCGCCAGCACCAGCATGCTGAAGACGTCTTCCCAGTAGAAGGCCGGAGCAAACAGGTATTGACCAAAGACCACCTTCTCCCAGATGCAGCCCGTCACCATGATGGTGTAGAGCACCAGCGTCTTGGCCACGATAGACAGCTCGGCAGCCGACTGGCCCTGGCCGGTCCACAGAAATCGAATCACCAGGCCCAGGCTGACCAAAAACACCAGAAATTGCAGAGGCGCCAGCACACCCTGTACCCAGGTCCAGACCGAAGCATCACGCCGCAGGCGCTCTTCGGGCGTGTAAAGCGGGCGCCGCTCTTGGGGGCGCTCGGTTACAGGCAGCATGGTGTTTCCCTTTTCAGTCGCTGGGATCTCCAGATCCCGCTACCCTCAATTTAGTCGGGTCTAGCCGTTGTGTCAACTTTAATTGACGTATATTTAGGTTGACATATCCGCCAATTGGATGAAATTGCGAAAAAACCTTTGACCTCGCCTCCCTCAGGGAGTACAACCGGACTGTGGACTGATCCACTGGCTGGCCGCCAAACGGTCTGGAAGACCCGCAAACGTCTTCGGACTGGCCGCCCAGCCCAGAGGAGTTCTTGCGCGCAAGTCCGATGCGGAGGCTGAGCGCGTACGGGGACCAACATGGGCTCATTTGACGAACACGAACCTAGCGAGCGGGGCGAGCCAAGAGATCCGGGTCGATTGACCGATGGGTCGGCCGGGCTGCTTGCGCGAGCGGTCGAGGACGAAGTCATTCCGCGTCTGGTCAGGGCGCACGGGGTCGCGGGCCAGCCAAAGGGTCCGGTTATCACCGCAGAAGATGTCCAGCGGCTAACCGACCAGTTGCTCCATGAAGACGACCAGGCACTGCACCGCACCCTCGAGGATTTGCGACAGCGTGGGCTGTCGGTACAAACCCTCTTCCTGGACCTCCTGACGCCTGCCGCGCGGCGGCTGGGCGACTTCTGGACCTGCGACACCTGTACCTTCACGGATGTGACGGTGGCCATGGGTCGGCTCCAGCAATTGCTGCGGGCCAACAGCAGTGCTTTTGGCCTGAACAACATCAGTGAGGGCAAAGCGGCGGACAGACGGGTGCTGCTGTTGCCCTGCCCTGGCGAGCAGCACACCTTTGGCTTGTCGATCGTCGCCGAGTTCTTCTACCGCGCCGGCTGGGATGTCACCACCAGCTTCATGCAGCCGAGCGCCTCCCTGACCCAGTTGGTGGAGCGACAGTGGTTTGATGCGGTTGGCCTGAGCCTGGCCGATGTTGACGGCATCCCCCGGCTCAATGACTGCGTGCGTCAGATCCGAAAGGCCAGTATGAATCCAAAGGTCCCTGTGCTTGTGGGGGGGTCAGTTTTCGTATTGAATCCAGGCCTGCTCGACACCACGACGGCCGATGCGGTGATCACACAGGCTGATGAAGCACCTGAAGTCGCCGCCCGGCTTGTAGAGCACCAAAGTGCTGACGCCTGAGCGCCCTGCGTCTTCATGACCCTCCTGATCCACCCTTGACCCGCAGATAATCCTCTCATGTCATCCCCCAACTCGGTCCTGACTGAACGTCGCCTGGCACGCGCCGACGAGGTGCTTCGGGGACTGCCCTCCGAAACCGTGGCTCAATTGCTCACCACGGCAGCCGATGTAGTGCTTTTGCTCGACGAGCACGGAGTCATCCTGGATCTGGCCTTCACGGGCGATGACCTAATCGCGCGGGGCTGCCAGCAATGGCTGGGGCAGTCCTGGATACGCACTGTCACGCTGGAGAGCCAACCGAAGGTGCAAGCCCTGCTGGAGGAGGCCGACCCGCGCCAATCAGCCTGGCGCCACATCAATCACGACCTGGGTGATGGGACCGTGCTGCCGCTGGCCTATTCAATCGTGACTCTGACCCGGCCGGCGGTGGGTCGCAGCAAATCCGCTGTACACCACGTCGCCTTCGCTCGTGATCTGCGGCCGCAAGTGGCGGTGCAACAGCGCCTGGTGACCGCGCAGCTGTCCATGGAGCGGGACTACTGGCGCCTGCGTCAGGCCGAAACCCGCTATCGACTGCTGTTTCAACTGGCCTCCGAACCGGTGCTCATTCTCGATGGCTCCATCGACAAGATCAGCGAGATCAACCCGGCTGCACGCGCCTTGCTAGGGGATAAGACCGGCAACAATCGATTGGCCCTGAGCGAACGGCTGGAGGACGCCAGCCTCAACACGCTGCGGAACATGCTCGACAAGCTGCGCAGCACGGGGCGGGCCGAACCCGTGCTGGTGCGACTCAGCGGCGGGCAAGAATTCATGGCTTCGGCCTCCCAGTATCGGGAGGACCAGTCCCTGCAGTTCCTGCTGAGGCTGTGCACTCAGACTCCGGATACCAAACAGAACCTGCCCGTCAGCAACCCCTGGCTGGGTCCCTACATGGACCAGGCCCCCGATGCTGTAGCCATCACCGACCTGGACGGTCGGGTGCTGGCGGTCAATCCTGCCTTCGTGGACCTGGCGCAGATCGGCAATGCCGATCTGGCTCGGGGAGTCCTGCTCGACAGCTGGCTCGGACGCTCGGGGGTGGATTTGCGGGTGCTGCTGACCAACCTTCGTCAGCACGGCACGGTACGGCTTTTTGCCACCCAGATGCGCGGAGAACTGGGCTCGACGGCGGAGGTGGAGATCTCGGCAGCCACCCTGGAGACAGGCGCAGAGAAATGCCTGGGATTCACCATTCGGGACATGGGTCGCCGGTTAGGCGCAGACACGCGCGCATCGCGCGAACTGCCGCGTTCGGCCAGCCAGATGACCGAACTGGTCGGCCGCATGCCGCTCAAAGACATCGTTCGCGAAACCAGCGACCTCATTGAGCAGCTGTGCATCGAGGCGGCCCTGCAACTGACCGGAGACAACCGGGCATCGGCCGCTGAAATGCTGGGCCTGTCACGTCAAAGCCTTTATATCAAGCTGCGCCGCTTCGGCATGATTGACGGCTCGCCGGACCTGCCGGGCGAGTCGGGCGAAGACAATCGGGCATCGTAAGTCGCCGGCTTAGCTGCCGTCGCCAGCCGCGCACACTGGGCCTGAGGTCAACCGACCCTCGCGCGGGGCCCGCAGGCTCCGTCGTGCGACGCCCCTCCCCCTCGAATCGGCCCTCCCTGCCCCCCGGCGGCGGTCTAACCGGCTTGCCCCTGCAGGAAGTCGACCCGCCGGCACAGCATCGGATTCTTCATTGTGTCAATTTAAATTGACAACTGATAATGTCCCGGTTACAAATCAGGCATGACGCGCCCCGCCCTCTCAGCCGTCACCGAACTGTTCAAGCCCATCACTTGGTTCCCGCCCATGTGGGCGTTTGCCTGTGGCGTGGTGGCCTCTGGCATGCCGATGGACGGACGCTGGGGTCTGGCCCTGATCGGCATCGCCCTGGCCGGGCCTTTGGTGTGTGCAACCAGTCAGGCGGTCAACGACTGGTTTGATCGCCACGTCGACGCCATCAATGAACCGCACCGACCGATTCCATCGGGGCGCATTCCGGGTCGCTGGGGTCTGTACCTGGCGGTGCTCTGGACCGCCGTCTCGTTGCTGGTGGCTACTGCACTGGGCCCCTGGGGTTTCGGTGCGGCCATGCTGGGCCTGCTGTTGGCCTGGGCCTACAGTGCTCCTCCACTTCGGCTGAAGGAAAACGGCTGGTGGGGTAACGCCGCTTGCGGCATCAGCTACGAGGGCATTGCCTGGATCACCGGCGCTGCAGTGATGGCCGGCGGGGCCATGCCCGATGGCCAGTCACTGATCCTGGCGGCGCTCTACAGCGCTGGCACCCACGGCATCATGACGCTCAATGACTTCAAGGCCATCGAGGGCGATCGCCAGATGGGCGTTCGCTCACTGCCCGTTCAACTCGGCGTTGACCGCGCCGCGCGGGTGGCCTGCTGGTTCATGGTCCTGCCCCAGGTGGCCGTCGTTGCGCTGCTGCTGGCCTGGCAGCAGCAGGCTCACGCCGCCGCGGTGACTGCGCTGCTGGTTCTGCAGGGGCTGATGATGCGTCGCTTTTTGCGCGATCCGGTGGGCAAAGCCCTGTGGTACAGCGGATTTGGCGTCCCCCTGTTTGTCGGTGGCATGATGGTCAGCGCCTTTGCGCTGCGTAGCCTGGGAGCGCCCCCATGAGCCCCTACATTGGATGGGCCGCCATAGCCCGACTCGGCTTGGTGCAAGCCTGCATGGGGGCGGTGGTGGTGCTGACCACCTCCACGCTCAATCGGGTGATGGTGGTCGAATTGGCGCTGGCAGCCATGATCCCCGGTCTGATGGTTGGCCTGCACTATCTGGTGCAGGTATCTCGGCCGCGCATGGGTCATGGCTCGGATGTCGGTGGCAGACGCACGCCCTGGATCATCGGCGGCATGATGACGCTGGCCGCCGGTGGCCCGCTGGCCACGCTGGGAACCGGCTGGGCGGGGTCCAACCGGCCGGCCGGACTGGCGCTGGCCCTGCTCGGCTTTCTCTGCATAGGCACGGGCGTGAGCGCCTGCGGCACCAACCTGCTGGTGATGCTGGCCAAATCCGTGGCCCCCAATCGACGCGGTCCGGCAGCCACCCTGGTGTGGATCATGATGATTGCCGGCTTTGCCATCACCGCCGGACTGGCCGGTCACTGGCTGGACCCCTACTCGCCACAGCGGCTGTTGATGGTCGCAACCGCCATCTGCACGCTGGCAGTCCTCGTCACCGGGGTCGCCGTACTCGGCGTCGAGAAAACCCGTGCAACCGAAGACCCGAGCGCCCCCAAAGCAGTGGCCGTTCCCTTCCGTATCGCCCTCAGGCAAGTCTGGCAAGAGCGCGCCGCCCGGCACTTCACCATCTTCGTTTTTGTCTCCATGCTGGCCTACAGCGCCCAGGATCTCATCCTGGAGCCCTTCGCCGGCAGCGTGTTCGGCTATACCCCAGGGCAGTCGACTCAGCTCTCCGGCGTGCAGCACGGCGGCGTGCTGTTGGGCATGCTGCTGGTGGCCGCTGCCGGTCTGGTGTCAGCGCGCTGGCCCGGCCGCCCCTGGGCGCCTCTGTTGGGCTCTCTGCGGGCCTGGACGGTCGGGGGCTGCGTTGCCTCAGGGCTGGCCATGGGCGCGCTGGCCGTATCGGGCCTGGTAGGTCCCGGCTGGCCGCTCAAGGTCAATGTCTTTCTGCTGGGCGTGGCCAATGGCGCCTTTTCGATCGGCGCCATCGGCTCCATGATGCGCATGGCTGGCCAGGGACGCAGCGCACGCGAGGGGGTGCGTATGGGACTCTGGGGTGCCGCGCAGGCCATCGCCTTTGGCATTGGTAGCCTCTTGGGCACGATCGCCAGCGACATCGCCCATGCCTTGATGCAATCGGATGGCTCGGCCTATGCCAGCGTCTTCCTGCTCGAGGCCCTGATGTTCCTGACATCGGCCGCCCTGGCCTGGCACATCAGCACCCGAGGCCAGGATGCCCCCGAAGCGGGCGAACCGGTCCATCCGCAAAGACAAGCACCACTTAAAGTGGCCCATGAAACCTGAACCTACTGCCACCGGAAGGGAACCCCATGAGCGCCCTCGAAACCTATGACGCTGTCGTGATCGGCGGCGGACCGGCCGGCGCCACCGCCGCGCAGGAACTGGCCCAGCAGGGCCACCGCGTTCTGCTACTGGACCGGGCCGGACGCATCAAGCCTTGCGGTGGGGCCATCCCGCCACGGCTGATCCGCGACTTCGACATCCCCGACCAGCTGCTGGTGGCCAAGGCCCAATGCGCCCGCATGGTGGCCCCCTCCAATCACCGGGTTGATATCCCGATCGAAAACGGATTCGTCGGCATGGTCAACCGAGACGAATTCGACGAATGGCTGCGCCAGCGTGCAGCCTCAGCCGGCGCAGAGCGTCACACCGGCACCTTTTCGCAAATCACCCGCGACCCCGATGGCACTGCCGTCGTGCACTATCTGGCGCGTGACAACCCCAACCGTGCCGCAGGCACAGCCGCGAGCGTGCGCGCCCGCTGCATCATCGGCGCCGATGGTGCCAAGTCAGAGGTGGCCAGGCAGCAGATACCTGATGCCCACAAAGGCAAATTCGTCTTCGCCTACCACGAGATCATCCGCGCGCCCGAACACAAGCCCGCGGGTTACGACGACACGCGCTGCGATGTGTTCTATCAGGGTCAGGTCTCACCCGATTTTTACGGCTGGGTCTTCCCGCACGGGCACACGCTCAGCGTCGGCACCGGAAGCGCCGACAAGGGGTTTTCGCTCAAGAGCGCCACCTCCCTGCTGCGGCGAATCACGGGGCTGGAGCATGCTGAAACGCTGCGGCGCGAAGGTGCACCCCTGCCGCTCAAGCCCCTGCCCCGCTGGGATAACGGGCGCGATGTGGTGCTGGCTGGCGACGCAGCGGGCGTGGTGGCACCCGCCTCGGGAGAAGGCATCTACTACGCCATGCTGGGCGGTCAGCTGGCGGCCCAGGCCGCCCATGAAATGCTGCGTACAGGCCAAGCCAGCGCCCTCAAACTGGCGCGCAAGCGCTTCATGAAGGAACACGGCACCGTGTTCTGGGTGCTGGGCATGATGCAATGGTTCTGGTACAGCACCGATCGCCGCCGGGAGCGCTTTGTCAAGATCTGCGAAGACAAGGACGTCCAGACCCTGACCTTCGAGTCCTATATGAACAAGAAGCTCACCCGCAAGAAACCCATGGCCCATGTCCGCATTTTCTTTAAGGATGTGGCCCATCTGCTCGGGCTGGCCCGGGTCTAGCCCATCGATGGCTTGCCAGGGCCCCAAAGGCCCGACCAGCGATATGCGCTGTCCGCACAGCTAGAAAGCCATGCCGGCGACCCTGCAGCAGCTTCTCGGGCTTGAACTGCCCATCATCCAAGCCCCAATGGCCGGTGTGCAAGGCAGTGCGCTGGCAGTGGCGGTCTGCAAGGCGGGTGCCCTGGGCTCGCTGCCCTGCGCCATGCTGGGCCTGCAGGCGCTGCACCAGGAACTCAGCAGCCTTCGAGCACAGACCGCCCGCCCCTATAACGTCAACTTTTTCTGTCATACACCGCCTCAGGCGGACGCCGACCAGGACAGGCTTTGGCGACAAACCCTTGAACCCTACTTCGCCGAACACCGCATTGACATCAACAGCGTGAGCGCCGGCCCGGCTCGCCAGCCCTTCGACGCCGAGGCGGCGGCGATTCTTGAACCCTTCAAGCCCCCGGTGGTGAGCTTTCATTTCGGACTGCCGGCGCCCGAACTGCTGCAAAAGGTGCGCAGTTGGGGCGCCAAAGTCTTGTCCTCGGCCACCACCGTGGAGGAAGCCTTATGGTTGCAAGCCCGTGGCGTCGACGCCATCATCGCGCAGGGGCTGGAGGCTGGCGGTCATCGCGGGATGTTTCTGTCCAACGATCTGCAGACACAGCTTGGCACCTTTGCCCTGCTGCCACAAATCGTGCAGGCGGTGCAGGTGCCAGTCATCGCCGCGGGCGGCATTGCCACCGCTGAGGGCGTGGCTGCGGCGCTGGCCTTGGGGGCAGCCGGTGTGCAGATCGGCACCGCTTATCTGTTGTGTACTGAAGCCAACACCAGCGCCGTGCACAGGGCTGCCCTTAAAAGCCCAATGGCCCGCCTGACCGCGCTGACCAATGTGTACTCTGGCCGACCGGCGCGTGGCATCGTCAACCGCCTGATGCGAGAGATCGGACCGATCAGCCCCGCTGCCCCGCCCTTTCCCCTGGCCACTTCAGCGGTGAGCGCTTTGCGAGCCAAGGCCGAGAGCGAGGGCTCAGGCGATTTCTCGCCCCTGTGGGCTGGACAGAACACAAGCGCTTGCCAGGAGGTCTCGGCCACCGCCTTGACGCGGGAATTGGCCAGAGCCATCGCTTGAGGCCTGCGCCTCCTGCGATCCCAGGCCTGCCGCTCCAGGCAGCGCTCAGTCCACGATGAAAAGCTTGGCGCCGATCTCCGTGTAGGACCGATGGGCCTCCTCATGATCGCCCACCTGATAACTCAGGCCGGGCCGAAGCGTGAAGATTCGACCGTCTTCCAACTCAGTATGAAGCTCGCCCTCGATACAGAGCAGCACATGACCTTTGACACACCAATGATCGGCCAGATAGCCGGGCGTGTACTCCACCATGCGCACACGAATCGCTCCGAAGTGCCTCGTGCGCCAAAACGCCCGTCCGGTCACGCCGGGATGTTCAGTGCGATCGACCTCCGACCAGTTGGTCACGCCAAAGGGAATTCCCGACATTTGCATGGGAAACTCTTGCCGAGAGCGATCTGGCGGGGTTCAAAAACCAGGGCTCAAGGCCCTGGTCCGTCGAGTGCTCAACCCAGAGCCTTTGTCACCGCCCGCTGGGTTTGCACACTGATCAGGTTGGCGCGGTAAGCCGCCGTCCCGTGAATGTCCTCATTCAGACCGGCCGCATCAATCTTGACCGCGGCAGCAGCCTGCGGGGTGAAGCTTGCCGACAGGGCCTTCTCCAGGCCGGCATGGCGGAACACGCCTGCGCTGGACGCGCCGGTGACCGCCACTCGCACACCGCTGGCAAACTGGGCTACAAACACGCCCACCATCGCAAAACGCGAGGCCGGCTGCTTGAACTTCATGTAGGCCGCGCGCTGCGGAACGGGGAAGCTGATGGCGGTGATGAGCTCACCATCACTCAGCGCCGTGGCGAACATGCCCTTGAAGAAGTCATCGGCAGCGATCTTGCGGCTGTTGGTGTGGACGGTCGCGCCGAGCGCCAGCACCGCACTGGGATAGCAGGCCGCGGGATCGTTGTTGGCTACCGAGCCGCCCAGGGTTCCCATCGCACGCACCTGACGGTCGCCGATATGGTTGGCCAGATCGGCCAGGGCCGGGATGAGCGACTTGACCTCCGCATGGGACGCCACCTCGGCATGCCGAGCCATCGCGCCGATGACCAGAGCATTGCCATCGCGACAAATGCCGGTGAGTTCCTGGATGCCAGCCAGATCGACCAATTGGTCAGCCTGGGTCAGACGCAGCTTCATCGAGGCCAGCAGGGTTTGACCGCCGGCCAGGGGGCGACCGCCCGCCGAGGCCAGGCGGACCGCATCGGTCGTGGATTTGGGACGCTCTAGGGTAAAGGGATACATATCGGAGTCTCCTGATCGTGTTCAGTGCTTGGCTGCGGCGATGGCTTGCCAAACGCGGGCCGGCGAGGCCGGCATGTCCAGATCCTTGACGCCCAGCGGACGCAGCGCATCGAGGACTGCATTGATGACCGCCGGCGGCGAACCAATGGCACCGGCTTCACCGCAGCCTTTAGCCCCAAGCGGATTATGCGTGCACGGCGTGGCCAGAGTGTCGAGCTTGAAGGCGGGCAGGTCGTCAGCTCGCGGCATGGCGTAGTCCATAAAGGAGCCGGTCAGCAGCTGCCCCGACTCGGGGTCGTAGATGCAGTTTTCCATCAAGGCCTGGCCTATGCCCTGCACCAGACCGCCGTGCACCTGGCCCTCGACAATCATCGGATTGATGATGTTGCCGAAATCGTCTACCGCAGTGAAGCGATCGATACGCACCACCCCGGTGGCCGGATCCACCTCAACCTCGCAGATGTAGGTGCCAGCCGGGAAGGTGAAGTTGGTCGGGTCGTAGAAGGCCGTTTCATTGAGGCCCGGCTCGAGCTTGTCGAGCGGGTAGTTGTGCGGCACATAAGCGGTCAGGGCCACCTGACCGAACGGCACTTTCTTGTCCGTACCGCGCACAACGAATTCGCCACCGACAAAGTCGATGTCAGCATCGCTGGCTTCCATCAGGTGCGCGGCGATCTTCTTGGCCTTGGCCTCGATCTTGTCGAGAGCCTTCATGATGGCGGTACCGCCGACGGCCAGCGAGCGCGAGCCGTAGGTGCCCATGCCGAAGGGAACGCGTCCTGTATCTCCGTGCACCACGTCGACCATCTCGGGCGATATGCCCAGTCGCGCTGCCACCACTTGGGCGAAGGTGGTCTCGTGACCCTGCCCGTGGCTGTGCGATCCGGTGAAAACGGTCACACTGCCGGTGGGGTGCACCCGGATCTCGCCGCACTCGAACAGACCGGCCCGCGCACCCAGGGCGCCAGCGATATTGCTGGGCGCAATACCGCAGGCCTCAATGTAGGACGAATAGCCAATGCCGCGCAACAAGCCCTTGGCCTCAGAGGCCGCCTTGCGCTTGGCAAAGTTGGCCACATCGGCCAGTTGGTTGCTGCGATCGAGCAGGGCCAGAAAGTCGCCCGTGTCGTATTGCAAGGCCACCGGCGTCTGATAGGGAAAGGCGGTAATCATGTTGCGCCGGCGGATTTCATCTTGTCCCAGCCCGGTTTCCCAAGCCGCGCGGGTGACCAGGCGCTCAAGCAGGTAAGTGGCCTCGGGCCGACCGGCCCCCCGGTAGGCATCAACCGGCGCGGTGTTTGTAAACCAGGCATCCACCTCGACATAAATTTGAGGCGTAGCGTACTGCCCAGCCAGCAGCGTGGCATACAAGATCGTAGGAACTGCGGTGGCAAAAGTGGACAGGTACGCGCCGAGGTTGGCATCGGTGTGAACACGCAAGGCGAGGAATTTGCCGTCCTTGTCCAAGGCCAGCTCGGCATGGGTCTCGTGATCGCGGCCATGCGCATCACTGACGAAAGACTCGCTGCGCTCGGCAGTCCACTTGATGTTGCGGTTGAGCTTGCGCGCCGCCCAGGTTAAGCAAACATCTTCAGCGTACAGATAGATCTTCGATCCAAAGCCACCGCCCACATCCGGGGCGATGACTCGCACCTTGTGCTCAGGCAGGCCCATCACGAAAGCCGTCATCAGCAGACGCTCCACATGCGGATTCTGATTGGCCACATAGAGGGTGTACTCATCGGTGGCCCGGTTGTAACTACCGATGGCCGAACGCGGCTCCATCGCATTAGGGACCAGCCGGTTGTTGATCAGGTCCAGCCGGGTCACATGGGCGGCCTTGGCAAAGGCCGCATCGACCTGCGACTTGTCACCGATGGCCCACTTGTAGCAGTGGTTGTCCGGTGCCTGCTCGTGCAGGGCCGCAGCCTTGGCTGCCTGGGTGGCCCGCACCACACTGGGCAGCACCTCATAGTGCACTTCGACCAACTCGGCCGCATTGCGCGCCTGCTCCTGGCTCTGGGCCACCACCATGGCCACATGGTCGCCTACGTAACGCACCTTGCCCTGGGCCAGGATCGGATGAGGCGGCTCCTTCATCGGGGTGCCGTCGGTGCTGGTGATGAGCCAGCCACAGGGCAGCCCGCCGATCTTGTCGGCCGCCACCTGATCGCCGGTGAAGATGTCGATCACACCCGGCGCCGCACGGGCGCGGGACAGGTCTATGGACTTGATGCGAGCATGCGCATGCGGCGAACGCACGAATACCGCATGGCACTGCGCAGCCAGAGTGATGTCGTCGGTGTACTGGCCGGCGCCGATCAGGTAGCGGTAGTCCTCCTTGCGCTTGAGGGCCTCGCCGATATGCGGCAGTTTGGTGAAGTCAGAAGCACCCATGTGTATCTCTCCAGTTTGAATTTAGATGACTCAAGCTTGCCAGCACCTGGGTCGCGCGAAAAGACCCGCCCAGAAGCCAAGACCATGCAGACGATCAAGCAGTCTTCATCGCCTGACCGCCCTGCTGCACCGCCTTGACGATGTTCTGGTAGCCGGTGCAGCGGCACAAATTGCCCTCCAGCAGCTCGCGCACTTCGCTTTCGTTAGCGCCCGGATGCTTGTTGCAAAGGTCTACTGCACTCATCACCATGCCGGTGGTGCAAAACCCGCACTGCAGGCCGTGACAGTCCTTGAAGGCCGCCTGCATCGGATGCATGGTGCCATCGGCCGCAGCCAAGCCCTCAATGGTGGTGACCTCAGCCCCTTGGGCCTGCGCCGCGAGCACATTGCACGATTTAACCGCGTGCCCGTTCATGAGCACAGTGCAGGCGCCACATTGGGCTGTGTCACACCCGACATGGGTGCCGGTCAGTTGCAGCTTCTCGCGAATGAGCTGCACCAGCAGGGTATGCGGGGGTACATCGAGCTGCTGGGCGGTGCCGTTGATTTTTAAATGGACTTGCATTGGGGGTGTCTCCTGTCCTGCCTCTGTCTGAAAGGGGGGATCAGCCTGCAGTTGCCACCAAACTTGCCGGCTGGGTCAAGGGACCATTGTTCGGCGGTCGCGGCTGCCGGCGTCTAGGTTAAACCCTAGTGGGCCGAAAGCTCACGGCCTGGTGAGCCCACAGCCGAGACAAACCGGGGACAAAGGCTGACCCTGCCGACCCACGTCCCGTGGCGAGAGGTCAACCGGGAATCAGAAAGGCAGCGGGGCCGTCCTGACCCACCCAGCCCTCAGTGCGACCGGGTGCCGGAATGACCGCCATGGGGGCCGTGACTGCCGGATCCGTGAGCTGCCGCCCCTGGCGCGCTCAGCAGCACGGGTACGCTCAGCTGCAGTTCAGTGCTGCGACCCTGCGCGTCCTGAAAGCGCAGAGTCACCGGAATCTGGCTGTCACGGGCCAGCGGCTGCTTGAGGTCCATCAGCATCAGGTGATAGCCGCCGGGGCGCAGAGCGATGCGCTTGCCAGCCGGCAGGTCGAGGGCCTGTATCGCTCGCATGCGCATGACATCGCCCTCCATCTTCATCTCGTGGATCTCGGAGACACCGGCCACCGGCGATGCCACAGATACCAGCCGCAAAGACTGCTCGGCCGTCAGCGTCATGAAGGCGCCAGTGCCCTTTTGGCCAGGCACGGTCGCTCTGGCCCAAGCGCCATCGATCTTGACGGCTGGGCCTTGGGCCAGGACCTGAAAAGCGGAAAACGCCAGACCGAGGGTCAGGGTTTTGAGGAAACAACAAGGACGCATCCATCAACTCCGGTAAAAACATTCACACAAATGGCCGCCATCTTCGGCACAGCGCCCCTTGAAAAAACAAACATTTCAGGGTCTTGCTCTGAAAAACCGGCGGCAAGCGCTGACCTGAAAGCAAGCCGGGCGCGCGGACGACGGCTGCGGTCCTACAGGTCGGTCATCAGGGCATCGACCCATCGCACAAGGGCGAGGTGCTCAGCGCTGCGTCGGCGGACCTCGGATGAACGGCCCGGACTGGGCCTGCGCGCGCCAGCCGGGCGCAGGTCCGCTTGGCGGCGCGGTAACAGCCCTGCCGGCCGGCCAGTCTGGTGCGGCAGCCGTCAGCAAGGCCGCCCCCGGCAGGAGGCACAGGCCGCAGTGGTCATCGTCCGGGTCATCGTGCTGCGGCTGGCCGCCATGGGTGGCCCAACACACGCCGAACCACTGACCCTGGCCCAGATCCTGCGCCAAAGCGGCCGCCGGCGCCAGCAGCGTCGAGAACAGGGCCAGCACACTCAGGACGGTGGCCAGGGCCTTCCAACGAGGAAAAAAGCTGAAACTCTGCTGCACCTTGAGATTTTAGAAGACCCGCTCAGCGGCGCTGCCGGTGAGCCCGCAGCGCCTGCCATCGGCACCTGCGCAAAAGCCGCAGGCCCGGTAGGCGCCCGCGAGCGAACCTCGTTCGTTCAGGCCACCGATTTGAGCCCAGGCTTTGCAGGCAACTGCGCAGAACAGTGCTGCCGTATCGAAGCTTCGATGCCCGCCGCATCGAGGCCCTGGGCTGCCAGCAAAGCCGCTGGATCGCCATGCTCAATGAATTCATCCCCAAGCCCGAGATGCAGCACCGGCATGACCACGCCGGCACGAGCCAGAGCTTCGCTGACCGCACTGCCGGCCCCGCCCATGACCGCGCCCTCCTCCAGGGTGACCAGCGCCTCATGCGACGAAGCGATTTCCCGCAGCAGGGCCTCGTCAAGAGGTTTGACCCAACGCATATTGACCACCGTCAAGCCCAGCCTCTGTCCCACTTCAAGCGCCGGGTATAGCAAGGTGCCGAAGACCAGCACCGCCACACCTCGACCCTGCAGACGGACCTCCCCCTTGCCGTAGGGCAGAGCCTGCAAGCCTGGCTCGGTGGCCACGCCCGCGCCAGCGCCGCGCGGATAACGCACGGCCACCGGATGGCTTTGCTCAAATGCCGTCGTCAGGAGCTTGCGGCACTCGTTCTCGTCGGCCGGGCAGGCCAGCGCCATATGAGGTATGCAGCGCAGGTAGGCAATGTCGTAAGCGCCGGCATGGGTGGCGCCATCTGCGCCCACCAGCCCGGCGCGATCCAGAGCAAAAACCACCGGCAAATTCTGCAAGGCCACATCATGGATCAGCTGGTCGTAGCCACGCTGCAGGAAGGTGGAGTAGATCGCCACCACAGGCTTGAGCCCCTCGCAAGCCAGGCCGGCAGCGAAGGTCACCGCGTGCTGCTCGGCAATGCCCACATCGTAATAACGGCCCGGAAAACGCTGATGAAACTCAACCATGCCCGAACCTTCGCGCATAGCCGGCGTGATGCCAACCAGACGCATGTCCTGCTCAGCCATGTCGCAGAGCCAGCGTCCGAAGACCTGCGTGAAAGTCGGTTTGGCAGGCGCGGCCGGCTTGGTCAGGCCCACTGCGGGATCAAACTTGCCGGGCCCGTGATACGCAATCGGATCGGCCTCGGCCAGCTTGTAGCCCTGGCCCTTGCGCGTGACCACGTGCAGGAACTGCGGGCCTTTGAGACGCTTGATGTTGCTCAGCGTCGGCAGCAGCGCATCGAGATCATGACCGTCGATCGGCCCGATGTAGTTGAAGCCGAATTCCTCGAACA
>CAYPSU010000001.1:52775-68725 GCA_964413475.1 uncultured Polaromonas sp. | reverse complement strand
CCCTTGGCATGGGACTCCAGCCGCTTGGCCAGCTCAAACAGGGACGGCGCCGCCTTGAGCACCTGCTTGCCGACGTTCTTGGCCGCCGCATAAAAGCGACCGCTCATCAGCTGCGCCAGATAACGGTTGAGCGCACCCACCGGCGGGCTGATGCTCATGTCATTGTCATTGAGCACCACCAAAAGGTCGCAATCGGCCACACCCGCGTTGTTGAGCGCCTCAAAGGCCATACCCGCGCTCATGGCACCGTCGCCAATGATGGCCACCGCACGCCGGTCTTCACCCTTTTGCCGGGCGGCCAGCGCCATACCCAAAGCCGCCGAGATGGAAGTCGACGAGTGGGCGGTGCCAAAGGTGTCGTACTCGCTTTCATCCCGGCGCGGAAAACCCGACAGTCCCCCAAGCTGACGCAGGGTATGCATCCGGTGGCGACGGCCGGTCAGAATCTTGTGCGGATAGGTTTGGTGGCCCACATCCCAAACCAGCCGATCCTGCGGCGTGTTGAACACGTAATGCAAGGCGACGGTCAGCTCAACCGTACCCAGGTTGGAGCTCAGGTGGCCACCCGTTTGCGAGACGCTCTCGAGCAAATAGGCGCGCAACTCCTGCGCCAGCCGAGGCAATTCGCCGCGTTTGAGCCGACGCAAGTCGGCGGGACTGTCAATGGTTTCAAGCAAGGGATGCATCAGCTGCTCCTCAGGGTAATCGTATGCCCGAACGGCCCCACCTAAAAGGCGCGGTGCACCAGCTTATCGGCCAGCGCGCCGAGGGCGGCGGTGTTGCGCAGACCGCTTTGCCGCAGGCTGGCCTGGGCCCGTGCCAGCAGCGACTGGGCATATTCACGTGATTCGCGCAGGCCCATCAGCGAGACGAAAGTGGGTTTTTGCTGGGCTGCGTCCTTACCCGCCGTCTTGCCCAGGGTTTGCGAATCGGCCGTCACATCGAGGATGTCGTCGACGACCTGAAACGCCAACCCGATGGCCGCACCATAGTCAGCCAGAGCTGCGCTTGCATCGGCCTCAATCGTGCCACAGGCCGCGCCCATGAGCACACTGGCTTGCAGCAGAGCGCCTGTCTTGAGGCGGTGCATATCGTGCAACTGCTTGGCATCCAAGGATCGCCCGACACTGGCCAGATCAATGGCCTGCCCCCCCGCCATACCCCGGCCGCCCGCCGCCCGCGCCAGCATGCCGCACAAACGGCCCTGCAGGGCCAGGGAAACCGAGCCGTCTTCGGGAGCGAGCACCTCAAAGGCCAGGGCCTGCAGGGCATCACCGGCCAGCAGGGCGCTGGCCTGCCCGAAACGCACATGCACCGTGGGCTTGCCGCGGCGCAGCACATCGTTGTCCATGCAAGGCATGTCATCGTGAACCAGCGAGTAGGCGTGAATCATTTCGAGGGCGCAGGCGGCCCGCAGCGCCGCCTGGGCTTGCCCACCAGCCGCCTCACTGGCCGCCAGAACCAGGAGCGGCCTCAGACGCTTGCCCCCATCGAGCACCGCATAGCGCATGGGTTCGGCCAATTCGGTCGGCGTGCCGTCCAAGGGAGCCACCCACTGCTCCAAGGCCGCCTCGACCCGACCCAACTGAGCCGCCATCCAGGGCCCCAGATCGAACGGGGTGCCATCGCGCTCTATTGAAGGAGTCTGGGCTGTCACATCACCGTCCGCTTGAGCCGTCTCGGCTCAGTTAGCCGCCCAGGGCTTGAGTTCGGCGCCTTCGAGCACCTTGACCTGATTCTCGACTGCGGTCAGGCGGTCACGGCAGAAGGCCAGCAGTTGCGCACCCCGCTGATAGCTCACCAAGAGCTGATCAAGAGCGAGCTGTCCCGACTCGAGATGGGACACCAACTGTTCCAATTCCCGCAGGGCCGCCTCGTAGCTCAAGGCCAGCGGTTCTTCGGGGACGCTCTCAGCACCTGTGGGCATAGCAAGTCAGTCTTTTGGACGCCTTTAACAACCCGACCATTCTAGGACGATCAGCTGTCCGTGAATGAAAATTGACACCGACTGATGTCACAAGAAGACTCCTCGTGTAGGGAAATTGGCTCACCAGCATCCCCAGGAACAAAGACCGCGAGGGTAGAATCGCGGGCCCGGCTTGCGACACCCTGTCCCACCGCGATCATGTCCGACCTGAGCCTGCGACTGCTACAAGCGACCAGCCAGCTGCCCGTCAGCAGCTATTTTGACCCGGCCCTGTACGAAAAAGAGCAACAAAAGCTTTTTTCCAAAGGTCCGAAGTACCTGGGCCACGAACTGGCGATTCCTGAGCTGGGCGATTTCTACGCCCTGCCGCAGGAAACCGAGGGCCGGGTGCTGATCCGCAATGCTTCTGGAATCGAGCTGATTTCCAACGTCTGCCGCCACCGGCAGTCCGTCATGCTCAAAGGGCGCGGTAACACCGGCAGTCATATCGTCTGCCCGCTGCACCGCTGGACCTACAACACCGGCGGCGAATTGGTCGGCGCACCGCATTTCCAGACCGACCCTTGCTTGAACCTGAACAAGTACAAGACCAGCCGCTGGAATGGCCTGATCTTCGAAGACACCGGGCGTGATGTGGCGGCCGATCTGGCCGACATGACCGCCAGAGCCGATCTGGATTTTTCAGGCTACCGTCTCGAGCATGTGCAGTTGCACGAGTGCGACTACAACTGGAAAAGCTTCATCGAGGTTTATCTTGAGGACTATCACGTGGGCCCCTTCCACCCCGGCTTGGGCAACTTCGTGACCTGCGAAGACCTGCGCTGGCAAATGGGCCGCAACTATTCGGTGCAGACCGTTGGAGTATCCAACAAGCTGGGAAAACCTGGGACTGATGTCTATAAGAAATGGCATGATGTGGTGCTGCGCTATCGCGAAGGGGAACCTCCCAAGCATGGGGCGATCTGGCTGACCTATTACCCTCACATCATGGTCGAGTGGTACCCGCACGTGCTGGTGATCAGTACCTTGCACCCGCAGGGGCCCAACAAGACGCTCAACCTGATCGAGTTCTACTACCCTGAGGAAATTTGCGCCTTCGAACGCGAGTTCATAGAGGCCCAGCAGGCCGCCTACATGGAAACTTGCATTGAGGATGACGAAATCGCCCGCCGCATGGATGCTGGGCGGCTGGCCCTGCTGCAGCGCGGCGACGACGAATTTGGCCCCTATCAAAGTCCGATGGAAGACGGCATGCAGCACTTTCACGAGTGGTACCGTCGCGAGATGGGCGCCACCAAGACCACCCAGAGCGTTTGACTTCGGCGCTCGCAACCTCTGCCGGACGGCACTCCTCTGGAGCGCTGTGGATGCTGCTGGGTTCGCTGGCCTTTGCCACCATGGGTGTTTGCGTCAAGTTTGCCAGCGAGCACTTTCACGCCGGCGAACTGGTGTTCTATCGTGGACTGATCAGCGCGCTGCTGATGGGCGCGATGATGCGGCTGCGCGGTGTGAGCTGGCGCACTCAAGTGCCCGCCGCCCATGGCTGGCGCAGCATCAGTGGCGTGACCTCCCTGACCGCTTGGTATTACGCCATCGGGGCCCTGCCACTGGCCACGGCCATGACGCTCAATTACATGAGCAGCATCTGGGTTGGGGCCTTTGTCATAGGCGGCAGCGTCCTGCTTGGGCGCGGCGCCGAACGGCAGGGACCGTTGATGCTGGCGGTGTTGGCCAGCTTTGCTGGCGTGGTGCTGGTGCTGCAGCCGACGCTGGCACAAAACCAATTGTTCGCCGGGCTGGTCGGACTGATGTCCGGACTGATTTCCGCGCTGGCCTACCTGCAGGTCACGGCCCTGGGCAAGATGGGCGAGCCCGAAGAGCGCACCGTCTTTTACTTCTCACTGGCCTGCTTCGGCTTTGGTGCCCTGAGCCTGGGCTTTTGGGGCGCCTCGTCGCTCAACTGGAAATACGGCCTGTGGTTGCTGCCCATGGGCGTCTTGGCCACCGTGGGCCAGTGGTGCATGACCAGAGCCTACCGCCGTGGCTCCACCTTGGTGGTGGCCAATCTACAGTACAGCGGCATCGTCTTTGCGGCGATCTACAGCCTGCTGCTTTTCGGCGATCAACTCTCGACCCTGGCCTGGCTGGGTATCCTCATCATCACCGTCAGCGGCGTCACCGCCACCATCCTACGCAACCGCCATGTGCCGGCGGTCAGCGGTCACGAAACCTGAGGCATCGTATGCACACCACCCTGATCAACGCGCAAGCCCTTCTAAGCCTGATCGCTCAAGGTCAGCCCCCGAAGATCTTTGATTGCAGTTTCGACCTCACCCGCGCCAGCCTGGGGCGGCAGCAGTATCAAGAAAGCCACATCCCCGGCGCACTCTACGCCGATCTGGACGCCGACCTGAGCGACAAAAGACCTGATGCACAACCCGAACCGGCCAGCGGTGGGCGCCACCCCCTGCCTCACAGGGAGCGTTTTGCAAGTTGGCTGCGCCGGGTCGGCGTGAATCAGGGTCAGCAGATCGTGGTGTACGACCGGCAAGGCAGCAGTTTCTGTGGCCGTCTGTGGTGGATGCTCAAATGGGCGGGCCATGAGGCGGTGGCCGTCCTCGATGGTGGGCTGGCGGCTTGGCAGACCGCCGGTGGCGCGACGGAGTCTGGCCCGGGCCCTGCCGCAAGCGCTCCCGGCAACTTCGTGCTCGGGGCAGCGCTGGCCGAACTCATGACAGTAGATCAGGTGGCCAGTCAATTGAGCCAACCCGGACAGACCCTTGTTGATGCGCGCGCGCAGCCCCGCTACCGCGGCGAGATTGAACCACTCGATCCGGTGGCCGGACATATTCCGGGCGCACTGAACAGACCCTACACCCTGAACATGGACAGCGACGGTCGCTTCAAGCCGGCCGAGCAGCTGCGCCGGGAGTTCCTGGACCTGCTGGGCCAACGCCCTGCCGGCAGTGTGGTTCACCAGTGCGGTAGCGGCGTGACCGCCACCGCCAACCTGCTGGCCATGGAAATCGCAGGCCTCGGCCGGGCTCGCCTGTTTGCGGGAAGCTGGAGCCAGTGGTGCAGCGATCCAGCGCGACCGGTCGAGCGCGGCTAGGAAATTCGAGCCACGGTCCCCCGCAACCTGACTTGGCCTCTGAAAGCTCCAATCAAAGGCCGCGAGGGCGCGGCTACCTACATCCCACCCTGCGACGCGTTGGGATCCAGCGGGGTAAGGGTCAGACGCCGCGCCGAGGGCAGTGAGCGGGCATCAGACAGATGCTGCTCCTGGGCGGGCGTCATCTTGCCAGCCCAGGCTCGGACATCGGCGTCCTGCGCCATCTGACTGGCGTCCCTGAACAGCCTGACATTCTGGCGATGCGCCCTCAGCGCAATACGCTGAAAGTAGGCGCGGTCGAAGTCCTCACCGGACAGGCGCTCCAGGCTGTAGAGTTCGCGCTGGCGCATGGCGCCCAGTCGCACCGGCAAGCTCACACCCTTGGCCTGGGCCAAAGCCCCAAGCTCCTTCTGCACCGCGATGTGTTGGTCGACCAAAGTGGAAGCATAGGCCTTCAGATCAGGCGCTGAGGCTTTCTCGGCAGCCAGCCGACTCATCTCCAACTCAAACATCTCGTCGGCGGCCGCTTGCACCAGGAAATTACGGTCATAGTTGCTGACCTTCGCACCCGGCCAAGCGGGCTGATTTTGCGTTTGCATCTCCCAGGCCGCGCCGTTGCCTCCGCCGTAAGACTGGGCCTTGGCCGGGGTGGCCGCCAGCACACAGGCCAAGCTCGCCAGGGTCCATGCCGCCAATTGTTGCGGGTTGTGTTTCATGATCGCATCCTTTCCATGGTGGAACAGAAAAAGGGCGCAAACACTTGAACACGCATCGCTGGGATGACACCGCAAGCAAACCTGCGCCTCGGATCACGATGATGCGAGGGGGTCTACAACCGTCCTGGCAGTCGCCATCCCTGTCGCCTGTCAGATGACAGCCCACTCGGTTCTGGCCCATCTGCACCGGGATGAATTGCCATGTGCAGATCAGTGCGCGTGCCCCATATGGGCGATGTAAGAGGCCACTGAGACCAGGCTCAAGCCCAGGATCAGCCAGCTCACCTGCGAGACGGTCTGTCGCAGGCTGAGTCTTCTTTGCAACTGCGGAATGAGATCAGCCAAGGCCACGTACATGAAACTGCTGGCCGCCAGCACCAGGAAGAAGGGCAGCAATCCCTGCAGGCTGTCGACCAGCTGGTAACCCACCAGACCGCCGACCAGGGTCATGGCCCCAGCCATCGACACCTTGATCAGGGCCGATTGGCTTGAACGGGTGGTCGCCCCGACGACCGAGAGATCCCCCATGTGATGCGGCACTTCGTGCAACAGCACCGCCAGGGCCGCAAGCACACCCAGGCCAAGATCGGCCACAAAGGCCGATGCAATCAGCACGCCATCTGCAAAGCAGTGCAGCCCGTCGCCCATGAGCACCGCCCACCCCCCTGAGCCCAGGGACTGCGGCTCTTGGTGGGGGTCTGCTTCATGAGGATGCGAGTGATGCTCAGCGTCATGCGAGTGGTGGTGCTCATGACCGTGGTGCCACAACTCGGCCTTGTCCAGAAGAAAGAAAAAAATCAGCGAAGCCAGAACCGTCGAAAACAACCAGTGCGGCTCCACATCAGACTCAAAGGCCTCGGGCAGCAAAAGCATGAAAGAAGTGGCCAGCAAGGCCCCCGCCGCCAGACTGAGCATGTGCGGGGTCTGACGGGCCATCAGGCCACGATTGAGCCAAGCGGCGATCCAAACGCTCCCCACCCCCGCAATGAGGGTGGCCGCAATGATGGCAGGAAGGGTCATGAGTGAGGGGCTCGGGGCCGGAAAGTGGGTCCATCGCGCGGCCTGGGCTTCCACGGACGCACAAATCAAGAGCCGGGACCGTACCCGGCTACCGGCCAATTATCCCAAGCCTGTCAAGCCCCAGGTCTTCAGCTCAGCCCATGACTGCGAAACCACTCCAGAGCGCGGCGGAAACCATCTTCGGCTGGGTCCTTGCGGAAAGTGGCCCGGTAGTCGGCATGAAAGGCATGCGGGGCATCGGGATAGACCACGAAGGTCGAACGGGCTGCCGCTTGATTGCCCTTGGCGGCCGCTTCAGCCAAGGCCTGCTTCATCTGATCGACCGTGGAAACCGGAATCCCGGTGTCGGCGGCCCCGTAGAGGCCGAGCACCGGCGCCTTCATGTCAGCCGCGCCCTGCACCGGATGCGTGGGCGTGTTGGGCGTGCTCGCACCCACCAATCGGCCGTACCAAGCCACACCAGCGCGGATGGCACGTAATTGCGAATACAGCCAGACCACACGACCGCCCCAGCAAAAGCCAGTGATGCCCACCTTCTGCGCGTTGCCGCCGTTGGCCGCGGCCCACCGCACAGCACCGTCCAGATCGGCCATCACCTGAGCATCGGGGACCTTGCTGACGATCTCCGCTTGTAGCTTGGCAATCTCGCCATAGGCGCTGGGGTCGCCCTGCCGGGCAAACAGCTCCGGGGCCACCGCCATGAAGCCGGCCCGGGCAAAACGACGCGCCGTGTCGGCAATGTATTCATGCACGCCAAAAATCTCATGCACCACCAGCACAACGGGCAGATCGGTCTTGCCCGCCGGCGCGGCGAAATACACTGGCACCTTGAAGCCAGCCACCTCGAAAGAGGCCTCGCCGGTCCGCAGGCCCTCCGAAGAGGTCTTGATCGCGGTCTGCGCCATGATCGGGGCCGCCGCAGCCGCATAGCCCACACCCAGGGCCGCCTTCAGCGCAGTGCGCCGCGAAGGCACGGGCGCCTCGCCGCGGCTGTCTATCAAGGCATGGCTGTCATTGAGCAGGTCTTGTTGCAACATCAGGGAAACTCCTTGGGCTGATAGCCAAAGCTCGCATCATAAGAAGAAGCCCGGCTGAACAAAGTGCAGGGTTATTACGAGGCAAGCTCAAGACCCGTACACCGATCGGCAGGGCCCTCAGTGCGCCTGCTCCCAATTTGGACCCAGGCCCACCTCGGCCAGCAGAGGCACGCGCAACTGAGCCACCCCGGCCATCAATCGCGGCACCTCGCCGCGAACCCAGTCGACTTCGTCCTCGGGCACCTCAAATACGAGTTCATCATGAACCTGCATGATCACCAAGGTCTTCAGTCGATGCGAGTCGATGGCCTTCTGCACCGCGATCATGCTCATTTTGATCAGGTCGGCCGCCGTGCCTTGCATGGGCGCGTTGATCGCCGCACGCTCGGCAGCTCCACGCCGAGGGCCGTTGGGTGAGTTGATCTCAGGCAAATACAGCCGGCGCCCAAACACCGTCTGCACATAGCCCTGGCTCTTGGCCATGGCACGGGTCTCGTCCATATAGCGCTTGACCCCGGGATAGCGTTGAAAGTAGCGGTCAATGTAGGCCGCTGCAGCCTTGGTCTCTATGCCCAAATTGCGCGCCAACCCAAAAGAGCTCATGCCATAGATCAAGCCAAAGTTGATCACCTTGGCGTAGCGCCGCTGCTCACTGCTGACCTGCTCGAGCGCCACGCCAAAAACTTCGGCTGCCGTGGCGCGGTGCACATCCAGACCATGCCGGAAGGCATTGAGCAGGGCCTCATCCTCGCTGAGATGGGCCATGATGCGCAGTTCTATCTGCGAATAGTCGGCACTGGCGATGAAACCGCCTGGCGAAGCAATGAAGGCCTCGCGCACACGGCGTCCCTCGGGGGTGCGAATCGGAATGTTCTGCAAATTGGGGTCGTTGCTGGAGAGCCGGCCGGTAACGGCCACCGCCTGTGCATAGTGGGTGTGCACCCGACCGGTTCTGGCATGGGCCATCTGGGCCAGCTTGTCGGTGTAGGTTCCCTTGAGCTTGGACAGGCTGCGGTGCTCAAGGATTCGGGCCGGCAGCGGGTAATCTTCGGCCAGTTTTTCAAGCACCTCCTCGTCGGTGCTCGGCGCGCCCGTGGCCGTCTTCTTGACCACCGGCAGACCCAATTTGCCGAAAAAGATCTCGCCAATCTGCTTGGGACTGGCCAGATTGAAGGGCTGGCCTGCCAACTCAAAGGCCTGCGCCTCCAACTGCACGATCCGCGCGCCTAGATCTGCACTCTGGCGGGCCAAAGTCGCGGCGTCAATCAGTACGCCGTTGCGCTCGATCCGGAACAGCGCTTCGCTGCAGGCCATTTCAAGCTCATACACGAAGCGCAGGCCGACGTCGGCCTGCAGCTGGGGCCAAAGCACGCGATGGACATCGAAACATTGCTCTGCATCCTCGCAGGAATAGGCGGCTGCCCGCTCGATGTCGACTTGGCTAAACCCAATCTGCGAGGCCCCTTTGCCGCACAGATCTTCATAGCTGATGCCCCCGCGCCCAAGATGGCGCTCGGCCAGACTGGCCAAACCGTGAGGCTTGTGTGCCTCCAGCACATAGCTTTGCAGCATGGTGTCGTGCAAATAACCCTGCACCTCGATGCCATGGTTGGCCATGACATGCCGGTCGTACTTGATGTGCTGACCCAGCTTGCCCCGCGCGGGATTTTCCAGCCAGGGTCGCAGACGATCGAGCACCTGCGCCATCGGAAGCTGATCCGGGGCGCCGGGGTAGTCATGTGCCAGGGGAACATAAGCGGCCTGCCCGGGTTCCAGGCTAAAGCTCAGCCCCACCAGCCGGGCCAGCATTTCGTCCAGCGCATCGGTCTCGGTGTCGAAGGCGACCAGTTCGGCCTGCTCAATGCGTACCAGCAGTGCTTCAAAATCGGCCCAGCTCAGCACCGTCTCGTACCGGGTCGGCCGCGACGGGGCCGGGGCGGCCACCGCGAACGGGGCTGCTTGCGCCGTGGCGGATCCCTGCGGCGCCTGGGCCGATTGATCGATGCCCAGGCCCCTGGCCAAGGTCTTGAAACCATAACGCTCGTAAAAGGTGCGCAGCATCTCGTCTTGCTGCGCATGCAAGCGCAACTCCTCGAGCGCCGGCAACCCGGACAAATGTCCCTGCAGATCACAGTCGGTCTTGATGGTCAGCAGCTGCCGCCCGGTTGGCAACCAGTCGAGCGTGGCACGCAAATTCTCGCCAGCGGCCCCCTTGATCTCGCTGGCACGCTCGATCAGGGCATCGAGTGACCCGTATTCCTGCAGCCACTTGGCCGCCGTCTTCGGCCCCACCTTGGGCACGCCCGGCACGTTGTCGATCGTATCGCCCACCAGGGCCTGAAAATCGACCATGCGCTGCGGTGGCACACCGAATTCGGCCATCACCCCAGCCACATCACGGCGTTTGTCGTTCATGGTGTCGATGATGGTGATGCGTTCGTTGACGAGCTGCGACAGATCTTTGTCGCCGCTGGAGATGATGACCTCAACCCCTTGCTCGGCAGCGCAACGCGCCAGAGTACCAATCACATCGTCGGCCTCGACGCCTGGAACATCGAGCACCCGCCAACCCATCAGCGCAATCACCTCGTGGATTGGGGCGATCTGGCTGCGCAGGTCGTCGGGCATGGGTGAGCGGTTGGCTTTGTACTGCGGATAGACCGCATCGCGAAACGTCGGTCCCTTGGCGTCGAACACGCAGGCCGCATAGTCAGCCCGAACATCCTTGCGCAGCTTGTGCATCATGTTGATCATGCCGCGAATGGCTCCAGTGGCCGGGCTGGCCGGATCTCCGGGCACTGCACGCAGGTCCGGCAAGGCATGAAAGGCACGGTACAAATAGCTGGAACCGTCAACCAGCAGCAGGGTTTTCTGACTCATGCGGCCATTGTCAGGCAAGCCGTCAGGGCAGCCGTTGCGCCAAGCGCGACTGGGCTGGGCGCGGCCGGGAGACCTACAATACCTCCATGTTCTCTACCCGCACTGGTTTCCGACTTCGCGCACTGGGTTTGACGCTTGCTGGCCTGATGTCGGCCCAGGCCGCCTGGGCACAGGCTTTAGCGAGCCCCCCCCAGAGCGCAGGGCGGCCCAGCGATCCGGTCCTCGAGGCCGGCCGAGGCAACCAGACCATAGAACGCATACGGACTGAAGATGCGGGCAGCCGCATCGACGAATTGCGGGTCGGTGGCCAGACGCAAAGCATCGTGGTACAGCCCAAGGGTGATATGCCGGCCTACGAGGTACGTCCCATCGATGCCCGCTCGAGTTCCAACCAGGGCGGTACGCGGGTCTGGAATTTCCTGCGGTTCTGACTGCCCTGCCCCTGGACCTGAATGGCCGTCTTCACTGAGGTCACCTTCGAGCAAGCCGCCGAGTTCCTGCAATCGCTGGGCCTGGGCCAATTGCAGAACCTGGAAGGCTGTGCCGGCGGTATCGAAAACACCAACTATTTCGCTGACACCGATCAGGGACGTTGGGTGCTGACCCTGTTCGAACGCTTGAGCTTTGAGCAGTTGCCCTTCTATCTGCATCTGATGAAACACCTGGCCAGCCAGGGTATTCCCGTGCCCGACCCGCAAGCCAGGCCAGACGCGCCGGCCAAAGGCCAGCCCCAGGCATCGCCTCTGCTGCACCGTCTTTGCGACAAGCCGGCGGCCGTGGTCAACCGACTGCCAGGAGCCATCGAGCTTGAGCCCACGCCAGGACACTGCCGCGCAGTTGGTGAAATGCTCGCCCGCATGCACCTGGCGGGACGCGATTTTGACCGCCAACAGCCCAATCTGCGGGCACTGCCCTGGTGGAATGAGACCGTGCCCGAGGTACTGCCTTTCTTGAGCGAGGACCAAACCCGGCTCATCCTTTCAGAACTGGCCTACCAAAACCACCTGGCCCAGCAGCCCGCTTACCGCAGCCTGCCCCGCGGACCGATTCACGCCGACCTGTTTCGAGACAACGTCATGTTTGAGGGCCGCGGCGAGCAGGCCCGGCTGTGCGGCCTGTTCGACTTCTACTTCGCGGGCTGGGACCACTGGTTGTTTGATCTGGCCGTTTGCATGAACGATTGGTGTGTCGATCTGAAAAGCGGCGCACGCGATCCCGAGCGGGGCCAAGCTCTGCTGCGGGCTTACCATGCGGTGCGGCCCCTCGGGGCTGCGGAGCGTCGCCTGCTGGCAGCCATGCGGCGTGCCGGAGCCCTTCGTTTCTGGCTCTCGCGCCTTTGGGATCTGCACCTGCCCCGGCAGGCTACGGTGCTCAAGGCCCACGACCCCAGCCACTTCGAACGCGTCTTGCGGCAGTGCATTGACGATCCCCTGCTGCCCGATCTCCCCCCAACCGCCGGCGCCATGCCATGAAACTCAATCTGGTTCGCCCGCGTACCGGCCTGACCTGGGTCAGACAGGGTATGCGCCTGTTCCTGCGCCAGCCACTGGCCATGTCAGGGCTTTTCTTCATGTTCATGGCCGTCCTGTCGGTGGCCAGTCTGGTGCCCCTGATCGGGCCGGTTCTTGCCCTGGTGTTGCTGCCTGCCGCCACCCTGGGCCTGATGGCAGCCGCACGCGAGGCCGAGCAAGGCAGGTTTCCAATGCCCACCATCATGGCCGTGGGATTTCGGGCCGGTCGACAGCAGTCGCGCGCCATGCTGGTGCTCGGCGGCCTCTACGCTGTAGGCTTTGCGGTGGTCATCGGACTGTCAGCGCTGATTGATGGCGGTGAATTCGCACGGCTGTATCTGCTAGGCGGCAAGATCGATGAGAAGGTGGTGAGCGACCCGCAGTTCCAGGCGGCCACCTGGACCGCCGCTGCACTCTATGCTCCGCTTTCGCTGATTTTCTGGCACGCGCCAGCGCTGGTGCACTGGCATCAGATCGACCCCCTCAAGAGCCTGTTCTTCAGCGCCATGGCCTGCTGGAAAAATATCGGAGCCTTCATCGTCTACGCTTTGGGCTGGTTCGGTAGCTTTCTGCTGGCTGGCGTGGTGGTGGCCCTGCTGGCCAGTGTGCTTGACAGCGCTTCGGTGGCCGCCACCGTCATGCTGCCAGTGGCCCTGATCATGGCGGCGATGTTCTTCAGTTCGGTCTACAGCACCTTCAGGGACAGCTTCACAGTCGAGGCGACGCCCGCCGTGCGGGTGGACGAAATCGCCTGAAGCCACAGGCCGGTAGCGGTCAGTTCAGGTGACCACCGTCAGCTTGGCCACCGACAGAGCCAGCCACTTGATGCCGTGACGGGGAAAGTTGACCTGGGCGCGGGCGTCAGCGCCCGAGCCCTCGATCATCTGGATCCGCCCCTGTCCGAACTTGGCGTGGAAGACCTCCATGCCTACCTTCAAGCCATGCGCGTCGGAATCCTTGCGCTGCGGTAGCGGGCCCGAAAGCGGGGCAGCACCTTGCCGCGTAGCCACCATGCGTGCGGCCCAGTCACTGCGGCTTGAAGCGCCGCCCCAAGCCTCGGCAGGCTCGGAAGATGGTCCCAGATTGGCAAAACCTGGCTGCTGGGGCGTGATCCACTTGAGGGCCTGCGCAGGCAGTTCCTCCAGAAACCGGCTGCGCAGGTTGTAACGGGTCTGGCCATGCAGCATGCGCGTCTGAGAGCAGCTCAGATAGAGACGTTTGCGGGCCCGGGTGATGGCCACATACATCAGGCGCCGCTCTTCCTCTAGCCCCTCACGATCACTCATTGCGTTCTCATGGGGAAACAAACCCTCCTCCAGACCACTGATGAACACGCAATCGAACTCGAGCCCCTTGGAGGCATGAACTGTCATCAGTTGCACGGCATCCTGCCCAGCCTGCGCCTGGTTGTCCCCGGCCTCCAGCGCGGCGTGCGACAGGAAGGCCGCCAGGGGCGAGAGCGTTTCTCCAGTGGGACCGGCCGCATCGGAGTCAGCATCGGCCGTCTGCGCCCAAGCCCCGACCTGCGGTCCATCGATCACCGGCTGGCTCAGGTCCAGCCCCTGACTGACCGGAGATTGACTGAGCATGGCCTGCTCATCGAGCGGCAGCGCCAAGGCGTCGCGGCCAAAGCCCTCCTGTGTGACAAAAGCCTCGGCGGCATTGACCAGTTCAGCCAGGTTTTCCAGCCTGTCCTGCCCCTCGCGTTCGGCCTTGTAGTGATCGAGCAGCCCGCTGTGCTCCAGAACGGTCTCGATGATTTCCCTCAGCGTCCGGCCTGCCGTCTGCTCACGCATCACATCCACCAGGGCCAGGAAGGTTCCCACCTTGGTGCCCGCCGTTCCGCCCAGCAGCGCCACCGCCTCATGCAGCGAACAACCCCGGTGTCGTGCGACGTCCTGCAGCTGCTCCAGGGTACGGGCGCCGATCCCCCGCGGCGGAAAGTTGACCACCCGCAGGAAACTGGTGTCATCACGCCAGTTGTCCAGCAGACGCAAGTAGGCCAAAGCATGCTTGATCTCAGCCCGTTCGAAAAAGCGCAGGCCGCCGTACACCCGGTAAGCGATGCCGGCATTGAACAAAGCCGTCTCCATCACCCGGCTCTGCGCATTGCTGCGATAGAGCAAGGCAATTTCGCGATGTTCCGTCCCCTCGCGAGCCAGTTGGCGCACCTCCTCAACAAACCACTGGGCCTCGGCAAAATCGCTGGTCGCCTCAAACACACGGACCGGCTCACCGGGCCCCGCTTCGGTGCGCAGGTTCTTACCCAGGCGCTGGGTGTTGCGGCTGATCAGCGCATTGGCCGAATCCAGGATGTGCCCAAAGCTGCGGTAGTTGCGCTCGAGCTTGATCTGATGCGCCACACCAAACTCGCGAACGAAATCAGCCATATTGCCCACCCGCGCACCGCGAAAGGCATAAATGCTCTGATCATCATCGCCCACGGCCATGACCGCCCCACCGCTGGCACCACCCTGCCCCGCAATCATTTTGAGCCAGGCGTACTGCAGCTTGTTGGTATCCTGGAATTCGTCCACCAGCACGTGACGGAAGCGTCGCTGGTAATGCTCGCGAACTGAGGCATGGTCACGCAGCAATTCAAAACTGCGCAGCATGAGTTCGCCAAAATCCACCACCCCTTCACGTTGGCATTGCTCTTCATACAACTTGTAGAGCTCCACCTTTCGCCGACTGTGCTCATCATGCGCGGGCACATCGGGCGGTCGCAGGCCATCCTCCTTGCAAGAAGCGATGAACCACATCAGCTCCTTGGGCGGGAAGCGTTCTTCATCGACATTGAACTGCCGGCACATCCGCTTGATGGCCGACAACTGGTCCTGCGTGTCCAGGATTTGAAAAGTTTGCGGCAGATGTGCCAGCTGCCAATGCGCCCGCAGGAAACGATTGCACAGACCGTGAAAAGTGCCCATCCACATGCCGCGCACATTGACCGGCAGCATGGCCGACAGGCGCGCAAGCATCTCCTTGGCCGCCTTGTTGGTAAACGTCACCGCCATCACACCACTGGGCCAGACCTGTCCGGTCTGCAGCAACCAGGCGATACGAGTGGTCAGCACCCGCGTCTTGCCCGACCCTGCACCGGCCAGGATCAGGGCATGCTCGGCAGGCAGGGTGACTGCGGCCAGTTGCTCCGGATTGAGGTTGTTAAGAAGGGGGGATTCGGAGCCAGGAACCATAGGCCCATTGTAGGAAGGCAAACATCCCGCGTGCGCCTGTCTTCATCCCGCCGCGAACCATTACAATCAATCACCGGGCCCAAGCCATTGCGCCCGGTTTTTTGTGGCCAGCTCCGACTCCGGCGCCCAGGTCTCAGGACCGGGGCAGTCCAAGCGCCCACTGTTGAACACAGATCTTATGGAGCTTGGAACTATGGAAATTTTTGATTACGACAATATCCTGCTCTTGCCTCGCAAATGCCGGGTGCAAAGCCGTGCTCAATGCGACGCCGGTGTCGAACTCGGTGGACGCAAATTCCGACTGCCGGTGGTGCCGTCCAACATGAAGACCGTGGTGGACGAGCCGATCTGCCTGTGGCTGGCGCGCGGCGGCTACTTCTATGTGATGCATCGCTTCGATCTGGACAATGTGGCCTTCGTCCGCGCCATGCGGGACCAAGGCGTCTATGCCTCCATCTCTCTGGGCGTCAAGCAGGCGGACCAGCAAACCGTCGACAGCTTGGCCGCCGAAAACCTGGCCCCGGAGTACATCACCATCGACATCGCCCAT
>CAYPSU010000001.1:587-52765 GCA_964413475.1 uncultured Polaromonas sp. | reverse complement strand
ACAGTGTGCGAGACATGATTGGGTATATCAAGGACAAACTGCCGGCCAGCTTCGTGATCGCCGGCAACGTGGCCACCCCCGAGGCGGTGATCGACCTGGAAAACTGGGGTGCCGATGCCACCAAGGTCGGTGTTGGCCCCGGCAAGGTCTGTATCACCAAGCTCAAGACCGGCTTTGGAACCGGCGGCTGGCAGCTTTCAGCCTTGAAGTGGTGCGCCCGGGTGGCAACCAAGCCGATCATTGCCGATGGTGGCATCCGCAGCCATGGCGATATTGCCAAGAGCGTGCGCTTCGGCGCCTCCATGGTGATGATTGGCTCCCTGTTTGCCGGCCATGAAGAATCTCCCGGCAAAACGGTTGAGGTCGACGGCGAGTTGTTCAAGGAATACTATGGATCAGCCTCTGACTTCAACAAGGGCGAATACAAGCACGTAGAAGGCAAACGCATCCTCGAGCCCATCAAGGGCAAGCTGGCCGACACCCTGATCGAGATGGAGCAGGACATCCAGAGTTCCATCAGCTACGCCGGCGGCAAAAAGCTGATGGACATCCGCAAGGTCAACTATGTCATTCTCGGCGGCGACAACGCGGGTGAACACCTGCTGATGTAGGGCTGCGCCCCATCGCGCCGAGGGCCGCGCCCCTGCCCGGAGCACACGGCTTGCGCGGCTCGAGAAACTTCTCCACCGTTGGGCAGCCGTGCCCCCTGAGCCGTGCGGCTGTCGATCAGGCGATGCGCTGGCCCTCGATCAACGCCCGTGCCAACTGATTGAGGCGCGAGCCGCTGTGACAGAGCGACTCGACCACGCTGAAATGATTCAGACCGGGGATCGCCTCGCAGACCGGTACCACCGACTGGCCCCAGGCCTGCTGAATCCGTTGTGTTTGCCGCACGAACTCCGAACTCTCCTGGGCACCGGCCACTGCATAGAGCGTCCCCTCGGGGGCGGGCAGTCTCGCTGGGCTGGCCCGTGCCACGTCCTGCGGAGTCAATCTCAAATCGACTTGCAGAAATGGCGTGCGCGAGAGCGGGTCAAGATCATGCACACCCGAGATCGACAAGGCGCTGCGGACCAGTTGCCGGGGCAAACGCGAATCGAATGAGGGCCAAAGGCAGCGCAACATCATCGCCGACAGATGACCGCCCGCCGAATGCCCGATGACGACGATCCGCGAGGGATCGCCGTGATAAGCCTCAATGTGCCGGTAGATCCAGGCCAAGGCCCTCACCATCTGCATCGTGATCTGGGGAATGCTCACCGCCGGGCACAGGTCGTAGCCCGGCACGACCACCGTGGCCCCCATGGCGTGGAGCGCCGGCGCCACAAAGGAGTGATCGCTCTTGTCCAGCGCCCGCCAGTAGCCACCGTGAATGAAGACCGCCACTGCGGCGCCGGGACGCTGAGCCGGGAAGACATCGAGCCGCTCCCGACCACTGAGCCCGTAACGCAGGTCCAGCACACAGGGCATTTGCACCCGTGCCGAGGCCGAATCGCGCATCCAGCGCTCGGCATGCTCGGGAAAGGCCGGCACCAAAGCGCGGTTGTTGTACATCCTCTCCAGCCAAGCGGCATCATGCAGCGACATAAGACCTCCTTCAGGGGTTGACCCAGGGTCGATGTTGGCACAAGGCAATCCAAGGGTATTCACTAGGTTATGATTCAGGCTGATCCTGTATTCTGTATACAAAATTCAAACCTAACCTGATGAGCGTTCTGATCCAAATCGAGAACACGCCGGACCTGGTCGATCGGGTCTGGCATGTGCTGCTCGACGCCATCTGCGACGGCTCCCTGGCCCCGGGCGCTCGCATCATGCAAGAGGACATTGCCGCACAGCTGGCCGTCTCGCGGCAGCCCGTGCTGCAGGCCCTGCGACTGCTCAAGAACGACGGCTTCGTCCAGGACGCGCCAGGACGCGGGGTCCAGGTGGCACCGCTGGATGCCCAGCGACTGCATCACATCTACCAAGTCCGGGCAGCTCTGGACGCGCTGGCTGCTCGGCTGGCAGCGTTGGCCCGCTACGCCCTACCCGAACACATGATTGAGGAGGGGCGGCGAGCCCTCCGCAGCGGCCAGATCAAGCCCATGATCGAGGCCGACGAACGCTTCCACAGCGCCATCTATCAGGCTTCAGGCAACCCGCTGATCGCGCAGAGCGCCAAACTGCACTGGGCTCACATCCGCCGGGCCATGGGATCGGTGCTGCAAGTCTCGAGCATGCGCGCCTCGGTGTGGGATGAGCACGAAACCATTGCCCGCGCTATTGCGGCAGGTCAGGCCGACCGCGCCGAAGCCCTGATGCGACAGCACGCAGAACAGGCCGCCGGCAACCTCGGCCGCCTGCTCTCCCGAGCATTGGAGCCATCCCGGCTTTCCCAACCCAAATCCAAACGTCCTACCGGAGACTCCTCATGAAACTGACTGCCGAACAACTGGCCCATTTCGATCGCGAAGGCTATCTTTTTTTCCCGGGCCTGTTCTCCCCCGAAGAGACCCGGACGCTGACCGAGGCCGTGCCTGATCTGTACAGCCGGCGGGAGGCCTACAACGTACGGGAAAAAAGCGGTGATGCGGTACGCACCAACTTTGCCGCACATCTTTACAGCGAACCCTTTGCCAAGCTGGCCCGGCATCCTCGAATGGTCAAGCCGGTCGAAGACATCTTCGGCGAGAAGCTCTACATGCACCAGTTCAAAATCAACGGCAAGATGGCCTTCGAGGGCGATGTCTGGCAATGGCATCAGGACTACGGTACCTGGCTCAACGATGACATGATGCCCACCGAACGCGCGATGAATGTGGCCATCTTCCTGGACGACGTCAACGAGTTCAACGGCCCGCTGATGTTCATCCCGGGCAGCCACAAGAAGGGCGTGGTCGATGCCAAGCATGACTTGACCACCACCAGCTATCCGCTGTGGACCGTTAGCAATGAGCTGATCACGCAGCTGGTCGAGCGCGCCGGCGGCAAGCAAGGTGGCATCGTCAGCCCGACAGGGCCGGCCGGCTCCATGATCTTGTTTCACAGCTGCCTGGTGCATGCCTCGACCAGCAACCTCTCGCCCTGGAACCGGGTCAGCGTCTACCTGAGCCTGTGCGCCGTGTCCAACCACATTCGGCGCTTCAAGCGCCCTGAATACATCGCCCACCGTGACTTCACGCCCATCGACTGTTTGCCCGATGACTGCCTGCTCAAGCCGTACACGGTCGACCTGCCCTGGAAAAACGGCATGCCGGGCAGCGCCCTGGTGACCTCGGCCGAACCCATCGCCACCACCAAGCAGGCCGCCTGATGAACCTCCACGCCAAGCTACAGCAGCGCGCAGCGAGTAAGCAGCCGGTGCGCATCGGCCTGATCGGCGCCGGCAAATTCGGCTCCATGTACCTGGCCCAGGTGCCGCGCACCCCAGGGGTACATCTGGTGGCCATTGCCGATTTGTCACCCGATACGGCCCGTGCCAACCTGGCTCGCGTGGGCTGGAAAGCCGAGCAAACGCAGGCCACCAGCATCGATCAGGCCCTCAAAACCGGGCAAACATGGATCACCGAGGACTGGCAAGCCATCGTCGACCATCCTCAGATCGATGTGGTGGTCGAATGCACCGGTCACCCCATTGCTGCTGTAGCGCATTGCCTGCGGGCTTTCGACCAAGGCAAACATGTGGTCAATGTGACGGTGGAGGCCGATGCTTTCTGCGGCCCGCTGCTGGCGCGCAAGGCGGCCCAGGCCGGCGTGGTGTATTCGATGGCTTTTGGCGATCAGCCCGCGCTCATCTGCGATTTGGTCGACTGGGCCCGCACCTGCGGCTTCCCGGTGGTGGCCGCTGGTCGCGGTCACAAGTGGCTGCCGCATTTTTGCGAATCCACACCCGAGACGGTCTGGGGCTACTACGGCTTGAGCCCCGAGCAGGCACGACGCGGCGGACTCAACCCCAAGATGTTCAACAGCTTCCTCGACGGCTCCAAGCCTTCGATTGAATCGACCGCGGTGTCCAATGCCACCGGTCTGGCCGTGCCCAGCAATGGACTGCTCTACCCCCCGGCCAGTGTTGAAGACATCCCATTTGTCACCCGACCCCGCGACGAAGGCGGCGTGCTCGAGCGCAAAGGCATGGTCGAGGTGATCTCCTCCCTGGAGGCCGATGGCCGCAAAATCCCCTATGACATCCGCATGGGGGTCTGGGTGACGGTTGAAGCGGAGACCGAATACATCAAGAACTGCTTTGAAGAATACAACGCCCACACCGATCCCAGCGGCCGCTATTTCACGCTTTACAAGCGATGGCACCTCATCGGACTGGAGGTGGGCGTCTCGGTGGCCAGCGTGGCCCTGCGGCAAGAGCCAACCGGGGTGGCCACAGGCTGGAACGCCGATGTGGTGGCCACCGCCAAGCGGGACCTGCAGCCCGGCGAGATGCTCGACGGCGAGGCCGGCTACACCGTCTGGGGCAAACTGCTGCCCTCTCACACTTCCATGCAGATGGGTGGCCTGCCCCTGGGACTGGCCCATCAGGTCAAGGTTGTCCGGCCGGTGAAGAAAGGGCAAAGCCTGAGCTGGGCCGATGTGGCGATGGACGCCAACACCGACGCCTACAAAATTCGCCGTGAAATGGAAGCCCTGTTTGCGCCCCCCATGGCCCGTGCGGCCTGAACAAGCCAGCGTCGCATCGCGCCGGAGGCAACACTCCAACATCAGCTCTTCCACATGAGGTCGTTGCTGCACAAGGGCGGTTCAGCAAAATCCCATTAAATACGGAAACGTCCGGGAGACAGCTCGCATCCTCACCGACGATCTAGACTCGAGCGCTTGACCTTCAACAGGAGTCCACAACGTGCGTATTGCGACCTATCAATTTCAAGGCAAGCGCCATGTCGGTCAGGTATCGCCCGATGGGCAGTCGGTGAGGGCATTTGAAGGGGCCCACCTGGCCGAGCGCGGCGCACTCTCATTGATCGAGCAGGCCGACTGGCGATCTGTTGCGGTGCAAGATCGGTCGGTGCCGATCAGCCAGGTACGGCTGGAGGCCCCTATCCCAAGACCGCGCCGCAATCTGTTCTGCGTGGGACGCAATTACCACGAACACGCCAAAGAGTTGCGCGATTCTGTCTTCAAGAGCAACGACACCCATGTCGCCGCCTGGCCCATCGTCTTTACCAAGGTGCCTGAGTGCGTGATTGGCCCGCATGACGAGGTGAAACTTCCCCAGGGCATCACCGAGCAGGTGGACTATGAATCAGAATTGGCTGTGGTGATCGGCCGTGCAGGCAAAAATATCGCGCGCCAGGACGCGCTGAGCCACGTCTTCGGTTACACCATCGTCAATGACGTGACAGCCCGCGATGTGCAGATGCGTCACCAGCAGTGGGATTTGGGCAAGTCCTTCGACACCTTCTGTCCCATGGGACCCTGGATCGTGACCGCCGACGAACTCGACGGCACTCAGACCCGGGTGCGCGGCTGGGTCAACGGCCAGCTGCGGCAGGACGGCCAGACCCGTGACCTGATCTTTGATATCGCAACCCTGATCGAAACCTGCTCGCGGGGGATCACCCTCTACCCCGGCGACATCATCGCCACCGGCACCCCAGCCGGTGTTGGCATGGGGCTGAACCCGCCTCAGTATCTGAAAAGCGGTGATGTGGTGCGGGTCGAAATCGAAGGCCTGGGCGCCATCGAAAATCGTTTCGTGTGAAGGCGTGACGCCTGGCAGGGGCCCCAAGGCCGGGGCTCAGCGCTTGATGACAAAGCTCGAGAGCATCTGTTCGCTTTGCTTTTGCAGCTGTTCCTGCATTTGGGTGAACATGGCCTTCGATTGCTCGACGTAAGAGCCCATCACCCCCTGCATAAGCGGGGACTGGCTCTTGATGAACTGAGCCCACAGATCCGGATTGAGCCCCTTGGACTGTTCGCTGAGCTTGGCCTGCAATTCCATGAAGGTCTGGATATTTTTTTCCAGGTAGTTGCCCATCACGCCCTGCATCGCGTTGCCATAGAAGCGGATGATATTGGCCAGCAGGTCCTCGGTGAACATGGGTGCCCCCCCTGCCTCTTCCTCCAGGATGATTTGCAGCAAGATGCTGCGGGTCAGGTCTTCATGGGTCTTGGCATCCTTGACCACGAAGGCCGATCGCGTCATGACCAGTTGCTTGACATCGGACAGGGTGATGTACGAAGAGCTGCTGGTGTCGTACAGGCGGCGGTTGGGATACTTCTTGATGGTCCTCGGCGCGGCAGTCGGCGCTGCAGCCGATGCCTTGGACGCCCGGGCACCCGCTTCAGATCGGGACGCCGCACTGCTGCGCCCCGCAGGACGCGCCGTAACGGGAGGTGAGGCTCCATCTGGAGCGGGGGGCTTTTTGCCTGGCACGAAAATATTCCTGCTGCGCCTAACCGAGATGAGCGGTCGGCCCAGACATTCTAGGTAGCGAAGATGGAAACCGGCAGCCGTGGTTTACCCTGTGGCTCTGTGGCTCTGTGGCCCTGCGGCCACCCAGCTCGCACCACAGGCTTAACGGCTGCGACCGAGCTTGCGCTCCAACGGTCGGCCCGGACCCTTGCGGACCGGCGCAAAATCCGGCCGCGGAGCCACATCCGGCGAACGGCCCTCGAAACGAGGGTCAAAACCGCGCGAACGACGCTGGCCGGCGGGCTCCAGGTCCCTCGACCGTTTGGCCGGGGCAGGAGGTCGTGCGTCCCGATCCGGTGCGACCTGCGAAGGCCAGCGATCGCTCGTGCGTCCCGAGGCGGAACGTGGTGAGGCGCGGCCTGCGCTCCAGCCCCGGCCCTGCCCGGCCCGCTCGCCCCGGCCTGGACCGCCGGTACCGCGCCGGTCGGCACGATTGGCAAAGCCTTGAACGGGCTGCCGTGGCTCCAGACCGGCAATCACCGCCGGCTGAAACGATTGGTGGGTGTAGTGCTCGATATCGGCAATGCGACGGCGGTCGCGTCGCTCGGCAATGGTCACGGCCTGACCTCGACGTCCGGCCCGGCCGGTACGTCCGATGCGATGCACATAGTCTTCGGCTTTCATCGGCAGGCCGAAGTTGATGACGTGCGTGATGGTCGGCACATCCAGGCCACGCGCCGCCACATCGGTGGCGACGAGAATTTGCACGCGGCCCTCCCTGAAAGCACCCAGCCTCCGGTTACGCAAGCCTTGACTCAAGGCGCCATGCAGAGCCACGGCATGAAAGCCGCCCTGCACCAGATCCTGGGCCAGCGCGTCGCACTCGATCTGGGTGGAGGCAAAGACCACGGCCTGATCCAGGCTCGCATCACGCAGCCAGTGGTCGAGTAGCTGACGCTTGTGCTCGGCATGATCAGCCCAGTGCAAGGTTTGTTCAATCGATTGATGACGCTCCTGCGGCGAATCAATCTGTATGCGCTCAGGCGAGCGCATCAACCGGGAGGCCAGTTGCATGATGCGCGGCGCAAAAGTGGCGCTGAACATCAGAGTCTGCTGTCGGCCAGAGGTGATCTGATGCACCTCAGCCAGGTCATCGGCAAAACCCAGATCCAGCATCCGGTCCGCCTCATCGACCACCAGCATCTGCACTTCGTCCAGCTTGATCTGCTGGCTGCGGTGCAGGTCCAGCAGACGGCCCGGGGTGGCCACCACCAAGTCGGCGTTCTGAAGACGGGCAATCTGCAACTGGTAAGGCATACCGCCCACCACGTGAGCCACGCGCAGCCCCTTGCAGTGACGCACCAGATCGATGGCGTCGGCACTGACCTGCTGGGCCAGCTCGCGGGTGGGACACAAAACCAGGGCCCCGGGAACAGCCGGCTTGAAATGCCGAGGATCGGTGGGATTCTTGCGCCTGGGCCGCTTGGGGGCCTCATCGCCGCGGGCCAAAGCCTCGGCACTCAGGCGCGCCCATCGAGCTTCTTCCTCATCGGCCAACTCCTGGCGACGCACGCTTAATTTCTGCAGCACCGGCAACAGGAAGGCTGCCGTCTTGCCACTGCCGGTCTGGCTGGACACCATCAGGTCGGATGAAACCGGCCCGGTGGCCGGGGAGGCGGCCAGAGCCCGCTCAATCGTGGCCTGTTGCACCGCGGTGGGCGCCACAAAACCCAGGTCGGCAACAGCCTTCAGCAAAGGCGGCGCCAGCCCAAGGCGGGCAAACGCGTCGCTCAGTGCAAGCGGCAGCGCATGGGTGTCATCGGAAATTGGCGGCTCGGAAACAACAAGCGCGGGCTCCATGGCCTCGCGCGCCATCAAGGCGTCCATCATGATCATCTTTCTGAGGGCAAAACGACGAAGCTCTAGACTTCGACCGCCCTGGCCGTCACACCCCTAGGGGGTGCTGGGTGGTTAAAAAACATCAACCATCCAACAAAGCGCTGAACCTTGGGTCAGCGAGGTCGTCTAAGACAGCCTGGGGTGTGTGGCAGATGTACAAGCATCAGGGGTAACCCTGAAGTCCTTATTGTCGCACGGAAAGCACGAGCCGCAGACCCTCGGCTGAGGAATACCCGGGAAATGCCGTTAAGATGAAAAAAAACACCTTGAGTCTTGGATGAAGGAACGCTTTTTCTCCATCACGCCGCTGGCTGCGGTTGCGCTGAGCGCTCTGGGCTTTTTTCTTCTCTTCTACCTCAACGAGCTGCTGTTTGAGTGGTTGGATCACGCACACGGCGTGAACTGGATCTTTCTGCCCAGCGGCTTGCGACTGACCCTGGTTCTTGTTTTTGGCGCCTACGGCGCCTTGGGGGTCACCCTGGGTACGGCCTGGGTGGGTCTGAGCGAAGGTCAGCCCCTGCCGGAGACAGCTTTGGCAGCGCTGGCATCCGGCCTGGCACCCTGGATCGCCCGATGGCTCAGCGTTCGATGGTTGGGGCTGAAAGAAGATTTGAACAACCTCAACGCCCTCCTTTTGCTAAAGATGGCCGTCTTGTTTGCGCTGCTGTCTGCCGCCATGCACCAGCTGATTTACCTGAGTCTGGAGGTCAGCCACGACTTCCTGGCAAACACCTCGGTCATGGCCGTGGGCGATCTGGTGGGTACGCTGATGGTGCTCTATGTTCTCAAGTTCGTGATCGGACAGCGCTGGATTCGTCCATGACGCAAACCCCGATCGCGCGTTTGTGGCGGACCCGATGAAAAATCGGTCCTTCAGCTCGCTGGCCAGATGAAGCAAACTGAGCCCGCCGCGGGCGTCATCATCGTAGGAGCAGGCCCGGTGGGCCTGACGCTGGCCTACGGTTTGAGCGCAGATGGCGTGCCGGTAACGGTCGTCGAATCAGACCCGGTGGTCTCGCGTCAACTCCGTGCCTCAACCTTTCACCCGCCCACGCTGGACATGCTGGCCCCCTGGGGCATCACCCGGGAACTCATCGCTCAAGGTCGGATCACCCCGACCTGGCAGATACGTCTGCATGAGACTGGCGAGCATGTGACCTTTGATCTGTCTGTTCTCAGGAACGATACCGCCCATCCCTACCGCCTGCAATGTGAGCAGGCCGTGCTCAGCCAGGCGCTGGAGGCCCGACTGCGACAACAGCCATCCGCACGACTTTGGCGAGGCGCCACGGTGGTCAATGTCGGTCAGGACGGCCGCAGGGCCTGGATCGACGTGCAGCCAGCCGATGGCCAGGCCACCGAGCGCCTGCATGCGGCCTATGTGATTGGCTGCGACGGCGCTCACAGCCTGGTACGAAAGGCCATCGGCGCAAACTTCGAAGGCATCACCTATCCCGACACCACCTTGCTGGTCACCACAAGCTTCGACTTTGCCGGCCTCTGGCCCGATTTGGCCGGTGTCAACTACGTCTGGCAGGACGAAGGCACCTACAGCCTGCTGCACTTGCCCGACATCTGGCGGGTCAGCTTGCACCCCTTGGCCGAACGCACCCTGGAGGAACAAGCGCAGCCCGATCGCATCCTGCAGCGCCTGCAGGCGCTCTTCGGTCGAGAGCACGACTTTGAGCTGCGGGAGATACGCCCCTATCGGGTGCACAAACGGCTGGCGTCGCGCTGGTGGGCGGGTCGACTGTTCATTGCAGGCGATGCCGCGCATCTGAACAATCCCAAAGGCGGCATGGGGATGAACGGCGGCATCCATGACGCCATGTGCCTGCGTGATGTCCTGGTGCGCGCGCTCGAGGGCCACGCCTGCGATGAGCAGCTGCAAAGCTACGAAAGACAACGCATGCCGGTGGTGCGCGAGGACATCATCGGGCAGTCCGACCGCAACCATGCCCGCATGCAGCTGCGCTCGCTGCCAGAGCGTCGATCGGCGCTGGCCCAGCTGCAATCCATGGTCGACGACCACGATCGGCTCTACAGCCACCTGCGTCAAACCTCGATGCTCGATGGACTCGAGCGTGCGCGCCAACTGGCCCAGGCCCCAGCGCAACCATGAGCCTGGTGTATGCGCCGAGGGGCCTGCTGGGTGTGCTGACGCCTCAAGCCAACACCACCGCAGAGCCCGAACTACAAATCCTGTGTCCACCAGGCGTGACGCTGCTGACCGCCCGCATGACCAGCAGCGCGCCCGATCTGGGGACAAGGCTCCAGCAGTACTACGAAAACCTGCCGCTTTGGATCGCCGAGTTTGCCAATGCCCCCCTGGGCGCCGTGGCCAGCGCATGCACCGGGGCGTCCTATCTGATCGGCGCCGAGGCTGAGGACCGGCTCTTCGATCAACTCTGCGCAAAACTGCGCCGACCGGTGACCAACTCAGCCCTGGCCGTCGTTGCGGCGATGCGAGCCCTGCAGGCCCGCCGCATTGGCTTGGTCTCCCCCTATCCGACCTGGCTGACCGCCCACAGCCAGGCGTACTGGGAGAGTCGCGATCTCCAGGTGGCTCAGGTGGTGCAACTGCCCACAGACCCCGGCGCCTTCCACCCCATCTACGCCCTGGAAAGCGAGGCCGCCGAAGCCGGTATCGCCCAGATCAGCGCGCCGGTCGATGCGGTATTGCTGCTGGGCACCGGCACGCCGACCCTGCCCGCGCTGGCCCGCAGACCCTATGACGCCGCCGGGCGGCCGGTACTCTCCTGCAACCTGGCCCTGCTGTGGCACGCGCTGGAATGCCTGCACGGACATGGCCGGGCACCGCGCCGAGCGGCCCTGCTGGGCCTGCTGACCGATCCGCAGTGGCGAAGCCGATGGCGGGCGGCCACAGGCACCGGGCGCCACACCCGGCGTGCCAGCCCAAAAAATGGCGTCTGAAACGAAAAGAAAACACAATTTCTTGGGTCGCGTCCTGATAAACCCTAGGTTCCAAAGCTGTCCCTCGGGTCTGCGAAGCTCTACAGTTTGAACCTGCCCTGTGCCCCTGATGGGTACGCTTTGGGCCCACCTTCCCATGCAATTGATCTGGTTGTCCGGACCCACCGGCAAAGTGGTGAGCTTTTCTGTCACGAGACGCGGCCTGACGATCGCCGGCGCCGCGCTGGCCCTTGTCTTGGTCATTACCGGAGTGGCGCTGCACTTCATTGGGCTTCGCCTGGCAGTGACCTATTCGCCTGAGGTGGCCCAACAACTCGGCGGAGTGACCAGTCAGCATGAGCAGGCACGGATCGAGCAGGCCTACCGCAGCGAGCTTGAGCAGTTGCGTCAGAAGATGGGGCAATTGGTCCAACGGGTGGGCGACCTGGAAGCCGCCCGGGCGCAGCTCAATGAACTGGTGGGCATCCGAAAAGTCCAGCATCAACGCGAGACGCCCTCCTGGCTGGGCCGAGGCGGCCCTCTGCAAGCGCTGAACCTGCCCGATCGGGCGATGCCGGCCCCCGTCCTCAGCCGGGAGCTGGCGCAGACCCGCCAGCAATGGACGCAGCTCGATCAATCCTGGAATCTGCTGCACCAACAATGGTCGCGCGATGCCCTGCGCCTGGCCTTGTTACCGTTGGGCCTGCCCTTGTCCGGGGAGTTTATGGTCTCCAGCGGCTACGGTATGCGGATAGACCCTTTGAGCGGCCTGCCGGCCCAACATGAGGGCATAGACTTCATCGCGCCGACGGGAACGCCGGTGCTGGCCACCGCCCCCGGGGTGGTGACTCGCTCGGAATGGGCTGGGCCCTATGGCCAGCTGGTGGAAGTGGCCCATGCCGAGCACTACACCACCCGTTACGCCCACTTGCGCCAACGCGTGGTGCAGGAGGGCGAGCGGGTCAGCCGTGGACAGCTGCTGGGGCATTTGGGCAATACCGGTCGATCCACCGGTCCGCACCTGCATTACGAGATCGAACACCGCAGCCGCACTGTGGATCCGCTCAAGGCCCTGGCCCCCCTGTCCTGGCGCTAGGTCGCCCCAACTTCGAAAGGAAAAACCATGTTCAAGCGCCGCGAAAACAAGACCTTGTCCATGCCCCAAGGCACGGAACGATTTGACACCTTGATCGGCCCGCACAGCCAGATCAAGGGTGAGCTGCAACTGAGCGGCAGCACGCGCATCGATGGCCGGGTTGAAGGCAATATCACGTCAGCCGGGGAACCGGTGACGGTGGTCATCAGTGAAACCGCTCAGGTGCACGGCGACATCATGGCGCACCGCGTTCTGGTGGCAGGCAAAGTCTCGGGGCAGATACATGCACGCGAGCGGGTCGAACTGCAGGCATCCTGCAAGGTGCAGGGAGACATCAAGTACGGTTCGATTGCGATCGAGCATGGCGCCCAGATGATGGGCTTGCTGCTGCAACTCGACGAGTCCAACCCAGACCTGGAAGGCACGCGCGATCTGCAGCAGGCCCTGCGCAAGGCCAAAACGGTTTGAGGGCTGGGTCCGCACACGGCCCTGATCGCAAGGATGCGTCGCATCGGCTCAGCCGAAAATGGGCCGCTTGAGCGACTCCGTCAAAGAGATCCATAGCCCTCACCGGGCCAGCGCAGCCAGCAGCCGCCTGACCCCGAAGGCGGCCAGCAGCCCCGACGCCCCGCAGGCCAGTGCCCAAACTGCATCAAGTGCACCCAAGGGCCGCAGTTGCAGGGCCGCAGCCAGCAGCGGCTGATACAGGGCCAGCCCCACCGCCGCGAGGGATACGCCTGCAAGCGCCCAGGCCACCCAGTTGATGTCCGAGGCCGCCGCGTGCGGGCGCCTCGGGGTAAAAGTGCCTGCCTTGCTCAGCAGGATCAGCAGGGCGTTGCCCGCCACAAAGGCCAGCAACACCATGGACCGGGTGCGTTCGGTGGAGACCTGGGCCGATTCAGACCCGAAGTCGCGCGAGGCCAGGTAAGCCAGCGCCGTCCCGCCCAGCAAAAGCAGCCCCTGCCCGGCAGCCTGCAGCATGTCCCGCGCACCGAACAAGGGGGCCCGGGTATCGCGGGGTGGGCGATCCATGAGGTCGGGTTCTTCAGGTTCGTTCTCGAACGCCAGTGAGCAGGCTGGATCCACCACCAGCTCGATCAGGGCGATGTGCAGCGGCAGCAGGATGGGCGGCAGGGCCAGCAGGACAGGCAGCATGGCCATGCCAGCAATCGGAATATGGATGGCAAAGATGTAGCCCATGGACTTGCGCAGATTGCCAAAAATCCGCCGCCCCACCCGGATGCCGCGCACGATCGAGGCGAAATCATCGTCCACCAGCACCATGCTGGCGGCCTCTCGGGCCACATCGGTACCACGACCGCCCATCGCCACCCCCACATGGGCGGCCCGCAAGGCTGGCGCATCGTTGACCCCGTCGCCGGTCATGGTGACGATTTCGCCGGTGCGCACCAGCGCCTGCACGATGCGCAGCTTCTGCTGCGGGGCAATGCGCGCGCAGACGGTGGTCTGGCGCAGACGCTGATCCAGCGCCGGATCGCTCAGCGCTTGGACCTCATCGCCCGTCAAGAGGCGGCCCACCGGCAGGCCGGCCTGCGCGGCGATCACCTGTGCTGTCGACGGATGATCGCCGGTGATCATGATCACCCGTATCCCGGCGCGCCGGCACTGGGCCATGGCTTGTGGCACCTGCGGCCGCAGCGGATCGGCCAGACCGATCAACCCGATCCATTCGAAGTCGAATCCGTGCGCAGTCTCGGGCCAGCGCGAATCGGGATGATGGCCTCGGGCCACCGCCAGGACCCGCAGGCCTTCACCAGCCATCTGCTCGACCACCGTCTGCCACTGCGCACGCTGCGTCGCCGACAGGTGGCACAGATCCATCATCGCCTCGGGCGCGCCCTTGGCCGAGATCACATGACCAGCACCTTCACTGACTCGCCAGACGTGCGACATCGCTCGCAACTGCGGACTCAAAGGGTAGGTCTGTACCAGGTCCCACTGGTGCAGCCGTCCGGTACCCTGTAAGAGATCGCGGCCCATCTGATGAAACGCCTGCTCCATCGGATCGAAGGGCTGCGGCGCACTGGCCAGGATGGCGTGCTCGGCGATGCGGTGAAATGCCGGCGTCACCCCGGACGGCCAGAGTCCATCGGCCCGACAACGCAGCAACTGCAGCTTGTCCCCCTCGCCAACGGCCAGCGCCTGCACGGCCATCCGGTTCTGCGTGATGGTGCCGGTCTTGTCGGCGCACAGCACCGTGGTGGCCCCCAGCGTTTCAATGGCCGCGATGCGCCGGGTCAGCACCCCATGGCGGGCCAGACGCCGGGCCCCCAAGGCCGGAAAAATGGCCAGCACCACCGGGTACTCCTCCGGCAGCATGGCCATGGCCACCGCAATTCCGACCAGCAAGGCCGCCAGCCACTGGCCGCTACGCTGGCCCTCAATGGCCACCATCAGGGCACACAATATCAGGGCGATCAGCGCCAAGATTCGGACCAGCCGCTGCGTCTGCCGCTGCAAGGGGGTGGGCTGCTGCGGCAGGGCATGCAGCGACTGCCCGATCTGCCCGACCTGCGTGCGCGCACCAGTGGACTTGACCCGCATCAAGCCCTGGCCACGAATTACATGGGTCCCGGCAAAAATCGGGTCGCCGCCCAGGGGCGATGCAAGCCCGGAGAGTTTGCTCACTGGCACCGATTCACCCGTCAGCAAAGACTCGTCCACCTGAAGGTTGTCGGACTGCAGCAAGCTTCCATCGGCCGCTATGCGCTGACCTTCACTGAGCAAGATCAGATCTCCGCGCACCACCTCACGGGCCGGTCGCTCAACGCTCACACCGTCGCGCAGAACCTGAACCCGGTGTTCACTGAGCCGGCGCAGCGCTTCGATGGATCGGTCTGCCCGGCCCTCCTGCAGCAGGGTCAAGCCCAGCACCGCCAGGACAAACACGGCCAGGGTGATGCCCTCTCCCAGGTCACCCAGAGCCAGATAGATAAGCACAGCGGCCAGCAGCAGCGCAAACATGGGTTCGGCCAACAGGCCCACGATCCGTCGGGCCACGCCACGCCGCCGCGCGGGTTCGATGTCGTTGGGCCCATCGGCTTGGAGCCGTCGCCGAGCTTCCTCCTGGCTCAGCCCGGTCTGCTCAGTACGCTGCGTATCGTCGATGCCCATCGAGCCCTGTTTGTAGCGTGCCCGGATCCCGAGAGGCTCGGCCAGCCTGTCGGCGCCTCAGGCGTCTTGGCGACGGCCGATACGCCCAGGGTCTGTCGGAGCGGGCCGGGCCGGCCTATCATGCAGGGCAGTCCCGCCGGGACTGCCGCCTCCACCGCCGCACAGGACTATGCCCATGAGCATTTACGAACACCAACTGGACAAGACACCGGCCAACCATGTCCCGCTGTCGCCGGTCAGCTTTGTCGAGCGCAGCGCCGAAGTCTTCGCTGACCTGCCGGCCGTCATTCACGGCCAGCGCCGCTACACCTGGGCGCAGACGCGCGAACGTTCGGCCCGGCTGGCCGCCGCACTCAGGGCGCTGGGCGTGGGTCGGGGCGATACGGTCAGCGTGATGCTGCCCAACACGCCGGAGATGGTCGAGGTCCACTACGCCGTGCCTGCACTGGGTGCGGTGCTCAACACCCTGAACACCCGACTCGACGCCGCCTTGCTGGCCTGGCAGATGAACCACTGTGAGGCCCGGGTGCTCATCACCGACCGGGAATTTGCCCCGGTGATGGCTCAGGCCTTGGCCCAGCTTGAGTCCGAGCACGGTCGCCGCATCACCGTGATCGATGTGTGCGACAGCCAGTACGAAGGGCCGGGCCAGCGGCTCGGCGCCCATGAATACGAGGCCTGGATCGCCGCGCAGGCTCCGCAGGCGCGCCTCGAAGGCCCCCAGGACGAGTGGGACGCCATCGCGGTGAGTTACACCAGCGGCACCACCGGTGACCCCAAAGGCGTGGTCACCCACCACCGCGGTGCCTATCTGAACGCGGTCTGCAATGCCGCCACCTGGACCATGCCACACTTTCCCACCTATTTGTGGACGCTGCCCATGTTTCACTGCAATGGCTGGTGCTTCCCCTGGACGGTAGCCATGCTTGGCGGCACGCATGTCTGCCTGCGAAAAGTCGACGCACCGTCCATCCTGAGCGCCATGCGGGAGCATCGAATCGACCACTACTGCGCTGCGCCCATCGTGCACAGCCTGATCTACAACGCGCCCCAGGAAATGCGATCGGGCATCACCCAACAGGTACGGGGCCTGGTGGCCGGCGCGGCACCGCCGGCGGCGATGATCGAAGGCATGGCCAAAATCGGCTTTGCCATCACCCATGTTTACGGCTTGACCGAGGTCTACGGTCCTGCCGCAGTGGCCGTGCAAAGGCCGGCCTGGACACAGCAGGACCTGTCTGAGCAGACCCGTCTCAATGGCCGTCAAGGCGTGCGCTACGCCCTGCAAGAGGGCATGACGGTGATGGATCCCTTGACCCTGCAGGAGGTCCCTGCCGACGGCCAGACCATGGGCGAGATCATGTTTCGCGGCAATATCGTCATGAAGGGCTACCTGAAGAACCCTGCCGCGACCGAAAAATCTTTCGAGGGCGGCTGGTTTCACACCGGGGACCTGGCGGTGCTCGAGCCCGACCGCTACGTCAAGATCAAGGACCGCAGCAAGGACATCATCATCTCGGGGGGCGAAAACATCAGTTCTCTGGAGGTCGAAGATGCGTTGTACCGACATCCGTCGGTGCTGGCCTGCGCCGTGGTGGCCAAGCCGGATCCAAAGTGGGGCGAGACGCCCTTGGCCTACGTCGAACTCAAGCCCGGCAGCCCGGCCGATGCGGATGCGCTGGTCGCGCACTGCAAGTCCCTGCTGGCCAGCTACAAAATTCCGCGCGAGATAAGGTTTGAGGAAATCCCTAAAACCTCCACCGGCAAAATCCAGAAGTTTGCGCTGCGCGAACGGGCCAGATCAAGTTCGGCCATCGAATAGGAGTCGATCATGAACCTACCAGAGCCTATGCTGCTTCGCCAGGACGACGGCCGCGGCCTGATCACGCTTACCCTTAACCGACCCCATGCCTTCAATGCGCTGAGCGAAGAACTGCTGGGGGAGCTGCAGCAGCAGATCGACCAGCTGGCCCAGCATCCATCGCTGCGCGTGCTGGTGATTGCCGCATCGGGCAAGGCCTTCTGCGCCGGGCACGATCTTCGCCAGATGCGCGCCGAACCCAGTCTGGCCTACTACCAGCGCCTGTTTGAGCAATGCGGCCGCATGATGATGAGTCTGCAGCGGCTGCCCGTGCCGGTGATTGCCAAGGTACAGGGTGTGGCTACTGCGGCTGGGTGCCAGTTGGTGGCCCAATGCGATCTGGCCATCGCCGCTCGCGATGCGCGCTTTGCGGTCAGCGGCGTGAACCTGGGTCTGTTTTGCGCCACACCCAGCGTGGCCCTGTCGCGAAACCTGCCGCGCAAGGCGGCCTTTGAAATGCTGGCCACCGGTGACTTCATCAGCGCCGAGCGTGCCCAAAGCTTGGGGCTGATTAACCGGGTGGCCGACCCTGAGCATCTTGATGCGGCCGTGCAAGAGCTCGTCGACTGCATTCTGAGCAAGCCACATCTGGCGCTCGCGCTGGGCAAGCAACTGTTCTACCGGCAACTGGAAACCGGCATGCTGGCAGCCTATGACGATGCCGCACAAACCATGGCCTGCAACATGATGGACAGCACCGCCCTGGAAGGTGTTCAGGCTTTTCTGGACAAGCGCCCTCCGTCCTGGTCAGTGGGCAACTGAAGCTGCAGAGTCTATGGCCATTCCAGCGCTGTCTGCCTGGTCCGCTTACAGCGACCGCGACCTGCTGCAGATCCTGCGTCAAGTGGATCACCGTCCTCCCGAGGACTTCAAGCCACTGCTTTTCAGCGGCCTGCGCATCGGTCGGCTTGCGCCCTCGCATGTACAACCCTTGTGCGCGCATCTGGGCCGATGCCGGGCGCAGAACGCAGCGGTCATCTGGGATGCCGCCGACCTGCCGGTCGATGCGCGAAGTGATTTGCTGGCTGAGGCAGCGAACCGGCTTGCCCAGGAGGGCCTGATCCCCGGCTGGCGCAACGAGCTCTACAACTACTGGGGCGAGATTGAAGATACACCCGGCCCGCCGCACGCGCCATGGTTTCGCATGGAACGCGCCGCCTTCAGATTTTTCGGCCTGCGCAGCCACGCGGTGCACATCAACGGTTTTCGATCGGATGGCCACATCTGGTGCGGCATTCGCGCCCTGAGCAAAGCCACCGATCCTGGCCGCCTCGACAACCTGGCCGCGGGCGGTTTGCCGGCTGGAGAGTCACCCTTGGACTGTGCCCTGCGCGAGCTTCATGAAGAAGCCGGCCTGCCCGCTCAGATCGCGCAGCAAGTTCGTCCGGCTGGCCGCCTGCTGACCCGCCGGCGCGAGAAAGAAGGTTGGCATGATGAAGCCTTGCTGGTCTATAACCTGATGCTGCCCGATGGCGTGCTGCCCCGCAACCTGGATGGCGAGGTCAGCGACTTCGTGTGCCTGAGTCCGAAGCAGGCCATGAGCCGACTCCACGAGATGACCGAAGACGCCGCCGGCGTTTTAGCCCAGGGCCTGCTGGCCCTGCGAGCGCTCTGAGCCCCAATCCTGCGCAGCCCTAGAACCAGCGCACCACCGGCCAGCCACGCTCGCCCGCAATCTGCGCCAGCGCTGCATCCGGTTGGGCGCAGATCGGATGCCTCACTGCCTCGAGCAGAGGCAGGTCGTTGATGGAATCGCTGTAGGCGGTGCTCTCCAGATCGCCCAGGCGCCAACCCTGCGCCTCAAGCCAGTGCTGCAGGCGCGTGACCTTGCCCTGCCGCATATTGGGCAGCCCCGCCACACGGCCGGTGAAGCGTCCCTGCGACTGCTCTGTCTCAGTGGCAATCAACTCACTGACACCCAGATAGGCAGCGGTCAGCTCGGTGATGAATCGGTTGGTGGCCGTGGTGATCACCACTCGGTGCCCAGCCCTTTGATGTTCGCGAATCTGTTGCTGGCCAGCGGGCGCCAGCCGAGGAACAATGCACTGCTGCAGGAACTGCTCGCGCCAGGGCTGCCATGCCTGCGGATCCATGAGACACAGGGTACCGATATAAAACTCGCAAAAGGCATCAACCTCGACGGTTCCAGACTTGTAGCCACGTTCCATCTCTCGATTGCGACTGGCCAGCGGCTCGGCATCGACCAAGGCCTGCGCCACCAGAAAGTCGCACCAGAGTTGATCGCTATCGCCCGCAAGCAGGGTATGGTCCAGGTCGAAGAGGACCAAATGCGGCTGGTCCATGCCTCAAACCGAACGCAGATGCCAGGCCTTGGGCCGGGTGAAGGTGCTGATGCCTTCAACAGAAAGTGTGAGCCCCAGTCCAGAGTCGCCCCAGCCGCTCCAGGGCAGGCGCGGACTGACACGGTCACAGCAGTTCCAGTAGACCGAGCCGGCGTGCACCTTGGACAGAATGCGACGGGCCCGCGCCTCGTCGGGGGTATAGACCCCCGCTGTCAGGCCGTATGGGGTATCGTTCATGCATGCCAGGGCCTGCTCATCGCTACCCACCTTCTGAATGCCCACAATCGGACCGAAGCTCTCCTCGCGCATGAGCAGCATGCTGTGATCGGTGCGGTCGAGGACACTGGCCTCAAACCAGTTGCCCCGACCTCCAAAAGGCCCTTGGGCGCGCTCGCCTCCGATGAGCACACGTGCTCCGCGCGCCCGCGCATCGGCCACCTGGGCCTGTAGAACGCCCACCTGAGCGGCGCGCGTCAGCGGTCCGAGATAAGTGTCTTCCTGCATCGGATCGCCCATCTTCAGTCCGCGCACAGTCTCCACCACCGCCTCAACAAAGCGATCGTGAATCGCCTCGTGAACGTAAATGCGCTCGACCGAGCAGCAACTCTGGCCGGCGTTGTACATCGCCCCGTCAGCCAAGGACTGAGCAGCCAGCACCGGGTCGGCGTCGGGGCAGACATAGGTGGGGTCCTTGCCGCCAAGCTCGAGTTGCATCTTGACCATGCGCGGACCGGCGGCCTGTGCAATGCGCCGGCCGGTGGGCACGGAGCCGGTGAAAAAGATTCCATCGAGCCGCTGCTCCAGCAGGGCTGTACCCGTGCTGCCATCGCCATACACCGGTACAAATACATCAGCCGGGACGCCGCTGGCGTGCAACAGCCGCGCCATGGCCTGTCCAGTGAGCGTTGCAAACTCGGAGGGCTTGTAGACCACGGCATTGCCCATGAGCAGGGCCGGAACGAAGACATTTCCGCCGACAAACCAGGGGTAATTCCAGGCCGAGATGTTGCCCAACACGCCCAGGGGGATGCGCTCGATCTGCTCACGCATGCCATCGGCATCCCACACCTGAGCACCCTCGGCAGCCTGCACCGCGTGCGCCAGAAAGAAATCGATGCGCCCCAGAAAAGCATTGAGCTCGTTGCGAGAATGAGGCAGGGGTTTGCCCGTCTCCCGCGTCAGAATGCGAGCCAGTTCATCGAGCTCGCCCTGCACTGCGGTACGGAAGCGGGCGATGACCTGCATGCGTGTGTGCAGCGGCTGCGCCGCCCAATCGGCCTGGGCACGCCGGGCGTCGGCCACCCTTGCAGCCACCCGCTCGGGGCTGTCGATGGGCTGCTCAGCCAACACGCTGCCATCGGCCGGATTGATCAATTGGAGGGTCTTCATGCAGGTCCTTCAAACAGGGTTTCGGGCGCTTCGGGCCTGCACCAGAAAGTCGCGCAGGATCGGCGTGTCGTCCAGCGTGCCCTGGCCGACCTGGTGGAATTCTGGATGCCATTGCACGGCCGCTACATAACCGGGGCCGTTCCACCGGATGGCCTCGATCATGCCATCGTGGGGGCAACGCGCCTCCACCACAAACTCGCGGGCCAGGTCCTTGATGCCCTGATGATGGATGCTGTTGACCACCGCCTCCGTTTGTCCATTGAGAACCTGGCACAAGCGGCTCTGCGGGTCAATGCGCAAGTCATGGAAGTGCTGGTCATAAGCCTTGGCATTGCGGTGTACCAGGGCCTTCGGCAGTTGGGTCGGAATATCCTGGTAAAGGGTGCCACCAAAGGCCACATTGATCAGCTGCAGGCCGCGGCAAACACCGAGCACCGGCTTGCCAGCCTCCACAAAAGCGGCCACCAAGGCCTTTTCATAGTCGTCGCGAACCCGGTCACCGCTCCATCGATCCTCCAGCGGGGACTCGCCATAGCTGCCGGGCCACACATCGGCCCCGCCCATCAAGACGATCCCGTCAAGCCATTGGGCGTAGTGCGAAAAATTCACATCCCCACGGCGCGTAGCACCGGTGGGGCTGGGCACCATCACCGCCAGATCACCTTCGCTCATGACCCAGTGAGCTATCGACTCCTCCACATAATGCAAGGTCTTGCCGGTGAAGATGGGGCGGGCCGGATCGGCATGAAAAAAACAGGCTGAAACGCCAATCTTGAGCCGGTGTTCAACGCTTCGGGTCATAAAAAATCCAGGCAGCCAGGCTTACAGGGCAGCCTGAAAAAGGCGCTCGAAGTCTGCGGCGGTACAGGGCCGAGGGTTGGTCTGGTGACAGCCGTCGGCAGTGGCGATGGCCACCAGGCGCTGCAGGTGCTGGGGGCCAACGCCGTGGCTTCGCAAAGAAGTGGTGATGCCGATCGACTGCTTGAGCTGACGCAGCCAGGGCACAAACCCAGACCCACCGGCAGCCACTTGGCAAACATGGGCCAGTTCATCGAACTTGCCCACCGCCGATTCATGGTTCCAGGCCATGACCGTGTCGATCATGAGTGCGTTGGCCAGCCCATGGTGCATATCGCATACAGCGCCAAGCGCATGCGCGCAGGAATGCACGGCCCCCAGATCTTTCTGAAAGGCAATGGCCCCCATCATCGAGGCCATCATCATGTCGCTGCGCGCTTTCAGATCGTGCGGCTGATGCACCGCCCGCACCAAAGCGGCCGCGGCGATACGGGTCCCCTCCAGCGCGATGCCATCGCACAGGGGATGGTAGGCCGGCGACAGGTAGCTTTCGATGTTGTGCGTCAGCGCATCCATGCCTGTGGCTGCGGTAATGGCCGCCGGCAAATCGAGCGTCAGCTCGGGGTCGGCAAACACCATACGGGCCAGGATGCGCGGGCTGAAGATCACCCGCTTGTGATGGGTCTCGTTTTCGCTGACCACGCTGGAGCGCCCAACCTCCGAGCCGGTGCCGGAGGTGGTCGGCAAAGCCACGAAATAAGGCAGCTCACGCTCGATCGGCCGCACCTGCGGATGATCCCAGGCGTATTCGATGATGTCACCCGGATGCGTGGCCATCAGGCCGACCACCTTGGCCACATCCAGGGAAGCGCCTCCTCCCAAACCAATGACCGCATCGGCCTGATGGTCCTTGAAGGCCTGCGCGCCCGCCATCACCTGCGCAGCCGTCGGGTTGCCCTGCACACCGGCATACACCGCGACATTGAGGCCCTGGAGCGTGGCCTTGAATTGCTCGAGCAGGGGCAGCGCAGCCAGAGCCCGGTCGGTCACGATCAGCGGGCGCCGCACGCCCACCTCGCTCAGGTGGCCGGCCACCTGAGCGCGCGCACCCGCGCCGAAAACAATGGGACAGGGGAAGGCAAAGCGGGACAGGCTCACAGTTACTCCTGGGTGGGCTAGGTTTGGCGTTGATCAGATGATCTCGAAATAGCGCTTGAGTTCCCAATCGGTCACCCCATCGAGCCACTGACGCCATTCCCATTCGCGGGTGGCGGCAAAGTGCTCGACGAAAGTGTCGCCCAGCCAATCGCGGGCAATGCTCGATTGTCGGAACAGCCGGGTGGTTTCTATCAGGGTGCGCGGCGCCCTCTCGATATGCTCGCCCCCCTCATTGGTGCCCGTGATCGGTGCTGCGCTGAGCTTGAGCCCTTTTTCCACGCCGTGCAAGCCAGCGGCGATCACCGCAGCCATGGCCAGATACGGGTTGACATCGGCGCCGGGACAGCGGGTTTCCAGGCGGGTGGACTTGGCTGAAGCAGCAATCACCCTGAAACTGGCGGTGCGGTTGTCGACGGCCCAGGTCGGCTTGACCGGCGCCCAAAAACCGTCCACCAGTCGCTTGTAGCTGTTGATGGTGGGCCAGAACAGCGGGGCAAATTCCATCAGGCAGGCGATCTGGCCGGCCAGGTAGCTTTCAAAGACTCGGCTCATGCCAGAGCGGCCTCGGGGGTCGGCGAACAAGTTGCGCTGGCCATCGCTGAGCGATTGATGAATATGGCCGCTACAGCCCGGATAGCTCTGATTCCACTTGGCCATGAAGCTGGGCATGATGCCCAATCGGCTGCCAATCTCTTTCACGCCGGTCTTGAACAAAATGGCGCGATCGGCCTGCTCCAGTGCCGAGCTAAAGGCAATGGCCGCCTCGTAGACCCCGGGTCCGGTCTCGGTGTGCAAGCCCTCAATCGGTACGCCGAAGGCGGCCATCTCGTCGAGGATGGCATTGAAGAAGTCTCGCCGCTGGTTCATGCGCAGCAGCGAATAGCCGAACATACCAGGGGTCAGCGGCGTGGGCGAGACGCCCTTTTTGTCGGCCCAGGACTGGGGCGTCTCGATGAAATTGAACCACTCAAACTCCATGCCGCACATGGGCATCAGGCCCATGGCCTCGGCCCGCTTGAGCACCCGCTTGAGCGTCTGGCGCGGACAGACCGGATAGGGCGATCCATCCGGGTTGATGAAATCGGCCAGGAAGAAAGGGACGTTGGCATCCCAGGGCACGCGGCGCGCGGTCTGCAGATCGATACGCGCCAGGGCATCGGGAAATCCGTGATGCCAACCCGTCACCGTGGTGTTGTCATAGCACTGGTCGTGTGCGTCCCAGCCAAAAACCACATCACAAAAACCAAAACCGCCCTCCGGATAGGGCTGCGCTGCGCCAAGAAACTTGTCGATGTGCAGATACTTGCCCCGCAAGATGCCATCGATGTCGCTGACGGCCACCTTGACCTTGGCTGCGCCGCTGGACGTCACGGCCGCCAAGGCCGGGTGTGGCTCAGGCCGGCTCGCCCTGACAGGGGCCACCTTTTGACTGGAGGACGTTTTCTTGGCCATTCTTGAACTCCTTGCTCAAAGGAAGCGACATCAACACCCGAGCGAGCACGCCGACCGTTCAGGCCGGGGCACCGCTGGCGATCCCCAGGTCATCCAGCGCCAAACGCACCGCATGAACAGCCTGCTCCATCTCCACCGATCCAATGGCGCCAATGCAGCCCACCCGAAAAGTCTCAATCTGCGTGAGCTTACCCGGATACAAAATAAAGCCTCTGCGCTTGGCAGCCTCATAGAAACGCCTGAAGTCGTAGCGCGGATCGGCCGGCGCGTGGAAGGTCACGATGATAGGTGCCTGCACGGCCGGGTCGAGGAAGGGCTTGAAGCCCAGCGCAGCCATGCCCTTGACCAAGGTCTGGCAGTTGCCGACATAGCGGGCCAGTCGGGCCGGCTGCCCCCCCTCCTCCTGAAACTGGGTGATCGCCTCGTCCAGGGCAACCAGAACGTGGGTCGGTGGGGTGAAGCGCCACTGCCCGGTTTTCTCCATGTAGACATACTGATCGTGCAGGTCCATGGCCAGAGACTGGCTGTTACCCGCACAGCCGTCGACGATCTCCTTGCGCAGGAATACAAAGCCCATGCCGGGCACGCCTTCCAGACACTTGCCACTGGCAGCTATGAGCGCATCAAAGCGCACATGTCGGGCATCGATCTCGAGGGCGGCAAACGAACTCATCGCATCGACGATCAATCCCCGGCCATGCCGCTCGCAAACCTCGGCAACGGCTCGCAGGGGGTTGTGCACGCCAGCGCCGGTTTCGCAGTGAATCATCACCACGTGGGTGATGCTGGCATCGGCCTGCAAGCGCGCCTGCAGCACCTCGGGGGCGACCGCCTGGGCCTCGTCAAAGGCCAGTACCGTGGTCTTGCGGCCCATCAGACCGGAGAGCCTGGCCGCCCGCTTGCAGTAGGCTCCGTTGTCCAGCACCAAGACATGCCCATCGCGCGGGACCACCGAGGCAACCGCAGCCTCCACACTGAAGGTGCCACTGCCTTGCAAAGGCACCACCACATGGGAGTCCTGGCCGCCAATGATGTCGAGCAGCCCTTTGCGCACCCGCGCCGTGACGGCGATGAAATCGCTGTCCCATGAGCCCCAATCGCGCAGCATGGCCATCTTGGTCCTGAGGGTGGTCGTGAGCGGACCGGGCGTAAGAAGAATGGCGTCACGATGGGCCGTGTTCATGGGACTTGGACTCCTTGATGGCTGTTCTGATATCCATTGAGCGGGTGACCGGCTCAGCGCCGCCGCCAGGCCTGCGTCGTGCGACTGACCCACCAGTCCAGGACGGCGAAAACGCCAGTGGCGGTGGCAGAGATGGCGGCAATGAGCACCGCCATGGCCGCCGCTGCACCAATGTCGCCGGCCTCGTCGAGATTGAGGATGGCAATCGAAGCCACCTTGGTCTCTGGCGCGTACAGGAAGACCACCGCCGAAATGGTGGTCATCGCATTGATGAAGAAATAGCGCGCAATGTCGATCAGGGCGGGTGCGCAAATGGGTACGGTCACCCGCCAGAAGGTCTTGTAGAAAGGTACTTTGAGCGAGGCACTGACGGCCTCAAATTCTGCATCGATCGATTTGAGGGCTGTCACCGCAGTAAGGTGCCCCGTGGTGTAGAAGTGAACGATGGTGCACAGCGTCAGCAGCGTCATCGTGTGATACAGGCCATGGAGGGGATTGCTGGGTAGATTGAAGAAGAAGATGTAACCCAGGCCCAGCACCAATCCCGGCACCGCCATGGGCAACATGGCCAGCAACTGCACCGGCGCACGCAGCAGGTCAAAGCCTCGGGTTTTCTCCAGCAGATAGGCAGACACGAAAACCAGGACTGTGCCCACCAAAGCCGTACCGCCGGCCATTTGCAGGCTGTTGATGAAGCCCTCACCTACCCCACCGTCAATCAGCCCCAGCCGGTAGTGCTGTAGCGAGGGGGCCAGGTTGTAAGGCCAGAAGGTCGCAAAGCTGGCAAAAACCGCCATCCCCAGCATGGCCAGCATCAGCGCCGACACCAGCAGGCAATAGGCCAGCAGCAGACGATCTCGCCAACGTGCGGGCTTGGGCACCAGCGCCACCGCCCGTGCAGTCAGCATGGCAGTCTGTCGCCGACTCACATAACGGTCGACGCTGAAGCTGAGCACCGCCGGCGCCAGCAGCAGCAGCGCCACCACTGCCCCCTTGGCGAAATCCTGCTGCCCGATCACCAGCTTGAATACATCGGTGGCCATCATGTTGAAATTGCCACCGATCACCTTGGGGATTCCGAAATCGGTGATGACCAGGGTGAAACTGACCAACGAGGCAGAGATCAAGCCGTACTTGGCCCCGGGCAGAGTGATGGTGAAGAACTGGCGTATCGCCCCGGTGCCCAGGGCCTCGGCGGCCTCGTAGAGCCGCGCATCGGCCAGCGTCAGGGCCGTGACCATGATCATCACCGTATGGGGGAAGACCGAGAAGCACTGCGCGATCACCACGCCCACCGGACCGTAGATCTGGGAAACCCCCAGCGCGGTCAGAAACTCCTTGAGGACACCCTGATTGCCAAACCAGTAGATCAGAGAAATGGCCGACAGCAGCGAGGGCGCCAACAGCGGGATCAGGCTGATGCCCCTGAACAAGCCGGCCCAAGGCAGACAGGCCCGGGTCAGCGCATAGGCAAAAACAAAGGCCATCGGCACCACGATCAAGGTCACCAGAGCCGAAACCCACACGCTGTTCCACAAACTGGCCAGCAGCGTGGGGGTGCGCGCATAGGCCAGGAAGTTGCCCAGGCCCGCATAACGCCCCTGGGGGTCTTGCAGCGCCTGCGCAAGAATGGCCAACAGCGGAGCCGCCAGGAAGGCCAGCAAGAGGCACAGCACCGCAGCCAGCACCGCGCGCCCCAGCCAGTCGCTCCAGTGCGCCTTCTGCCGAACAGGACTCAGGGCCAGATCAGTCATGGGCAACCGGTCGGGGGTTCAAAAAAGCTTGATGCGCTCGGGCATCAGTCCCAGGGTCAGATCGGATCCCTCGGTCAGCCCCTGCTCGGTCAGGAAATTGAGCGACAGGTCCACCACCACCGGTCGGTCACTGAGGGTTGGCGCCCGCACATGCACATGACAGAAGGCACCCAGAAACTCAATCTTTTCGATGCGTCCCCCGACCTCGGCCCCCTGGCTAGACGGACGGGTCTGGGCTCTGAGATCTTCCGGTCGCAGATATACCTTGACCGAACCGCTACGGTCCCGGGCCGCCGGCACCCGCGCGATATCGACACTCCACTGTCCCAGGCGCAAAAGGCCACCCTCAATGAGGCCCGGCAGCACATTGACCTTGCCCACAAAATCGGCCACGAAGGCACTGGCCGGCTCGCGGTAGATCTCGGTGGGCGAGCCCACCTGCTCAATAACACCGTGATTCATCACCACAATGCGGTCGGCCACGCTCAGCGCCTCCTCCTGATCGTGCGTCACCATGACGGTCGTCACGCCCAGTTGCCGCTGAAGCGAGCGGATTTCCTGCCGCAACCGGACCCGCTCCAGCGCATCCAGGGCCGACAGTGGCTCATCGAGCAGCAAGAGGCCAGGCTGCATGGCCAGCGCACGCGCCAAGGCAATTCGCTGCTGCTGGCCGCCCGAGAGTTGACTGGGAAATTTGTCCGCGCTACCTGGCAACCCGACCAGCAACAGCAACTCTTCAACCCGTTGCTGGATCTGAGATCGAGGCAGCCGCCGGTTGACCAGCCCGTAACCGACGTTATCGGCTACGCTCAGGTTGGGAAACAGGGCATAGCTCTGGAAAACGATGCCATAGTCGCGCTCGGCCGGCGGCAAGCGGGAAACATCTCGGCCCGCCTGCTCGATGCGACCCTGCGTCTGCACCTCCAGCCCTGCAATGATGCGAAGCAAGGTGGTCTTGCCACAGCCCGAAGGCCCCAGAAAGCAGACCAGCTCACCGCTGAGGACATCAAGATCGACATTTTCAAGAGCCTGGAAGCTGCCAAAGCTCTTGTGGATGTTTCGCAGGGACAGGTAGGCTGACATGAAAAACCACGAAAAAGCCGCACTGACCGGAGGCCAGGCGGCCGGGAATGACAAGAATCAGCGCTTCTCGGACTTTCCGTCGTAGCGCTTGATCCACTCGGCCAAAATGCGTTCGCGCTCATTGGCCGCATAGTTGAAATCAAGCTTGATCAGACGCGCCTCGTAGTCCTTGGGCACGTTGGGCAGGGGCGGGGCCACGCCCGGCTGCGCGGTGATGGCAAAGTTTTTGCCATAAAGAATCATCGCGTCCTTGCTCGAAGCCCAGTCGGCCAGCTTCTTGGCAGCCTCCAGCTTTTTCGTGCCCTTGTGGATGGCAAAAGCCTCCAGGTCCCAGCCCAGACCCTCTTTGGGGAAGACCAGATCGATCGGAGCGCCGCGAGCCTTGTTGGCGTTGGCGCGGTACTCAAAGGAAATGCCCACCGTGAATTCGCCGCTGGCGGCCATATTGCAGGGCTTGGATCCGGAATGGGTGTACTGGGCGATGTTCTGGTGCAAATCGTCCATGTATTTCCAGCCCCCACCCTTGCCCTTGTCGTCGCCAAAAAGCGTCAGCCAGGCAATCACATCGAAATAACCCGTGCCGCTGGAGGCCGGGTTGGGCATCACGATCTGACCCTTGTAGGCCGGCTTGAGCAAGTCTTTCCAGGTCTCTGGCTTGGGGATATTGCGCTTTTTGGCCTCGACTGTGTTGAAGCAGATGGTGGCGCCCCAGACATCCATGCCCCACCAGGCCGGCGGGTTCTTCTTGTCCCGGTACTGGCTCATGATGGCATCGAGATTGAGGGGAGCGTAGGGCTGCAGCATGCCCTGCTTGTCCATCAGCGCCAGACTGGTGGCCGCCACCCCCATGATCGCATCGGCTTGCGGATTGTTCTTTTCGGCCAGCAGCTTGGCGGTGATCACGCCGGTGGAGTCACGCACCCACTTGATATCGATATCGGGATGCACCCTGTTGAAAGCGTCCTGATAAGCCTTGAGCTGATCGGTTTCGAGGGCGGTGTAGACCAGCAATTGGGTCTTCTGGGCCCAGGCGGTTGCCGACAGCAAAAGGCTACAGGTGAGGATCAGAGCTTGGCGAAAAGCGCGCATAGACAGTCCTTAAAAAGTTGAACAAATGCAGAACTCTGAGATACGTTCATGACAAGACCATGACCGAACACAGGGACCATTGGAAAGGAGAGGCCGAGCCTTGTCAATTGTTTTTTGTCGACTGTTGACAATTAATCGTTTCCGAGGTTCAATCCTGACATGCCCGCGACCCTGCTCAATCCTGCCGAGGCTGCCTCCGGGTCTTCAGCCCGCTCCACGATTGCCATGCTGCGCAACAGCAGCCTGGCCAGCGCCGTTCAACATGAAATTGAACGCCTGATCTTCGTCGGAGAACTCGGTCCGGGCGACAAGCTCACCGAGGCCTGGCTGGCCGAGCGTCTGGGCGTTTCGCGCGGACCGGTCCGTGAAGCCTTCCGGGTTCTGGAGGAGGCCGGGCTGCTGGAGCTGGAGAAAAACCGTGGGGTTTTCGTGCGCGAAATTCCCATTGAGGAAGTCCTGGAAATTTACGAACTGCGGGCCATGATGGAAGCCCATGTAGGCGCCGCCCTGGCCCGGACCGCCACTGGAACGCAGTTGCAGGAACTGCAGAAGCTGGTCGCCCAGATGGAGTCGGCAGTGGCCGCCGACGACGAGCCGCTGTACTACCGGCTCAATGTGGAGTTTCACGAGCGCCTGGTGGACTTTGCAGGCAATCGCAAATTGCTGGCCCTCTATCGCAAGCTCACCCGCGAATTGTCCCTTTTCCGGCGCCGCAACCTCAGTGACCAGGCCCAGATCTTGGTCAGTGTCACCGAGCATCGCCATATTCTGGAGGCCATTGCCTCAGGCGATGCGGTGCGTGCGGCCCAAGCGCTCAGCCAGCATGTGATGATGAGCCGGGAACGCACCCTCAGGAATCACCGCCTCAAGCACGGCGCACCGGCCTGACCGAAAAACCTCACCCAAACAAGAAATCCATGACTCTGACCGTCAACCATCGCTCCTACGCCCTGCCCCGCCAGCCCGTGGTGGTTGTCTGCGTTGATGGCTGCGAGCCCGACTATCTGGGGCAGGCTGTGGCCACCGGACACATGCCCTGGATGAAACGCGCCCTCAGCCAGGGTACCGGGCTGGTGGCCGACTGCGTGGTCCCCACCTTTACCAACCCCAACAACCTCTCCATCGTCACTGGCGTGCCGCCCAGCGTTCACGGCATCTGCGGCAACTTCCTCTACGACAGCGCCAGCGGTACCGAGGTCATGATGAACGACCCGAAATGGCTGCGCGCCCCCACTCTGCTGGCTGCACTGGCCGATACAGGCCAGAAGGTGGCCGTGGTCACCGCCAAGGACAAATTGCGTCAGTTGCTGGGCCACCAACTCAAGGGCGGCATCTGCTTTTCAGCCGAAAAGGCCGATCAGGTGAGTCTGCCGGTGCATGGGATTGACGATGTACTGGGTAAAGTTGGTTTGCCACTGCCCAGCGTCTACAGCGCCGACCTTTCCGAATTTGTCTTTGCCAGTGGCCTGTGGCTGATGCGACACCAAAAGCCGCATGTGATGTATCTCTCGACGACCGACTACATCCAGCACAAGTATGCGCCAGGCACCGAAGGCGCCAATGCCTTCTATGCCATGATGGACCGCTATCTTGGTCAGCTCGACGATCTCGGCTGCGTCATTGCCCTGACGGCTGACCACGGCATGAATGCCAAGGTCGGCATGGACGGACAGCCTCAAGTGATCTATCTGCAGGACTGGTTCGACCAGTGGCTGGGCGCGCAGCGCTGCCGCGTCATCCTGCCCATCACCGACCCCTATGTGGTGCACCACGGCGCCTTGGGCTCTTTTGCCACCGTCTATCTGCCCGATGGCGTGGCGCCCGAAGAGGCCTGCAGCCGGTTGCTGCAACACGCGGGGGTAGAGACAGCCCTCACCCGGCAGGCGGCGGCTGAGCGATTCGAACTACCGGCCGACCGCATTGGCGACATCGTGGTGGTCTCCGAGCGGTTCACAGTGCTGGGCACCTCGCGGTCACGACATGACCTCAGCGGTCTGGATGTGCCCTTGCGCTCACATGGCGGCATCAGCGAGCAGAAGGTGCCCCTGATCGTCAACCGCCCGACCCCCGGCCTTGACAGCCAGCGGCGGTGGCGCAACTTTGATGCCTTTGATCTGGCGCTCAACTGGGCCCGATAAGACCTGCGAAGGAAACAGGACCATGACCGCCATCGAGGCCTTCATCAAAGACCAGCGGCTCGATGCTATGCGCCTTTTGGGCCAGTGTGTCGGCTCACAGCGCGATCGCTGCATCGAAGTCTTCAACCCATATACCGAGCAGCGCATAGGCACCGTCCCCAAGGCCACCCTGGAGGAGGTCCGGCAGGCCTATCAATGGGCGCGCGATTACAAGGCCACGCTCACCCGACATGAAAGAGCCGGCATTCTCAACCGGTGCGCAGCTCTGGTGCGCGAGCGGCTGCCACAGGTGGCGGCGCTGATCACCGCAGAGTCCGGCTTGTCAATCAACGATGCCACCTACGAGGCCGGGCGGGTCAGCGATGTGCTGCTGTTCGGCGCCCAGGAAGTGCTCAAGGACGATGGACAGATCTTCAGCTGCGACCTGACCCCGCACGGCAAAAAACGACGGGTCTACACCCAGCGCTCCCCTCTGTTGGGGGTGATCACCGCCATCACCCCCTTCAACCACCCGATGAACCAGGTGGCCCACAAGGTCATTCCGAGCATCGCCACCAACAACCGCATGGTGCTCAAGCCCTCCGAGAAAGTGCCGTTTTCGGCTCTTTATCTGGCGCAACTGCTTTACGAATCGGGGTTGCCCCATCCGATGCTGCAGGTCGTCACAGGCGACCCCCGCGAAATCGCCGATGAAATGCTGACCCATCCCGCCGTCGATCTCATCACCTTCACCGGCGGTGTGGCCATCGGCAAATACATCGCTGCCAAGGCCGGTTACCGGCGCATCGTGCTCGAACTCGGCGGCAACGATCCACTGATCGTGATGGACGATGCCGATTTGCAAGAAGCTGCGACCCTGGCGGTGCAAGGCTCCTATAAAAACTCTGGTCAGCGCTGCACCGCGGTCAAGCGCATGCTGGTGCACCGCAAAGTCGCCTCGGAATTCACCGAGCGGGTGGTGCAGGCCACCCGAGCCTGGACTTACGGCGATCCCGCCGATGCAAGCCACCAGATGGGAACGGTGATTGACGAGGCCGCCGCCCGGCTTTTCGAGGCACGGGTTCACGAGGCGGTCAGCCAGGGCGCTCGACTGTTGGCGGGCAACCAGAGGCGCGGCGCTCTGTACGCGCCCACGGTGCTCGATCAGGTGCAGCCTGAAATGACGCTGGTGCGCGAGGAAACCTTTGGCCCGGTCTCGCCCATCCTGACCTTCGGCACCGTCGACGAGGCCATAGCCATGGCCAACGCCACCGCCTACGGACTGTCCAGCGGGGTCTGCACCAACCGACTCGATGACATCGTCCGCTTCATCAACGAACTGAACATGGGCACCGTCAATATCCGCGAGGTGCCCGGATACCGGCTCGAACTTACGCCCTTTGGGGGCATCAAGGACTCAGGGCTGGGCTACAAGGAAGGGGTGCAGGAGGCCATGAAGAGCTTCACCAACCTCAAGACCTATTCCCTGCCCTGGGCCTGATCGAAAACTCGGCACCTCATGCTCAACCTGCTCAATCTCCTGGCTGCCATTGCCCTGCTGGTCTGGGGCACACACATGGTGCGCACCGGAGTGTTGCGGGTCATGGGCGTCAAGCTGCGCGATGTGCTGGCACGCGGCGTCAACCAGCGTCTGGTCGGCCTGCTCGCTGGCCTGGGCGTGAGCAGCTTGCTGCAGTCCAGCACCGCCACCTGCCTGATCGTCAGCGCCTTCGTCGGTCAGGGCATGATCAGCACAGCGGCAGCGCTGGCCATCATGCTCGGAGCCGATGTCGGTACCAGCCTGATGGCACTGTTCTTTTCCTTCGATCTGAGCTGGCTGTCACCCCTGCTGATCTTTGTAGGGGTGGTGACCTTCGTGACCAATCAGAACAACACCGCCGGCCGCTGGGGCCGGGTGTGCATCGGATTGGGGCTGATGACGCTGGCTCTGCACCTTATTGTCGAGGCCACGCGGCCGATGACGCAGTCGCCGGGCATCAAGGCACTGCTGATGACCCTGCCCAACGATTGGGTCATTCTGATCCTGGTGGGCGCCCTGCTGACGGTGATTTCCTATTCCAGCCTGGCCATGGTGCTGCTGACGGCCGCCCTGCACACCAGTGGGATCCTGACGCTCCCGCATGCCCTCGGGCTGGTGCTCGGGGCCAATCTGGGCAGCGGCTTGCTGGCGTATCTGAATCTGAGCAAAGCCAGCCCCGAGGTACGCCGCGTGCCCCTGGGCAATCTGGGCTTCAAGGTGCTCGGCTGCCTGCTGACCCTGCCCCTGATGGGGTGGCTGGTCAGGCCGCTGGACCTGCTTTCCGTCTGGGGCCTGCACCCAGTGGTGAGCTTCCATGTGATCTTCAATGTGTTGCTGGCGATCGTCCTCGTCGGTTTTGTCAGCCTCGCGGCGCATCGGCTGGAGGTCTGGTTGCCCAAGTCGGCCGATCCCGGTCAACGCAACGAGCCCAAATACCTGGACGCCACTGCGCTGGGCACGCCTGCCCTGGCGATTGCCTGTGCCGCGCGAGAGGCCATGCATCAGGCAGACCTTGTGGAAAACATGCTGCGCGGCATCATGCCGGTGATCCGGCACAACGACGCAGCGCTGTCGCAGCAACTGCGGCAGATGGACGACCAGGTCGACCGACTGTACTCAGCCATCAAGTTCTATCTGACCCAGATCTCGCGCGAGGCCCTGAGCGAAAAGGAAAGCCGGCGCTGGGCCGACATCATGTCTTTCACCATCAATATGGAGCAGGTGGGTGACATCATCGAGCGGGTGCTGCAGGACATCGAGGATAAGAAAATCAACAAGGGACGTGAGTTTTCATCGGCCGGCCTGGAGGAAATCGAAGACATGCACCAGCGCCTGCTGTCCAATCTGCGCCTGGGCATGAGCGTCTTCCTCTACGGCGAACTGCACGATGCGCAAACACTGCTGCAAGAAAAGGTGCGCCTGCGCGATCTCGAGCGTGAATACGCCAACCGTCATCTGGCCCGACTGCAGGAAAACACGCCCCAGAGCATAGGTACAAGCTCGCTTCACATCGATCTGATCAGCGAGCTCAAGCGGATCAACTCACACATCTGCTCCATCGCCTACCCCATCCTGGAACAGGCCGGTGCGTTGAGCGATACACGCCTGAAGCAATCGCAACTACAGCTCGAGCAACGCTGAGTCCGCTCTACCCCAGAACCCATCACCATGGCCCTGACTCTCTTGGATATCGAGGCGCTGTTCAATCAGCGCGGCGGCGAGCAATACACCGGCGAGCCGGTCTCACACCTGGAACATGCGCTGCAGTCGGCCACCTTGGGTGAACTGGAAGGTGCCAGCGATGAGCTGGTCACGGCTGCCCTGCTGCACGATCTGGGGCACCTGCTGCACGATATGCCCGGCACCCCCAGCGCCGATGGCGTGGACGATGTCCACCAGTACCGGGTGGTGCCCTTTCTGCGCGGACTTTTCCCTGAAGAGGTGATTGGCGCCATTGAGCGCCATGTGGACGCCAAGCGCTACCTCTGCGCCACCCGGGCTGGGTATCACGAGGCCCTGTCCGAAGATTCCAAGCGCAGCCTGAAATTGCAGGGCGGCATCTTCAGCCCAGAGGAGGCCAGCGCCTTCATCGCCAAACCCGGCGCCCAGGGGGCGGTCCACCTGCGACTGTGGGACGACCAGGCCAAGCGGCCCGGCCTGACCACCGCCCCTCTGGCTCACTTCCTGGACAGGGCACGACGCTGCGCACTGACGGGTCGATGAAATGAGCATGACGTGGCCAGTGGTGCTGCTGGTTCTGACCGGCGCGCTGCTGCATGCCAGCTGGAATGCGCTGGTCAAGTCCAGTGCGGACAAGGCCCTGGATACCGCGCTGATCCACGTGCTGTGTTCGTTGCTGGCCCTGCCAGTGCTGCTGGTGGTGGGACTGCCACCCGTTCACGTTTGGCCCTACGTGCTGGCGTCCCTGGTGATTCACGTGGGCTACTACATTGCGCTGGCCGGCGCCCTCAAGCACGGCGAGCTGGGTCTGGCCTATCCGCTGATGCGCGGCACCGCACCGCTGCTGGTGGCCCTGGGATCCTACTTCCTGCTGGGCGAAACCATCAAATCCCTGGGCTGGCTGGGCATCCTGCTGATCAGCGGCGGAGTCTTGATGCTGGGCATGAGTGCCGGCCTGCTGCGCCACCGCAAGGCAGTGGTCTTTGCACTGAGCAATGCGGTTCTGATCGCGCTCTACACCGTGGTCGATGCACAGGGCGCCCGCGAAAGCGGTCACGTGGCCCAATACATTGCCCTGTTGTTTGCCTTGGACGGCTGGCCTTTTGCACTGCTGGTCTTCATCAAACGCAAGGGCCAAGTTTGGCACTACGCCGGCCAGCGCTGGCCGCTGGCCACCGCCGGTGCGCTGGCCTCGCTGGGGTCCTATGCCATTGCCTTGTGGGCCATGACAGTGGCACCGGTGGCTCTGGTGGCCGCACTGCGTGAGACTTCGGTGCTTTTTGCCGTGATCCTGGGCGCCTGGCTGCTCAAGGAGCGCTGGACACGCTGGCGCATCCTGGGCGCCATCAGCATTGTGGTCGGCGTGATGGCCTTGAGACTGGGTTGAAACACCCTGAACCTTGAAGAAAGTAAGACTATGCTCAAAGATCGTATTCCTTCCCAGGCTCGCGTCGTCATCGTCGGCGGTGGCATTGCCGGATGCTCAGTGGCCTATCACCTGGCCAGCATGGGCTGTACCGATGTGGTGCTGCTTGAGCAAGGCCAGCTGACCTGCGGCACCACCTGGCATGCGGCCGGGCTGGTCGGTCAAATGCGGCCCAACCGCAACATGACCCGCATGAGCAAATACGGCATCGAGCTTTACAGCCGGCTGGAGGCAGAAACCGGACTGGCCACTGGCTGGAAGGCATGCGGCAGCGTCAACGTGGCCCGCACGCCCGAACGCATGAAGGTCCTGCGACGCCAGATCGCGCTGGCGCGCAGCTTCGGGGTTGAGGTGCACGAAATAAGCCCGCGGGAGGTGAGCGAACGAGCGCCTGGCCTGCGCACCGACGATTTGCAGGGCGGCATCTGGATCCCGGGCGATGGCAAGGCCAATCCCGCAGATCTGACCATGTCCCTGGCCAAGGGGGCGCGGCAAAAAGGCGTGCGCATCATCGAAGGGGTGCAGGTGGTGGCCGTTGAGCAATCGGCCGGCCAGGTCAGCAGCGTGCGGCTGGCCACAGAGGGGACAGAGGTACAGATCCACTGCGAGATCGTGGTCAACTGCGCCGGTCAGTGGGCCCGCCAGTTCGGCGCTCTCTCCGGTGTGAATGTACCGCTGTACTCGGCCGAACATTTTTACATCGTCACCGGAAAAATTGAGGGCATACACCCGATGTGGCCGGTGGTTCGGGATCCGGACGGATTCATCTACTACAAGGAAGAGGTCGGTGGCCTGCTCATGGGCGGCTTTGAGCCGGTGGCCAAACCCTGGAAGGTCGATCCCATTCCATCGACTTTCCAGTTCCAGTTGCTCGACGAAGACTGGGACCAGTTTGAGGTCTTGATGCAAAACGCCCTGCATCGCACGCCCTGCCTGGAAAAAGCCGAAATCAAGATGCTGCTCAACGGCCCCGAGAGCTTCACTCCAGATGGCAACTTCATTCTGGGACGCGCCCCCGAAATGGGCAACTACTTTGTTTGTGCCGGCTTCAACTCGGCCGGCATTGCCAATTCCGGCGGCGCCGGTCGCCTGATGGCCGAATGGATACTGGGCGGCGAGCCGAGCGTCGATCTGTCGGATGTCGATATCCGGCGCTTTGCCCCCTTCACCGGCAACCGCAAAGCCCTGGCCGAGCGCACCGGCGAGACTCTGGGCCTGCACTACGCCATGCGCTGGCCGCGCCAGGAACTGCAGACCGCCCGGCCGCTGCGCACCTCCCCCCTCTATGACGTGCTGACTGGCAAGGGGGCGGTCTTCGGCAGCAAGAACGGCTGGGAGCGGGTGAGCTACTTCAAGCCGGCGGGCGCACCGGCTGCGCGCGAAACCCTCGATGTGCCCGACTGGTTGCCCTGGTTGCAGGCAGAGCAACGTGCCACCCGCGAGGCGGTGGCCCTGTATGACCAGACCTCCTTTGCCAAGCTGCTTGTTCAAGGCCGCGATGCCCTGCACTTTTTGCAGCGCCTCTGCGCAGCCGATATCGATGCGCCGGTGGGCAAGATGGTTTACACCCCGCTGCTCAATGAGCGCGGTGGCTTCGAGAGCGACCTGACCGTCATGAGGCTGGCCGTAGACCGCTTCATGATCGTCACTGGATCGGCTCAGGCCACACGCGACATGGACTGGCTGCAACGCCATCGCCAAGATGCGGAGTGGGTCAGTCTGAGCGATGTCACCGCGCAGACTTGCGTGCTGTCCCTGATGGGTCCGCGCAGCGCCGAACTGATGCAGCGCGTCAGTCCGGACGATGTATCCGCCCAAAATTTGCCCTTTGCCATGACCCGGGAAATAGACCTGGGCTTTGCCCGCGTGCGGGTGGCTCGCATGAGCTACGTGGGCGGGCCGGGCTACGAGATGTATGTGCCCGTTGAGATGACCCGTCATGTCTACCAGGTTCTTCATGAGGCCGGCGCCGGCCTGGGCCTGCGCGATGCGGGCTACTATGCGCTCGATGCATTGCGTATCGAGCGCCTGAGACGGGCCTGGGGAGCCGAGCTCGGTCCGGACGAAACCCCGATCGAGGCTGTCATGATGCGCGGCATTGCCCTGGACAAACCCGGCGGCTTCATGGGCCTGCCGGCCCTCCGGCAAAGGCTACAGGAGGGCAAGCCGCCGAGCAAGAAACTGGTGCGACTGCGCTGTCTGGACCCCAAGGTCTATCTCTGGGGTGGTGAGCCCCTGCTGCACGAGGGCGCCACCATCGGTGAGATCACCTCGGCGGGCTGGGGCTGGGAGGCCGGTGCCTGCGTGGCCCTGGCTTATGTGCGGGGGGAACGGGCGGCCGGTGCAATTGGGCAGCTGCAAGCCCATGTCGACCTTTGGGGCCAGGCCATACCGGTTTTGATCGAAGACCTGTGAGGCCACCGAGCGCCCTCGTCCCACGAGGGCGAAACTCCCGCCATCCGGCCAGTTCTTTGGCCCTCTATTTCGCACCCCCAGGGCCTGGCTTGAAACACGGTATCCGCCGGTTCTCAGTCAGATCAGGTGGCCTTACGGATCCCCGGCGCGAAGTTTTCATCTTGGTCCGTGCTGCCCCCGGAACCGAGCCCACGCCTTGTGGGAGCAACGCCCTCGGCGCGATAGGTCGCCCGTTTCACCCCCAACCCTGTCCGACCTGCTATTCAAGCGAAATCTTGGCGAAGGCTGCCACCTTCTTCCACTGCTCCATATCGGCTCGCATGAAGACCGCCGTGCTCTGTGCATTGGCCCAAGTCGGCTCAGCCCCCGCTTTGAGCATCGCGGCCTTGACCTCAGCCTGCGCGGCCACGCGCTCCAGGGCCTGCTCCAACCTTTGTTGAATCGCCGCAGGCAAACCGGCCGGTGCCGCCAGCCCAAACCAGGCGAACACCTGATACCCCTTCATGCCCGCCTCTTCCATGGTCGGTACCTGCGGCAAGGCACTGCTGCGCTGCGGCGTGGTCACCGCCAGAGCCTTGAGCTTTCCCCCATTGATCAAGCCCAAGGCCGACGGCAAGTTATCGAACATCATGTGCACTTCACCCGACATCAAACCGGTCAGCCCCGCGGCTGCACCGCGGTAGGGAATGTGGGTGACAAAGACACCCGCCCGACTCTTGTAGAGCTCGGCGCTCAGGTGCAAAGAGGTCCCCTGACCATTCGATGCGTAATTGAGCTGACCAGGGCGCGCGCGGGCCATCGCACTGAGGTCAGCCAATGAGTTGATGCCCGATGCCGGGTTCACCACCAGCACATTGGGCACTCGTCCCAACAGAGCCAGCGGCGTAATTTGCTCGGGCTTGTAGGGCAAGCTCGCATAAAGAGCCGGGCTGATCGTCAGTGGGGGCGAAGCCATCAGCAGGGTGTATCCGTCGGGCGCGGCACGCGAGGCTTCAGCCGCCCCGAGGTTGCCACCAGCCCCCGGCTTGTTGTCTATCACCACCGGCTGACCGAGCTCCTGAGCCAGCCGCGGAGCCACCAATCGAGCCATGTTGTCGATCAGGCCGCCAGGTGGGAAGGGCACGACCAGGCGGATGGGACGGGTCGGCCAGGTCTGTGCGAAGGCAGCTCCGGACAGAGCGCCAACAGCACCGAGGGCTGCAAGAGCGAGCAGGCGCAGGCGGGATCGTTGCATGAAAGGTCCTTGTATTCGAATGGGTGCCCATGGTAAGGTGACCGATCCAAGCCGTCATCAGGGACAACACCCCTGGAAAAAGGCCAATGCGCCCCGTGCGAGGGCGCTGACGCCAGCGCGATCGGCTCAAAAGCAAGGGCCCCTGGCTGCGAGGGCTCGGCTCTCGCCGAGAGTGCGCTGGCTGCGGGGCCGAGCTGCTCTCAAAGAGCGCGCCTATCGCTTGGACCGCGACTGCCAGGCATACAAGCCAATGGCTACCGCCAAGGCGGCGGCCCAAGCTGCCCCGTAGGCCAGGCCGGGCGATGCGACTTCCAGTCCCCACAACAAGGTGGCAAAAAACACAGCAAAGCCCACCTGTCCCCGCAGAAAGCCGCGCAAGAGAATCACGGTGGCCTGTGCCCCATGACGAGGCAAGGTAAAGCAAGGCAGCACATTGCCCGTGATGGGAATGGCCAGCAGCAGACCGCTCAAGGCCGCAGGCACAACCCCGGCGGACTCGATGATGAACCAGGCCAGCAGTACCGCAGCAGCCACGCGCAAGACCAGCTCCAGATTTGGAATGTGGACCGCAGCGACTTGCAGCTCCACCGAGGGCATGGCCCGGTGTCCCAGCAGAAGGACCAAAAGCACCAGCGCAAAGGTCTGCAAAGCGGGCAGCGTCAAAAATGGCAGGCTCAGACCGAGCGCGAAGAACACGATATTGGCCATCAGCAGGGCAAGCGGCCAGCGCCACCGCAAGACGGACCAGGCAAAGGTGGTCAGATGCATCGCTGTGGCCGGCAGACACACCAGCGTGGCCAGGGCAATCGCTTGCGTAGTCTGCACATCCGAGGCCAGCAACACAAAGCCGGCAATTGGACCGGCGATCATGGGCAGTCCACCTATCGTGCCACCCACCGCATGGCCGAAGCGACGGGCCGCCAGTGAAGACAGCAGGACCGAGGCGGCCACCAGCGACAACTTGATCAGCATGCGCGAATCCTTTGAGGCAGCCTCACCAACCTAAGGGGCTGGTGCACCCAATCGCAGCGACACCCGACGCGCCACCTCGCGGAGCAGGCTGGCCTGATGGCCCTCGGGCGAAAGATCGAGCTGTGCCGTCGGGCCCATCGCCGCAACGGCCAAGGCCAAGCGCCCGAAGCCATCGAAAACCGGCACGGCCATGGCACTGATACCCGGCATGAGCTCCTCACGCACCTGGCTCAGACCCAGATCCCGAATCCGCACCAGTTCGCGATGAAAGGCCTGATCGTCCCAGGCCTGAGGTTCGCCCTGGGCCACCAGGGCCGCGCGTACCACCTCGGGCGGCATGTAGGCGGCAAAAACCTTGCCGGTGCCGGTATGGCGCAGGGAGGCCGGAATGCCGTGGCGCATCGACACATTGACCGCACGCGGTCCTTCCTCAACCCGCACGATGATCGGACCACTGCCACCCCAGACCGCCGCCGAGACCGTCACCCCCAGGGCCTGTGCCAGCGCGGGCAACTCGGCAATGGTCAGTCGCACCGGGTCGACCTGCTGCAGGCTGATCAGGCCCAGTTGCACCGCCAACTGGCCCAATCCGTAGTGGCCGGAGACCGGGTCCTGCTCAATCAGGCCGAGCTTGCCAAAGCTCACCAGGTAGGGATGGGCCTTGGCCGGCGTCATATCAGCCTCACGGGCCAAATCCTTCAGCGCCATGCGCCGACCCGATCGCACCAGCGCCTTGAGCAGTTGTCCACCCACCTCCACACTCTGAATGCCACGCGAGGTGCGACCAGAGGCCGCCTCGACGGCAGATCTGAGGCTCTTGCGAGCCGGAGGCGCTTTGGGCATGGGCGGCATTTTGGCTTCGGGTCGATCCCCGCAGGGTTCAGATCAGGGTTTACCCTAGTTAAATGAGTTTGACCTGGTGGAATTTTGCTCCGACAATCTTACGTCTAAAACAAATAAATTTGTCTAAAACAAATTTTAACCGCCCTTGCACGATCCGTCATGAGCACCAAAACCTTCGCCTCAGCTGCTGACCTTGAAGAAAAGAAGGTCAGCTTCGACAAACTGTCGGATCATGCCTATGCCTACACCGCTGAAGGGGATCCCAACACCGGCGTGATCATCGGCGACGATGCGGTCATGGTGATCGACACGCAGGCCACGCCCGCTATGGCCCAGGATGTGATTGACCATATCCGACAGGTGACCGACAAGCCGATCCGATACGTGCTGCTGAGCCACTACCACGCAGTGCGTGTGCTTGGCGCCAGCGCCTACCAGCCGCAGCAGATCATCGCCAGCCAGGACACCTACGACCTCATCGTCGAACGCGGCGAGTTCGACAAGGCCAGTGAAATTGGCCGCTTCCCGCGCCTGTTTCGCAACGTTGAGAGCGTGCCGCCCGGCCTGACCTGGCCCACCCTCACCTTCACCGGCAAGATGACCGTGTGGCTGGGCTCGCTCAAAGTGGAACTGCTGCAGCTCGGTCGGGGGCACACCAAGGGGGACACGGTGGCTTGGTTGCCCGATGAGAAAATTCTCTTCAGCGGTGACCTGGTCGAGTTCGATGCCACCCCTTACGCGGGCGATGCTTACCTGCGCGACTGGCCTCAAACCCTGGACAATCTGGCCGCACTGCAACCGAACAAGCTGGTGCCCGGACGCGGCGCAGCCTTGCAAACCCCGGCCGAGGTGCAAGCGGGCCTGGCCGGCACCCGCGCCTTCATCAGCGACCTCTACAGCCAGGTCAAGGCGGGGGCCGAACGGGGCGAAGACCTGCGCAAAGTCTACGAACGCACCTTCGCGGCGTTACAGCCCAAGTACGGACACTGGGTCATCTTCAACCACTGCATGCCTTTCGATGTGACCCGGGCCTACGACGAAGCCACCGAGTACCCCGACCCCCGCATCTGGACGGCCGAGCGCGATGTGGCCATGTGGCAAGCGCTCGAGGGTTGAATCGAGCCCGCTCTCGAAGATCCAGACCGCATCTGGCACCCCCCACGCAAGGAGCCGTCCATGAACATCGAACGCATTCACCATGTGGCCTATCGTTGCAAGGATGCCAAGCAGACCGTGAAGTGGTACGAGCAACATCTGCAGATGAAATTTGTGCTGGCCATTGCCGAGAACCAGGTGCCGTCCACCAAGGCGCCTGATCCTTACATGCATGTGTTTCTTGATGCGGGCCATGGCAATGTGCTGGCCTTTTTCGAGTTGCCCAACGCCCCCGAAATGGGCCGCGACCCCAACACACCGCCGTGGGTGCAGCACATCGCCTTCAAGGTGGGCAGCGTGGAGGAACTCGAGCAGACCCGGACCCGACTGCAGGCCGCTGGCATTGAGGTGATCGGGCCAACCAACCATACCCTGTTCAAGAGCATCTACTTTTTCGATCCCAATGGCCACCGCCTGGAGCTGGCCGCCGACATCGGCACGCCCGAGATGTACCGCAAGCTCGATGAGGTCAAGTGGGACATGCTGGAAGAATGGTCGCAGACTCGCCGTGCGCCCCAGCATGCTGCCTGGATGCACGAGCACGAGTTCGAGGACAAGCCGCACTGAGCACCCAACGCACAGCCATGCTCAAGACCTACACCTATCCAGAGTTCGCCTATCGGCCCAGCCCCGAGCTCGGCGGCGGTCAGCCGGTATGCCATCCGGTGGTGATCATTGGTGCGGGGCCGGTTGGCCTGACCTTGGCACTGGACTGCGCCTCGCGCGGACTGCGAACCGTCGTGCTGGACGACAACAACACCGTCAGCATCGGCTCGCGTGCCGTCTGCTATGCCAAGAGAACGCTCGAAATCTGGGACCGACTCGGCATCGGTCAGGCGCTGGCCGAGCGCGGCATTCAATGGCAGGTGGGCAAGGTCTTCTTTGGCCAGACCCAGGCCTATCAATTCAATCTGCTGCCCGAGGCCCATCACAAGATGCCGGCCATGATCAACCTGCAGCAGTACTATCTGGAGGAAGCTCTGGTGCAGGCTTGCGAAGACCACCCCCTGGTGGACCTGCGTTGGAAGCACAAGCTGACCGCCCTGGAGCAGAACGAGGAACAGGTCAGCCTGACGATTGAAACCCCGGACGGCCACTTTGGTCTGCAGGCTGCGTGGTTGATTGCCGCCGACGGCGCCCACAGTGCCACCCGGCGCATGGTAGGGGCCAATTTTGGCGGGCAGGTCTTTGAAGATCGATTCCTGATTGCCGATGTGGTCATGAAAGCCGACTTCCCCACCGAGCGCTGGTTCTGGTTCGACCCCCCTTTCCACCGCAACCAGAGCGTGCTGCTGCACAAGCAATGCGACAGCGTCTGGCGCATTGATTTCCAACTCGGCCGCGATGCCGATCCGGAAGAAGAAAAGAAGCCCGAGAAAGTCGTCCCGCGCATCCGGGCCATGCTTGGCGAGGTGCCCTTTGAACTCGAATGGGTGTCGGTCTACCAGTTCGCCTGCCGACGGGCCGACCAGTTCCAGCACGGCCGCGTGCTGCTGATCGGCGATGCCGCCCATCAGGTCTCGCCGTTTGGCGCGCGGGGCGCCAACTCCGGTGTGCAGGATGCCGACAACCTGGCCTGGAAGCTGGCCCTGGTGGTGCAGGGTCAGGCACCGGCCAGCCTCTTGCACAGCTATCACCAGGAGCGGTCGTTCGCAGCCGATGACAACCTGCGCAACTCCACCCGCTCCACCGACTTCATCAGCCCCAAGAGCCGCGCCTCCCTGCGGCTGCGCAATGCGGTGCTGGAGCTGGCCCGTACCGAGCCCTTCGCCCGACCCCTGGTCAACAGTGGCCGGCTGTCCATGCCCACCCCCTACACCGACTCCATGCTCAACACGCCGGACGCAGCCCCCTTCGCCGGTGCGATGCGGCCCGGCTCGCCTTGCGCCGATGCGCCGGTTGAAATCGATGGGCAAAGCCGCTGGCTGCTCGAAGCGCTGCGCGGTGGCTTTGTCTTGCTCAGCTTCGGCCCCGGGGCTGAGCCCGTCCAGGTGGGCGATCTGTCCGTGGCCGTGCTGGAAGTCGGGCGCGACCTCAAAGACCCGCAGGGCGAACTGACCCGGCGCTACGACGGCCAAAGCGGCACCGTGTACCTGATTCGGCCAGACCAGCATGTCGCCGCGCGCTGGCGAGGCTTTGAGGCCTCGGCGGTGCAGGCCGCCCTGCGACGGGCACTGGCCCTGCACTGAGCCCAGGACTTTCCCGCCATGAACGCAAACGCCCCGCTCCACCGCCAGCCCCGCATCGCAGATCCTGATGGCTTCTATGAAGAACTCATTGCCAGTCAGCGCGACCTCAGCGACGAACAATCGGACCTGATGCTGGCCAAGCTGGTTCTGATTTTGGCCAACCACATTGGCGACCGCCAAGTCCTGCGCGAAGCACTGGACCTGGCCCGCAGCAACACGATCGGAGCCTGCGCATGAATCGTGCGCCGCCCCCGATCGACCCGCGTTGCCCCGATTCTGCCCACGAACGTTGGCAGATCAGGGTTAACCCCGCCCCGCGCTGGAGAACGGCTCAGTAACCTAGCGCTTCCAACCCCTCAAGAGGAACCTCCTGATGAAGCTCACGCTCAAGACGATCGCCCTGGCCGCCACCCTGACCGCAGGTCTGTCGGCCGCACAGGCCCAGACCATCACCCTCAAGGTGCACCACTTCCTGGGCCCCCAGTCGATCCAGCACACCACCATGCTCAAGACCTGGTGCGACAACATCGCCAAGGACTCGAACAACCGCCTGAACTGCCAGATCTTCCCGGCCATGCAGCTTGGCGGCGCACCCCCACAGCTTTATGACCAGGCCCGCGATGGCGTGGCCGATGTGGTCTGGACCGTGGCGGGCTACTCAGCCAACCGCTTTGTACGCAGCCAAGTGTTTGAGCTGCCCTTCATGATGACCAATGCCGGCGCCACCAGCCGCGCCGCCTGGGATTTCGTGCAGAAATACGCCATGGACGAGTACAAGGACGTCAAGTTGCTGGCCGTGCATGTGCATGGACCGGGCGTGATCTTCACCAAGAACAAGCCGATCACCAAGATCGAAGACCTGCGCGGCATGAAGATGCGGGGCCCCACCGCCACCGTCACCAAGATGCTGGCCAATATGGGGGCCACTCCAGTGGGTATGCCAGTGCCACAAGTGCCCGAGGCACTGTCCAAGGGCGTGATCGACGGTGCAGTGATCCCCTATGAGGTCGCGCCTGGCCTGAAAGTCAATGAACTGACGAAGTACGCATCCGAAACACCGAAGGGTACGCCCGCCCTCTACACCACCTTCTTCGTGGTGCCCATGAACCGCGCCCGCTACGACTCGCTACCGCCTGACCTCAAGGCCGTCATCGACAAGAATTCCGGCCGCGAGTTGTCGGCCTTCCTGGGCAGCACCCAAGAAGGCAACGACGTCCCAGGCCGCAAGGCTTTCGTGGAGACACCCGGCTACACCATCACCCAAATTCCGGCCGCCGAGGTTGAGCGCTGGAAGAAGGCCACCGACAATCTGGATGACGAATGGGTGACCGATATGAACAAGCGTGGCTTTAACGGCAAGGCCATGCTCGAGGATGCCCGGGCTTTGGTGCAAAAATACAGTAAGTAAGCCAGCGCGGCTTTTAAGGCCAAGTCTGAAGGCGGGGCCGGAGTCCCGCCTTCTTTTATCTCAAGCCCACTACAACACAGGATAAAACACGTGGCTGATCTGCTGATCACCGAATCGACTGAGCGCTACACCGGCTACGGCCTCTTCCTGGACCGCTGCTGCAAGGCCATGGCGGTCCTGGCCGGGGTGATGCTCACCTTGATGGCCTTTATGTCTCTCTGGAGCATAAGTGGCCGCACCCTGTTTGACAAAGCCCTGGTGGGAGACTACGAGCTGGTGCAGATCATGACCGCCGCTGCGGTCGCTCTGGCCCTGCCCTACGCCAACTGGATCGGTGCCCATGTCATCGTGGACTTCTTCACCGCCAAGGCACCGGTCAAAACCAATGCGCTACTTGATGCGCTGGCCTATCTGGTGATGGCCTTCTTTTCCTTCCTGCTGGCCTGGCGACTGCTGCTGGGCATGCTGGACCTGCGGGTCAATATGGACGCCTCCATGTTGCTGAGCATTCCCACTTGGTGGGGCTACCTGCCGCTGATCCCGGGCTTCATCCTGCTGGGCCTGACTTCCCTGTACAAGCTGCAGGTCAACCTGCGCAAGGTGGCCGCATGACCGGTATCGAATGGGGCGCCCTGATGTTCGGGGCCATGCTGCTCATGCTGGCCGTGCGCATACACATCGGCATTGCCATGCTGCTGGCGGGCTCGATAGGCTATGTGATGGTGGCTGGCATGGTGCCGCTGATGAACTACTTCAAGACCGGGGCCTACGCGCGCTTTTCGGTCTACGACCTGTCGGTGGTGCCGCTGTTTCTGCTGATGGGGCAATTTGCAACGCACGGGGGTCTCTCGAAAGCGCTGTTCCAGGCCGGCAACACCTTCATCGGCCACTGGCGCGGCGGCATGGCCATGGCCGGGGTAACGGCCTGCGCAGGCTTTGGCGCCATCTGCGGCTCCTCTCTGGCGACGGCCGCCACCATGGGCCAGGTGGCCCTGCCCGAACTGAAAGCCCACAAATACTCGGGCCGCTTTGCCACCGCCACTCTGGCTGCAGGAGGTACGCTCGGCATCCTGATTCCGCCGTCTGTGCCGCTGGTCATCTATGCCATTCTGGCCGAGCAGAACATCGCCAAGCTGTTTCTGGCCGCCTTCGTGCCAGGCATCATTGCGGCCATCGGTTACATGCTGGTCATTGCCATCGTGGCGCGGTTCAGCCCCAGCGACGCGCCGGCCGGACCGCGTCACAACTGGGGTGAGCGCGCCCGCGCATTGCTTGAAACCTGGCCCGTGCTACTGATCTTCCTGGTGGTCATTGGCGGCATCTACGGCGGTCTGTTCACGCCTACCGAGGCCGCTGCCATCGGCTGCGTAGCCACAGCCTTTGTGGCTTTCCGTTCGGGCGGCCTGGACAAGAAAGGCTTCCTGGCTTGCATGTACGGCACCGCCGGGGCCACCGGCATGATCTTCCTGATTCTGCTGGGTGCCGACATCCTCAACATCTTCCTGGCGCTGACTCAGATGAACACCGAGCTGGCCAAGTGGGTGATCGGCCTGCAACTGCCGCCTCTGCTGGTGATCTTTCTGATCATCTTCATTTACCTGGTACTCGGCTGCATCATGGACAGCCTGTCGATGATTCTGCTGACCATCCCGATCTTCTTTCCGATCGTGATGGGCCTGGACATAGGCGGCCTGGCGCCCGAGGCCAAGGCGATCTGGTTTGGCATCATCGTGCTGATGGTGGTCGAGATCGGTCTGATCACACCGCCAGTGGGCATGAATGTCTTCATCATCAGCAGCATGGCCAAGGACGTGCCGATGAAGGACACCTTCAAGTTCGTCATGCCCTTCCTGGCCTCCGACCTGTTGCGTGTGGCCGCCATTGTGTTCTTCCCGGGCATCGTGCTGTTCGTCTTCAACCTGCCCTGGGCCTAGCGGCTGTCGGCACGACGACCGGGCTTTTGAGCAAGCGCTCCACGGCTGCGAGGCGTGCATCCCAGTCCCGCCTCGGATGAGGCCTCGCAATCAGCTGGTCGCCAGCAAAGAGTCTGACAACTCAAAGCGCTCGCTCAAGAGCGCACTGCCCGCAGGAAACCGGCCATCGGCCAGACTCAGGTGCTGATCCAGAAACCGCTCCGAAGACGGCAGCAGCGCGCCATAAAACTCGCGACACAGACTGCGTGCCTCATGACCGGCCCAGCGCGCTGGCAGCAGAACACCGGGTAATTCAGGATCACGCAGCAGCAAGCGTCGGTAATCATGAATCAACAGACTGCGAATCAGAAAAGCCAGTTCCTCCCCCAGATCAGCACCGGCCCTCTGCCATTGCGCCAGTAGCGCAGCGTAGCTGTCGACGAACGCCCGATAGGCCGCATCGAGACTCTGCAGGTTCCAGGCCCGCCGCACCAGATCGGCATCGTTACCGGAAGCCGGCAAGCGGGGATTGGCCGCCACCAAGGGCAGCAGTCGCCCAAGCACCGGTGCCAATGACTCGCTCTCCAGGGACTCAAACACCCCGGTCAAGTCCGCGCTTGGATGCACAAAGCAATCGGCACCCAACTGACCAAAGCCGTGCCAGAACAAAGCCCGGCGCAGTCGCTCACGCTGATCGGGCTCAAGCTCGCCGGTGACCGTGATCAAACGCCAGCGCTGATCCCAGGGCGCCGGCTCGGCCGCATAAATATGGCGCGCAGCTTCGGTAAAGCGCCTTCGGCCCGAGGCGGTCAGTCGATAGTCCGATCGACGCCCTTGAACCACCGCCTCCAGCCAATCATCCTGGGTCAGACGGAACACAGCTGTGCGTACCAGCCGGTCGGCCAGACCCAGAGGCGCGAGCAAGCCGATCAGACTGCCCAGCCAGATTCGGCCGCCGCGTGGCAGCACCGCATCCCCAAAGACCGTCACGATCATCGACCCCGCCTGACCGCGCGCGCTGGCCTTGAACTGCTCGATGCGTTGACAGCTAGGACACATCCTCCGGCCCGACACAGACCTTTGCGCCAAGTTGTGGCTGCACGAAGCCCGAGTTTCAGCGCTCGTCATAACTGAGCACGACCGACGGCGTCTGCGCCCGGGCCTGGCAGCTGAGCACAAAGCCCTTGGCCATTTCGTCGGCCTGCAGGGTGAAATTGCGGTCCATGCTCACCTGCCCCTCGATCACCTTGCAACGGCAAGTGCAGCACACGCCACCCTTGCAGGAATACGGCAGGTCCAGTCCTGCATCGAGCGCTGCATCGAGAAGATACTGACCCGGCTTGACCGCCACCTCGTGCGATTTGCCATCGAGCATCACCGTCAGCGCCACTTCCGACCCCTGGCGGTCTTTTTGCGCCGCATCCACATCGGCTTGCACCTTGACCGCCTGTGCGTCACTGGTGGTAAAGCGCTCGGTGTGTATGCGCGAAGGCGACACACCGACCTCCACCAAGGCAGCTTCAGCAGCCTCGATCATGCTCAGCGGGCCGCAGATAAACACCTCATCCATGCTGGCAGCCGGCAGCAGGCTGGCCACGATGGCCTTGACCTTGTCGCCGTCGATCCGTCCCTGGAGCAGATCCACCTCCTGCGCCTGCCGGGAGAGGATATGAATCATGGTGAAACGATCGGCATAGCGATCCTTGAGGTCTTGCAGGGCCTCGTTGAACATCACGCTGGCCATGCGACGGTTGCCATAAACCAGGGTGAACTTGCTGTCCGCCTGCTCCTCCAGGGTGCTCGCCGCAATCGACAGAATGGGCGTGATACCCGAACCGGCTGCAAAGCCCACCCGATGAATGGCCCGCGGCTTGTGCACGGTGAAACGGCCATCGGGCGGCATCACACTGAGCACATCTCCGGCGCGAATCTGGCGGGCGGCCCAATTAGAGAACAGGCCTCCCTGCACCGGACGTATGCCGACCTCGATTTCCCCAAAGCGCAGCAGACGGCTGCGCGGGCTGCTGATGGAATAGGTGCGCCGCACCTCCTGACCATCGATCTGGGCTCGCAGGGTCAGGAACTGCCCCGGCTCAAAGCGAAAGACATCCCGCTGGGCCTGGGGCACCGCCAAGGTGATGGCCACCGCACCGGCCGCCTCCGGGCTGACACGCTTGACGGAAAGATCATGAAATCGCAGGGCAGACATGAGGATCGGTCTCAGTAAGGCTTGAAATAGTCAAAGGGCTCGCTGCAGGCCAGACAACGGTACATGGCCTTGCAGGCCGTCGAGCCAAAACGCGAGGTCTCCACCGTCTGGCCCGATCCGCAGCGCGGGCAGGACACCACGGCAGGATCAGCCGCTCGCGGCAGGAAACGCAACACGCGCGATGGGGCAGCCGGTGCTGCGCCAGCCTCATCGACACGGGAGGCCGGCGGGGCAATCCCATACTCGCGCAGCTTGCGCCGGCCCGCAGCGCTGATCCAATCGGTGGACCAGGCCGGCGCCAACTGGGTCACCACCCGAACCGGCCATCCGGCCTTTGTCATCACTGCAACGATATCGTCGGCCATTTGAGCCATGGCCGGGCAGCCGCTGTAGGTGGGGGTGATCACCACCTCCCAGACCTCCCCGCTACGCCGCAGATCGCGCACCACCCCCAGATCCAGCAAGCTGATGACCGGAATCTCGGGGTCGCTGACTTGCTCGATCAGGCGCCAAATGTGCTCACGCTGGGCTTGCTCGTCGCCCTGGGCTGCTTCCCCTGGGCTGCAAGCAGGGATGACTGGCTGACCCGTCGTCACCACTTGGCACCCGGATGGGCCCGGGCCAGACTCTGCATTTCCGAGAGCATGTAACTCAAATGCTCGGAATGAATGCCTTGCTTGCCCTGGGTGACATAGCCTTGCGCTGCCGCCGGCCGCGAAAGCGGCGTCTGCGACAAGCCCTCCTCCACCAGGGCGGTCCAATCGGCGGCGAGCTCCTGGGGATCCAGACCCAAGTCGGCCGCCAGGGCCTGCCGATCCAGGGCGCTGTCAGTCCAGAACTCCCAGGTGTAGGGCCACAGGTGATCAAGGGCCGCCTGCATGCGGGCCTGCGATGCTTCGGTGCCGTCGGCCAGCTTGATCAGCCAGTCGCGCGAATGGCGCAAGTGGTAGCTGGCCTCCTTGAAGGACTTGGCCGCAATGGCCGCCAGATCTGGATCACCTCCCGAGGCAAGCTGCTGCCAAAGCGGCACCATCAGGGCGCTGTAGAGAAAGTTGCGGGTGATGGTGACGGCGTAATCCATATCACCCTTGGCGTAACCGACCAACGGACCGTTGTGAGGTAACTCCAGCAGGGTGTAGTTGCGAAATTGCGCTGCATCTCGAAAGTAGGCGTACGTGTCCTCGGTCGACCCATCACCGGCTCGGCGCGCCAACAGGTCATAGAGCAGGCGCGCCTGTCCGATCAGGTCCAGGCTGATGTTGGCCTGCGCCAGGTCCTCTTCCAAAATGGGGCCGTGGCCACACCACTGCGCATTGCGCTGGCCCAGCACCAGAGCGTTATCAGCCAGATGCAGCAGGTAGTCGGTAGGCGCCTGCACAGCCTGTTGGGTGTCCATCACATATGCCCCACTTCGTCAGGAATGTCGTAGAAGGTCGGGTGGCGATAAATCTTGTCAGCCGCCGGGTCGAAAAGCTGCGCCTTGTCGTCGGGGCTGCTGGCGGTGATGGCCTTGCTGGGCACCACCCAGATGCTGACCCCCTCCTGGCGCCGCGTATAGACGTCACGGGCCATGGCCAGCGCCTGGCCGGCATCGGCCGCATGCAGGCTGCCGCAG
>CAYPSU010000001.1:0-577 GCA_964413475.1 uncultured Polaromonas sp. | reverse complement strand
CTTGACCCGCGTGGCCAGACGCTCCTTGTTGCACGGCCCGTTGCCGTTGACCGTGTTCCAGAACTCGTCCCAGTCGATCAGCCCGTAGTCATGGTGCTGGCGCTCTTCATTCCACTTGAGCAAGGGATCGGGCAGCGTCACGCCCAGCACTTTGGCCTGCGGCACAGTCGCATCCACGAACTGCTGGCGCAATTCGTCGTTGCTCACCCGCTTGATACCCCAGCGCATGCCCTGCGCACTGTTGGGGCTGTCGGTATCGGGCGGACCGAACATGGCCAGGCATTTCCACCACCTGCGGTTGACCGCGTCTTGAACCATCTCGCGCTGGGCCGGCGTGCCACGCATCATCACCAGTAGGGCCTCATAGCCCTGACGCTGGTGAAAGCTCTCTTCCTTGCACACACGAACCATGGCGCGGGCATAAGGACCGTAACTGCAGCGGCACAGCGGAATCTGGTTCATGATGGCCGCCCCGTCGACCAGCCAACCGACCACCCCCACATCGGCCCAATTGAGCGTGGGATAGTTGAAGATGGAGCTGTACTTGGCGCGGCCCGTGTGCAGGGCCTGCAGCATC